>NZ_JAFEUN010000044.1 GCF_016900895.1 Parashewanella hymeniacidonis
GATATTGAAACACCATGGCAATGAGGACATTGAACATCTATAGAGTGACGCATGATATGCTCTAAAAGAAATGAAACTAGCGTGCAACCATCATAGATCAATTCACGCCATCAGCCCACTACCCAATAGGTTTGCATATTCTCGATACAAAGAGTGATTGTTATGGAAATGATTATCTGGAATACAGTCATTGTACTGTCAAAAATTGTATTTTACGTCGGGTTTGCCTGCATTGCTGGTTATACATTTTTCAGGCAAGTTTTTGAACAAAGTGAGTCTTATAATAACTTGGCAATAGCGAACCTAAAATGGATAAGAGGTTCAATAGTCATCGCTTTGATTGCAAATGCCATTTGGTTCTTCGCTAGTACTGGTGCGATGGCAGAAGAAGGCATTCAAGGTGCTTTTGACCCTGATATCTTAGACATAATGTGGGACTCTTCTATCGGCGATGGAACTTTACTTAGAGGTATAGGATTAGCTCTAGCGATATTCGCGATAACGTCACACATTAAATTCAAATCTGTTGCGCTGAGCAACAGCATAAAACTAAGCATTTTAGGGCTTAGCCTTATAGTACTTTCCTACACCTTTACTTTGTTCGGTCATGTATCTGAACTAGGAGTGCTCGAAAAAGTATTGCTGATGCTCCATGTGCTTGTTATGGCTTGGTGGTTCGGAGCGTTGTTTCCGCTTAAACAAGCTTGCCATGAACAGGACTATGAGCAGCTCTACTCAGTGATGGGCAAATTTGGAAGGCAAGCAAGTATCGCGGTGAGTCTATTGTTAATTGCTGGCCTTTGGTTAGCTTTTCAATTAGTTGGAAATGTTGAAGAGCTGGTTAGTTCAAGCTATGGGCAAACACTGCTGCTTAAATTAGTTCTTGTCGTTTCAATATTGGGCATCGCAGCTAAGCATAAATTAAAACTCGTCCCACAACTTAAAAATAACGATGGTAGAGAAGCACTATCTAAATCTATCTCGATAGAAATGGTAGTCGCTTTCGCCATTTTATCTGTAACGGCTGGGCTTACTAGTGTTGTTGGCCCTGCAAATTAAAACTTAAAAGAGAAAATAAAAATGAAAACAAAAACAATAAATATATTACTCGTTTTATTCATGACGTTTAGTTTCGCAGCAAACGCTCATGGTGATAAGAACAAAGACAAAGGTTTGTTTAAAGGCATAGATACCCCTGCCGCAAAGGTTGTTTTGGCATTTCATCAAGCACTAGAAACGGGTAATAAAGACCTAGCAAGAACACAGTTGGCTGATGATGTAACCATCTACGAGGGTGGTCGCGTTGAGAGAAGTGCTGATGAATACGCTCATCACCATATGCTGTCGGATATGAAATATTTAGCGGCAGTGGAAACTAAAACGCTAGAGCATCAAGTAACGATTCTTGGAAATACCGCTATATCTGCTTCGCGCAGTCATACTAAAGGTACATACAAAGGTAAAGAGCGTGATTATCAAGGTATGGAAACGATAGTACTCGAAAAGCAAAACGGTGAATGGAAAATCAAGCACATTCATTGGTCACACTAGCTCAGAAATAATTATTTCAGGCTTGACCTGTGTCTAACACACAGGTCTAAACTTAACTCAGTTAACCCATTTATTAAGTCAGGATAGCTTATGAAAGTTACTGAATTAGCCAAAGAGTTTGGTACAACACCCGATACTGTCAGGTACTACACTCGATTAAAATTACTCAATCCAACTAAGTCTGAAAACGGATATAAGTACTATCCCCCAACAGAAATCTCTAGACTGAAGTTTATTTTAAGTGCAAGACAACTGGGGTTTTCAGTATCAGATATACAACACATTGTTGATGAGGCGAGTCTCGGAAAAGCTGCATGCCCTCTAGTTAGGTCTTTAATTAAGGAAAGGCTAGCTGAGACTGAAAAACAATTTCAGGCAATGTTAGCTTTGCGTAAAAACATGAAAGATGCGCTAGCACAATGGGAAGTCAAGGAAGATAAAGCGCCAACCTCCACTATGGTATGTCACCTCATAGACAGCTTTGAACCTACAGAAAACAATGGCGGCTCCCATGAATAATATTAAACCTGATCATCAGCTCATTATAGAAGGTGCTGGCTGTGCAAGTTGCGTCGGTAAAATTGAGGGGGCGCTGAAAGGAACCAATGGTGTAGTTAGTGCTGAAATGAACTTTGCTGATAGGACTGTTCAAGTCACAGGAACCGTGAAAACGGAAGAGCTGATTAAAGCTGTTGAGTCTATCGGTTATAACGCTAAGCCAATCGATGATAGTTCAGAAATTGATACGCTTGACGAGAAAGAGGCAGCAGACTGGAAGTATTACAAAAAGCTAATACGAGATACTTTTATTGCTCTTTCACTCGGCGTTCCTCTAATGATCTACGGCATTGTTGTTGGAGAAATGACAGTTGAAACAAACTTTGAACGCATGTCATGGTTGGTTGTAGGCATTTTAACTTTTGGTGTTATGTATTTTTCAGGCAAGCATTTCTATGTCGGAGCATGGAAGAGCTTCAAAAATCATTCAGCCAATATGGACACCCTAATTGCTTTAGGAACAGGTACGGCATGGATTTACTCAATAGCTGTTGTATTGGCTCCAGACGCAGTGCCATTGATGGCGAGACATGTTTATTTTGAAGCTACAGCCATGATCATTGGATTGATTAATTTAGGTTTGGCACTAGAACTAAAAGCCAGAGGTAAAACCTCTGAAGCCATCAAACGTCTTATCGGGTTACAAACCAAAACAGCTACAGTAGTTCGTGATAGCAAAGAGGTTCAGATAGGTATCGAGCAGGTTTTACTTAATGATGTGGTGAAGGTAAAACCGGGGGGGAAAATTCCTGTAGATGGTATTGTATTAGAAGGCTACACATCTATTGACGAATCAATGCTTACGGGCGAACCCATGCCTGTTGAAAAAGCCAAAGAAGATGAAGTTGTTGCAGGAACGTTAAACAAGTCAGGCATGATTTTGTTTAGAGCGACACGCGTAGGCAAAGACACGGCGCTTGCGCAAATCATCAATATGGTGAAACGAGCGCAAAACTCTAAGCCACCTATTGGCCGCTTGGCCGATGTGATTTCCGCTTATTTTGTTCCTGTTGTCATGATCATATCTATATTAAGTGCTCTAGCATGGCTTAACTTTGGACCAGAGCCAGCAATTGCTTTTGCCATCGTTTCAGCAACTACCGTACTCATTATTGCGTGCCCGTGTGCTTTGGGCTTAGCAACCCCTATGTCTGTCATGGTGGGAGTTGGAAAAGCGGCAGAAGCTGGAGTGCTTATTCGCAATGGCGAAGCTTTACAAACCGCTTCTAAAATCACTTCCATGATTTTAGATAAAACGGGAACTATTACCGAAGGGACACCAAAGGTAACTAATATTGTTTTAGCAAAAGCGACTGACGAGAAAGAAGTGTTACAGCTTGCAGCAAGTTTAGAAAGTGGCTCCGAGCACCCTTTGGCACAAGCGATTGTTGAAAGTGCGTTAGATCAGGGTATCGAGTTACTAAAAATAGAATCGTTTAACGCCATTACGGGTTTTGGTGTAGAAGCAAGCTGCAACAACAAAACCTTAATTTTTGGTAACGATAAACTAATGAAAATTAAAGGCATTGACCTTACAGGTTTCGTTGGAAAAGCCCAGTCTTTAGCAAAAGAAGCTAAAACACCAATGTATTTTGCTGTTAATGGCGAGCTGGCAGCAATTATTGCTGTTGCAGATCCTATTAAGTCAGACTCAATTTCCGCGATTAAACGGCTTCAGACCAATGGAATTCGCGTCATTATGTTAACGGGCGATAACAAGGAAACAGCCGCCGCTGTTGCCAAAAAAGCGGGTATTAGTGAGTTTTTTGCTGAAGTGCTGCCAGAAGACAAAGCCAACAAGGTTAAAGAGCTACAAGACAGCGGCGAAACTGTTGGTATGACAGGTGATGGCATTAACGATGCCCCTGCACTTGCGTTAGCCGATGTTGGTTTCGCCATAGGCACAGGGACTGATGTAGCAATCGAAAGTGCTGATATTACCCTGATGCGTGGCTCACTTCATGGCCTTGCTGATGCCATAGCGGTTAGCAAGGCCACTTTACGAAATATCAAACAAAACTTATTTGGCGCGTTTGTCTATAACGTAGCTGGGGTTCCTTTTGCTGCGGGGATTCTATACCCCTTCTTTGGCATTTTGCTTAGTCCTGTAATAGCTGGAGCTGCAATGGCATTTTCGTCATTGACCGTAGTGTCAAATGCAAATCGACTTCGCTTGTTTAAAGCAAAAGAGCATTAAGGAGAAGAACGATGATGTTACTTAACTTGTTAGGCTTAGTGTTGATCGCGCTGATTGTTTGGTGGTTTTGGCTGTTCAAACCTAACAAAACAATTGTGCAAAACAGTGAAGTGTTAATTGAAGTGAAAGATGGCGTGTATTCCCCATCTTCAATTCAGGTGTCTGCTAGCCAACCTGTCACCTTGAAGTTTATGCGCAAAGATCAATCCCCCTGCGCCGAAACAATCCTTATTCCTTCATTGGATATAAGCGAACAGCTTAAATTGAATGAAATTACTCAAATTACTTTAATGAACTTGTCACCGGGAGAGCATGAGTTTCATTGTCAGATGCAAATGTATCGCGGCGTCTTAAAAGTAATTTAGTTTTAAATAGATCTTTTTACACATCTGAGTGAACGAAAGTTGCTGATTTATTTCGTGCATGAACGAAACTGTAATTATAGACTTTCGTTCACTTAATTGATAAGGTGTACGAAAGTTACAGGTTTCGTACATATGAAAGTTGGTTTTGCAAGAGTTTCAACTAAAGAACAAGATTTGAATGTTCAACTGTCCAAGTTGGACGCTCAGGGCTGTGAAAAAATATTCCAAGGCAAACAGTCTGGTGCTTCGATTCGAAATGAAGAAAAGCTTAAGGAACTCATCGACTTTATCAGGGAAGGTGATGAAGTTATTGTTACTCGCCTCGACCGTTTGGGACGGTCGTTAAAATCTATTCTTGAGGCAATTGAAAGCATTCATAAGAAAGGTGCTTGTTTGAATATTATCGACGGCTCTCTCAATACCAAAAATGATAATCCGTTTGCCACAGCCATGATCAACCTATGTGGAGTATTCGCTCAACTTGAGCGGGATCTTATAAAAGCCAGAACCACAGAAGGTCGTGAAGAGGCTAAAGCTAAAGGCAAACACATGGGCAGATTGCCTGCTTTATCAGACAAACAAGCGAAAGAATTATATAAAGATAAATTAAATGGTGAATCGATCTCTGCATTAGCGAAGAAATATTCTGTTAGCCGCCCCACGGTTCACCGAACTATTGAAAGAATGGAACAAAAGAAATAATAAATAAAAGGAGACGTTATGTGGTCTGATAAAGAATCAAAAATTGATTTCTTAAATTTTAATGAAACGGCTGAGTCAATAAAAGATCTTATAACAGAAAAGGAGTTAATGCCTATTAGTATAGGCGTTTTTGGTGATTGGGGCGCTGGAAAATCGACGATTCTTGAACTTACTAAGGCTTCTCTGGAAAGTGATGAACAAGAATATATCCAAGTACATTTCGATGCATGGACTTTCCAAGGGTATGATGACGCTAAAGCGGCGTTACTAGAAACAATTGCATCTACTTTAGTTAAAAAAGCAGCAGACGATAAAAATCTCAGTGCAAAAGCAAAAGAGTTTGCTGGACGAATAGATAAGATCAGACTGATGGGATTGCTAATGGATGGTGGTGCAGCATTAGCTGGTATACCAACTATGGGTGGTATACAGAAGATCATGGGACTATTCAGTGGTGGTGACGATGGTGAACTGGATGTTGATGATGTAAAAGGTGCTGTCGATGGCGCTAAGGATGTCGCGAAGAAAAACAAAGGTTTGATCAATGATAATAAATCATTTTCACCTCCTAAAGAAATTAAAGAATTCCGAAAAGCATATTCTGATCTGTTAAAGGAGTTTGATAAGCCACTTATTGTCTATGTCGATAATTTAGATCGCTGCTCTCCATTTAATGCTATTTCGACCCTTGAGGCGATCAGGTTATTTCTATTTTTACCCAATACTGCATTTGTTATTGCCGCCGATGAGGACATGATCCGCTTGGCAGTGCCTGAGTATCACAAAGGTGCATCTCAACGACATCAAACTGATTATTTAGACAAGCTTATTCAAATTCCTGTGCATGTACCAAGACCCGGCGTTCTGGAGATAAGGGCATATTTAATGATGCTTACTGCTCAAGATCACGGCGTTACCGATGCGCAATTAGAAACGATAAGATGTGCCCTTGAAGAGTCATTAAGGCTGTCGTGGAAACAACCACAAATTACCGTTGACGAGCTACTTCAAGATCACGAGATTGAAAAGCATTCCGAACTCAGAAGTAAATTTGTGGTTGCTGAACAGTTAGCTCCACTATTAGCTGAATCCACAAACATTAACGGCAACCCTCGCATAGTTAAGCGATTACTCAATCAGGTTAAGATGAGAAAGAAAACCGCTCATCGCAGAGGAATGCAACTTGATGAAAAAACTATCACTAAGCTGGTAATTTTTGAGAGGTGCTTAGGCACTCAGGCTACCAACAAGCTTTATGAATTAATTGATAAGGAAAACGGATATCCAAAAGTATTAGCGGATCTTGAAAATTCAGAAGTCGAATTTGACGAAATTAATTTACCTGAAGAGTGGAAACTCGACCTAGCTTTTATTGATAAATGGTCGAAATTACCTCCCATGTTCACTGAAATGGATTTGACACCAGCGGCATATCTGAGCAGAGAAAGCATTCCAATGGGTGCTGTTAATTCGGTAATGTCTGGAGCCGCTCAAAAACTCGTAGAAGAATTAATGAAGCAAAAGGTAAGGGTCAGTGGCGTTAACTCTACTGCGATTACCACAACTCCGAAGGAAGAATACATGTCAGTCATGGATGGTTTGATTGAAAACTTTAAGTTGATTGGTGATTGGACCGAAAGACCAACAGGCATTTATGGGGCTGTGTTACTTGCCAAGCAGGATGATAAATGTAGCTTAAGTCTTCTTACATTTTTAAAAAGCTTGCCCCGCCAAAGATGGCTTAATCCAATTTTAAAAGAACTAGAGGGAACTAAGTAATATGGGTACGTCCGCATCGTCAACAGGACCAAATAATAAGAGTCCACTTATTCCATCTTGGGCAGAGCAAGGAGATCCTGTCACAATAGAACCTGCATCAGGTACTGATGGGGATGAGCAAGCTGGCTCTGATAATAATCAAGCTGATTATCAGAATGACAATAGCAATGATATTGACAATGACAAGGTTCAACAAGAAATCGGTGGTTCACCTACAGCAACACCGCCTCCAAATAGGTTTGCCAGTGCCAGAAGAGCATTTGGTAAATATGCGCAAACAGGTGGCTCAACCTCAGATCTAAGGCGTTCATTAAAAAGTTACTCTAGAAAAGGCTCTGGCGGAGGTAAGAGCACAAGCCGGAGACTAGCAAGTGGCATAACTGCTGGTTCTGGACTGCTTGGTGTCATGCGTGGCGACACCGTAACGATTAATAATCAAAGCTTGTCATTAGGTGATTTAACTGGGTTATCGACTGACCAAGCAATTGACAAAATTGCTAGCCATTTAGCGCCTGATAATGCCGATTCGGATGCTGTAAGAGTTGCGTTGGATTACGCACTAGAAGAAGCACTCCCCGATACAGAAGAATTTGACCCAAACAGTTTTACTGACGAAGTTATTCAAGAAGCCATAGGCTGTTATTTAACAGATCTTATTTTTCAGGATGTGGTTGAAGGCATGGGCAGAGCTTGGTTTCACGTTGAGCCTGCAAGTAAGCATCATCAAATGGAAGTTGAATTAAGGGAATTAATAAAAGTGATCACACAAGAGCAGTTAGACAAAGTAACTAATGGCAACCCCAGTACTATTAGCAAGGAAAATATTACTAAAATTCAAGCCGATGCAATTTCAATGACGGTTGATGAGTGGGAGAGCTTTGATGACTAATTTTTATTTTAACCATGATCCTGCTAACTTGCCTGATTTTTCTGATGATTGTCATCCTGTCCAGATGTTCCATACGCATCAAAATGACATCACTAAGCACAGCTTAGTGTCAAAACAACTACTACAAACAGTTCGTGATTTGGGATTGCATGTAGATGCTGATGCAATAGATCTGATAACAATTGCAACCGCTGTTACCGCCGCTGATACATTTGAATTGAGGGATAATGCAGAAAATGCTTGGGCTAGAAAAATGCATTTACATGTTCCTGTTACCGATGAGGATATGTGGAATTTTGTTGAGCCTGAACTAAGTTCTTTGCTCAACTTTCTAACGGGCGATCAATGGCTGTTTACTTTTGAAAAAACAACTATGCCGATGCCGACTCCTAAAACAAGTGAGCAAGCGAAAGCAAAAGCAAAATCATTAATTGGACTCAACTCAGTCTGCCTTTTTTCAGGAGGTCTTGATAGCGCAGTTGGTGCAATTGACATTTTAAACGGAGAGTCAGCCTTAAAACCGCTTTTGGTTAGTCACGCTTATCGTGGTGATGGCGCAAAACAGAAAGATATTAAGCATTTATTATCCCCGCCATTCGGCGAATTGTCCTATTCAATGTCTCCTCATATTATCAAGCATTTAGAAGGTAAAACTGACATTAGCATGAGGGGAAGAAGCTTCAACTTCCTAGCTATGGCGGTACTTGGTATATCAGCCTTAAGAAACGCTAATTGCGATAGCAGTATTGAAACTATTGTCGTCCCAGAGAATGGCTATATTTCAATAAATCCACCGCTTACCAGAAGACGGATTGGTAGTCATAGCACTAGAACTACTCATCCTAATTTTCTAAGCAGGCTTGAATCTTTGCTTAGAGACACTGGGTTTCATGTCAAATTTGTAAACCCCTATCAATTCAAAACTAAAGGTGAAATGTTAGCAGAATGTGTTGATCAAGACGCAATTAGAAAAGCAGTTCCCCTAAGTGTTTCATGCAGTCATTGGCACAGAGAACATAAACAGTGTGGGCATTGTGTACCTTGCCTTATTCGAAGAGCGTCAGTTTTTCATGCTGGTTTTACACAAGATGCGCCATACAAGACAAAGCGGTTGAGAGATCTTATCAAAGAAAAAGATACTCGCGATGATCTCCAAGCGGTTCAAACTGCCATTATTAGATTGAAACAATCCGATAACTATCGTTCTTGGCTTCGAAGTTCAGGGCCAATACCACAAGAAAAAGATATACGAGAAAAATTAGAATCAACTATTAAGCGAGGATTGGCAGAGGTTGAATTATTTCTCCAAGCGGATAAATCGTCATGATGGATCTTCATTGCCACGTTGATTTATATCCAGATCATCAAGAGGTATTGAACGACATAAAAAGCAGTAATTATTACGTGCTATCAGTAACTACGGTGCCTTCAGCTTTTGAAGGTACTGTCCAGTTAACAAGTGGCATAAAACACTGTAAGACGGCCTTGGGGCTTCACCCTCAACTTGCTCATCTAAGAAAAAATGAATTAGCACTATTCGATAAGCTAGTTGATAGAACTAGATATATTGGAGAAATTGGACTGGATGGCTCAAAAGGTTACGCTGATTACTTTGATGATCAATTAGAGGTTTTCACGCATATTCTAAAAAAATGTGAAGGCTTTGATGACAAAATACTAACTATCCATAGTCTTAACGCGACTGGTGAAGTTCTTGAACAACTTAAGTTACATCCCAATGCTGGTACTTCTATTCTTCATTGGTTTTTAGGTACTAAGAAGCAAGTTCTAGAAGCCGTCGAGCTAGGCTGTTTCTTCTCTATTGGGCCAGCCATGCTAACTTCAGCCAGAGCTAAAAAAGTAATATCGTGGATACCTCAAGATAGAGTTCTACTCGAAACTGATGGACCTTTCGCCAAAGTGGCGGGGAATATTCTGTTTCCTTCAAGTGTTGGCACTGTTACTGAATATCTGGCTGAAATTTGGTGTAAAAATAAGGCTTTGATAATAGAAAAATTGTCAGTAAATCTTAGGTGTTTAACATCAGTCAAGTAACTAATTATACGTCACGTAATCTTATAACAATTTTATTCAGGTTTAATCGGTTTGTTTGAAGTATTTGTATTAGCTATAGCACTCAGTATGGACGCGTTTGCAGTATCCATAGGCTTAGGTTCTAAAAAAGTAGTAAATGCTGAAAAGCTCTTTATTAAAGCCGCTGCTTATTTTGGTTTTTTCCAAGGCTTTATGCCTCTTTTAGGCTATTACAGCGGTAAAGGTTTATCATCTTGGATTGAAGATTATGCACCTTGGATAGCTTTTATTTTGCTAGTATTTATCGGTGGCAAAATGATTTATGAGTCCCAATCTGAAGGAATTGAAGAAGATATTGCTAATGTTACTCATCGTGTGCTATTTGTTCTTGCTATTGCCACCAGTATTGATGCAATGGCGGCAGGTTATGCAATCACATTGCTTGAGGTAGATATAGCCGTAGCTTGCTTGATAATAGGCGTCACGACGTTTGCCTTTAGCTGGATTGGTGTGAATATCGGCGAAAGAAGTGGCGTATGGCTGGAATCTAAAGCTGAACTATTTGGTGGTTTAGTGTTAATCGCAATCGCATTTAAGATATTACTTGGTTGACACAGAACCACCGAATACTAGGCTACTTACCTGAGCAACATGCATTGCCTTCTTGAATAGGAGGACACTTAACTGTTCCATAAGAGCAATAAACGCAACAATCACCTTTTAACGGTTTAAGTAGTGCTTTACAGCTTTCGCATTCGTAATACCATTGGCAAGCGTTTGTAGGCATGGTTTCAACTTTGCTAAATCCACATTCAGGGCAAGTGATTTTAGATTCTAGTTCTATACCTTGCATACTGGTTCCTTAATGGGCTTAACAATATCTAAAATAGACATTACGACCATCCAAATGATCCCAAAGTAAAATAAGTAAGTGCTCCAGTCGTATTGCCATAAAGGATAAAGGGTCAGCAATACTGCAATTGGGCCAATGACACTTAAAACGCCTCTCAATGAATCTCGATGTTGATACCAATTATAGAAATTAACTAACAACGCTAGTGAAGCAAATAATGGCAATAAGGTGTTCACCGCTATCCCTTCAAAATGTGAAAGAAAACCTAACCCAAGAGCAGATGCCAATGAGCCGAGCGCAGGAAAACATGCTGTGCAGCTAAGGGCGGCTAGCCAAACGCCACCAGAACCTACTTTATCTAGAATTTTATTGATCATAACTATCTACCTCAATTTTTAAGGTAGTATAAACTCCGTACATAAGTACGGGGTCAATAGCTATTTAAGTGAATTTATTACCGGGCAGGATTGAGGGTCTTGATTGGCCTTGCAAGAATCTGTCATATCTTGAATTACTTTCTCTAATCGCTGTAAATCAGCAATTTTATTACGAATGAGATTAAGTTTTTGCAACCCCATCGACTCAATATCAGCGCAACTGTCACTTAGTGACATAAGCGATTCAATTTCTTTCAGCGTAAACCCTAATGCTTTAGCTTTCAGAATAAATTTGAGTTGACTGGTAAGGGCATCGCCATACATTCTGTAACCAGACTCTGGTTTTAAAGGTTGCTCTATCAGACCTTGGCGCTCATAGAAACGGATTGTTTCAATGCTAATGTTAAGTTCTTTAGCAAGTTTACCTATGGTTTTCATTTACATACTCTTCAATCAACAAGTGCCATTATAGTAATATTCAAAATTGACCTTAAAGTAGAAGAAATAATTCTTTCAATTATTACGTTATCTATTGGATGTTATCGGTCACGGTTTTGTAATTGCTAACCGTGACGATTAATATTCAGTATACTAACGTACTTCATCAGTACGGTGCGCAGTACGTAATAGGCTTATTATGTCCTCTGTGTCAATGTTCTCATCCACTAATGCTTGTTGCAGAAGTACACTAACTTCAGGAGATGGAGACAAGTTTTCGAGCTTCATATTTGCTAAAGCTTGCTTGAGCGTGTGTGGATTTTTTATTTTCACTAATTATGGCCTTAAGCTTGCGTATTCAAAAAAACTCCAAAACTAGAATTGAAATCTACTATAGGTTTTGTTTGCCGCCAAATAATAACCTTTCAACGGTTACTATTTTGTACTCCTATCAAAAGTAACCTCTCATAGGTTACTTTTTCAAAAACTCAATCGTAATCACCACTTCTTAGCATTTGAACTGGAGAGTCTATGACCCTCACTCTATACTATAACTACTCAGGGCGAACTATAGAGGTTTACGATGAATAAGAATCTTGCATTCAAGTACCCAAAACTTAGTGACGTTCTCGACTCATTAGAATCCGATACTACAAGCTTTGACTATGCCGTTTCGAAAGATAACGAGTCCGATGATAAAATATATACATTTGAGACTCATCCTTTTTATTCGCAGGTTGGTGATCTAGGAGATCTTGAGATCCCTGATTCAGATATTTACTAATTAATATCGCCGCCTTTTAGTTGGCTTTGTAGCTTTTGAATTTCTAATAACAGTGCCTGATTCTCTGCATCTTTTTGCTCTGCGCTTTCTATCGCTTTTTGCCTTTCTAGCTCAAGGCGAGTTTTGTCTGATTCTAGTTGGTTAATCTTTAACGACTTTTTAAATGAATCAGTTTGTTGCATAGTTCTTTTACGGCTCGAAATATAGTCTTCTAGAGAGCCAGAGCTGCGGTGGGTCATTTCCTTTTCCATCTGAAGTGCAATTGCTGTTTCATTAGCACTAAAGCCTAGCTCTATTGCAGCGTCCAAATGTTTATCAAGACTATCTCCGGAAAATTTATGGCGTAATGAATAAATCGATTTACCTTTAGGCCAGCCAAGTTCTGTGGTGATTTCACTGAAGATCTTGCTGATATTCTCAGCGGTTAATGGTTGAAAGCTGTTGGGGTCTAAGAATAAATGACCTTCATAGTTGCCAGTATCAATGTTGGTGAGAAACTCTTCCAAATCATTCTCAATGAAATTCCTGACAGCGAGCACTGTAGAGAACCTAAAGCTCACTGGCATAGTATTTCCTTGCTTAGCCAGCTTTGGAACAATTGATAAACTATCTTGCTTGTTGAGGAAGAACTCTCTTTCGATGATTTCTTTAGAAAATTGAAGCCTACGATAGCTACTAACAGAAATCGGGCGGCTACCCGTTTCATTCATGATCTGCACAATTAGCAATAGTGACGCTCGCTCATAGCCCTCATATTCATTAATTATGTAATTGTTAAGTTCTTCTAGCTCATACTCACTTGCATCTTTTCTGTTTCGGCTTCTGGTATCACAATCTCTAAATAATTCTGGATAAAGTGAGTTATTGTTTGGCTTTTCATTTCTAGATACGGCGATTTCCTTCAAAAGTAATGATGATGTTATCTGATATGAAAACTTATTGGCCGGATCAAAACCAAGAATATTTGGGTGATATGTACCTTGCTTTTGTACCCAATGATAAAAGTTATAGATTGGCATCAAAAAGTCGCTATTGACCGTCTGTTTAGCAACGTTTTCATCACCTCGATATCGTGAATCTGTTGTCGTTTCTTTCAAGCAGAACGTCCTAAATTCCCTCATGCGAGAGTCATTCATTTCAAGCCAGCTTATTTTATGTTTACCAGAGTTCAAAAATTTAAATAATCGTCTGATAGCCTTTCGATAAGTGCGTATAGTTTTGGGGTTTCTATCCAGCTCAATGATAAAATCTGTAGGTGCCCAAAGAACCTCTCCGTTGATATCTTGGTAAACATAGTGGTCTTGACGATCATAGTGTACTTTTGTTTCAGTAATACCGTTACTCATCTGAAACCTCCAACTTTAGTGGAACACCATGATGCCTATTAGCGCTAAACTCTGCGGCATCAACCGTATTGACTAGTTGATTCCTATTACCGATAAATAACATCGACTCTCTAGATGCGTTTATACATGTGTAAAGCCATGATTTATCAATCAAATAGAAATTATCCAAAATAACTAAGGAATGAGTAAATTGATTCCCCTGAACTTTGTGCACCGTAATTGCATAACAAAGCGCAATACTTTCAATATCATCTAATGACAAATCAATACAATCACCACCAATGTCTATCTTCATCCAACACTCACGCCCATATGCAACGACAGGCTTTTCGTATACTTCTACTATGTTTGCTAACGTACCAACCGATACATCAATAAACTTATTAGGTTTGGCAAAAATAATTGGCTCCCCCGCGTAGAAAACAGATTCACCAATTTCTAGCTTTGCTACTTTTTTCCGGTCAAAACGAATCCGCTGAACTTGAGAATTTATGTCATCGCATAACTGAGGATTCGAACAAATGATCTTAGGTACATCACTTAACATTGAAGTCAATTCGAACCAAATATTGATTGTAATGGTACTAAGCATCTCGTGAGATTTATCTTTAGTATGGTACATACTTAGGCTTTGTTCTTTTGACACGTCAAATGCGGTAATAGCATCGAATACTGATGATGCAGTATTATTAAATAAAGAGTTAGAGATCCGTTGGATATCTGAATTCGATGTCGAACCGTAGACTTCAAAAAGCCCTGTAATCGCATCATGTTTTAAGTCAGCAGCCTGTTTGAGAAAAGCTCCCGGACCAATTGGTGGCAATTTGTATTTATCGCCAATAAAACAAATGTGAGCATTAAGAGGAACAACCTTTAATAGTTTATATAACGTTAACATATCAACTGAATTTGAATTTTCTATCAGTATAAGTGCTCCTGACAATGCGCCTTTTAGGTTTCGCTTTTTTGCCTGTGAAATGAAGCGATTAATAGATTCTCCCTTTAAATTAGGCAGTATATTGTCTCCATTACAAACAACTGAATTAACTCTCCAAACGTTAATACCATTATTAAGGCATACATCAATGATGATCTGGGATAGCAAAGACTTTCCTGTACCAGCTTCTCCTACAATAAAAGAAACAGGTCGATTAAAGGCATTACCTAATGCCTGTAACTGAAGAGGATTTAGTTCAACACTGTGGTGATCTAATATTGATAACGTTTCGTCAAACGCCAACGAATTCGTATCAAATAGCTGCTTTATCTTAGATAAACGCCTGTGAAGTAATGCATTAATTGCCTTTTCAATCGCCTGATGACCTAAGATTTGTATAGTGTCATTTTGTTTGTTGAAACAAAGTGTCTGAAAAGCACAGTCTTCAATTTCATTAAGTTCAAGCCCAATGCCTGCTTCAATCAGTTCAGCTTTGACTTCATTAGCAGGTAACGCCATATCACCGTTATTGCTATGTGCTGAATAAAGTAGTGATTCAACAAATGAAATAGCTCTACGCTTATCGTTTAAATTGATATCAAAGTTAGCTCTTACTTTTTTGTCTAGTGATTTCCATGTCCGCTTTGCAGCATTTACAGATGTTATAGGATAGAGCAGATATGGATTCTTTTTTATCAAGCTAATTGCGTCACGGCCTAGTAGTTGACGAGTACTTTCAACATACTCAACTGGTAATTTGTGTCGTTCAAAAAATAGATTTAATTCACTTTCACCAACAGCCTTAGCCCAACCATCACAAAGATTTTGAGCCATAACTGGTGAGATTTTTAGCTTTTTACAGTTAGATAACTTTTTAGCTGAGTAACTTTGTAAAACTGCAAATAAATCTTCACCAAAAGCGAGATTAAGTTTCTTCGTCCAATAGCTATTTATACCGACAAAATGGGCGTTGTAGATAAGGAAATCACAAAGTACCTCAGTTGAAATTTCTGCGTTGGGGTGCAGCTTTAAAGCCTCATCTACAATGAACTGTGAGCCATATTCTTTATCAAAGGAATAATCACCAGTCGCTCTCCAGATTTCTCCTGTTTGCGGGATTGACGTAATCGCACCGAATTCAGCCTTAACGACTATTTTTTCACGTGCAACCTTTAATAAAAATATAGATGAGATACCACGTTTATCTTGTGTATAGTGCCGAACTAAAGTGACTACGCCTGTTAATTGCTTAACATCTTCGTGAAATGATATATTGCTTATTTGCATCACACGTCACCGTCATCCAAGTAAAGCTTTGGAATATACCGACCTGTTGCCAACAAAAACTCTTCTGAAGCCAGATCTAATTGAATAGAGTTAAGCTGGGTCTCTAATGCCTTAACTTTCAATTCAAGCTCACTATTTGAAACCATATTTTCTACATTTTCTTTTGCTGAATTTTCTTCTTCAACATCATCAGGTAGTTCAATCTCAAGCCCGTTTTGTTTTCGAACTAGCTTCTCTATTGGACCATCAGGAGCAAATAACTTTTGTAGATCTTCATTCGTATCAAGCGTTGATTTAGGCACATTATGCATTTTGAAAATTTGAGTCTTGTTAACCCGACCTTGATACAAAGGGATAACAGGCGAAGTATTTAACCAATCTGCTATCTTTTTAGCATTCTGTTTACCGATATCTTGAGAAGACTTTCTGCGCTTATTCACCATGATTTACTTCCCCGGAAAATCAATAATAGAGGTGCTCTCGTCAGCATTTTCGTAGTCGATACCATGTTCGTCTAAAAGCTTTATTAGTTTTGCATTTTCGATGCTAAGTTGCTTGTTCTTTAGATCAGACTGCTTAAGTTGTTTTTTCTTCAGATCAAGCTGAGATTTTATAGACACGTGTACACTTTCAATCTGGTTTTCTAACGTGCTGTTTTCGTCCTCTAAGTGTTTGTTAGTCAATCGAAGTTCAATTAGTTCATACGCTAACCCCTGATGATTCGCTTCAGAAACTTTCAGTTTTTCTTCTAGCTCTTGTAGGGCGTTCTTTTCTTTAGTGTTGGCTTGCAGCTTGGCCTTAAACTTCAGCCTTTCCCAAAGGTTAAGCCTATTTTTATCGCCATAGATTCTTAGCTTTAAACTCGTTGGTATTGCATCCAGAGACTTTGCAGACGTTGTAAATGGCGGAATATCATATTGCTTAACAACTTCTTTGCTATTTTGTTTACCATTCCAGTTTCTTAGTCCTGTAGGGCTGCTAGGGAAGAACTCAAGGACGTATTTTCCTTTGTTATCAACCTGCTTGTTACCATTAACTATTACAAAGGGGATTCCCTCGCTTGCCCACTTTTCAAGTATTTCCACTTTTTTTTCAATACGCTCAAAAGCTTCTTTTTGTTGGGGATCTTGGTTGTGATTTATCTTAGACATTAGGTTGCCCCCCTTTGAAAATACTCTTACTTCTTTCCATTGTACGTTCATGGCTTTCAATCAAAATCTCTAAATTAGCGCTTTGTTCCTTAGCTCGCATACGTTCAACGGGGAGCGTCAAATAATCAGCTTGTACTGCCTTTAGTGCGATTAAGTCTTCTTTCATGATATTAAGCTGGGTTCGTTTTACTTCTTGGTATGCACAACCCTTACATACAGATGGTTCACAAGGAGCCTTGTGCTTTTTAGCTTCTCCCTCTTTTTTATGGCAAGTAGCATGGGGTTTAGGCTTGTGTTTATGACCCCTAGCATCAAGTACTTGAGCCATTTCATTACTTTTTTCTTCGTCAGGTAATTCGCTAAAGCCTTTACCGTACTTGTCTTTGGTATAGTTGTTGAACCTCACACTCTTTTGCAAAACGCGGTAAACCTTTTTCAAATAAGAAGTATATTTACCTGCCATTTCTTCGGTGCCCATAAGTAAAGCCAGAATGTCTTTTGCCGTTGTTTCAACACCTACTTCAGCAATGATTTTATCTAGAGCCTTATTTTCTTCTTTTATCGCAATGGTTGATTCAGCTTTCTCATTTCGAGTCAGCTTGGTTTTATGATGAAGTTGCTCATGCGTTTCTCTAGCGGCAGGCTCCGTTACATAAACAGTTGTTTCTTCGGGATCAACATGTCCTAGCTGGTGACATAATGCTAGTAAGTCTGCGTTTTTATACTGATAATGGTAAATAACAGCGTAGATACGTCTGAATGGGTGGCTTGACATGTCCACTTCAGCATCATCTAGCACCATTTTTAAAAATGCATTGCCAGTGATCTTTGAATCTTTTCCCTTATTAAAATGATATTTATAGTGTTTAAAGTTTCCTTGATCATCAATTCGAAAACTTGGCACATTAAACAAACCGTCAACATCAACAGCGCCCCATGCTTTTTTCAATTTAATTAAGCATTGAATTGCTTTAGTGCTACCGTTGTTAGTTGTGTACCAGCGTCGCTCACCATTTTTCTCGTTATAAAAGCACGCTTGATACCAATTGAATTTTTTATCTTTACAGCGAAAGAACTCTTCCGTAATGCCAATAAGAGGGTGCTGAACTTCGGCTTGTCTTCTTGCGTTGTAAGTTTGCAATATGACATAGCATGCGGTCATCAATAACGTGATTACTTCGGTTACAGAGAACGCCTCAGAATCTTTATCTGAAGCGGTTAAACTCGATTTGTGAATTTCAATACCTAGCAGTTTTTCAAGCTCTTTAACTTTTTTCGAACTAACTAAAAACTCTGGAAATCTACCTTCAGTCAGTGTTCGATGGCGAAGCCCTTCATCAAGGTATTGATTTTTTAAGTTGGTAATTTCATTTACTAATGAAATTATTTTGGATGAATATTCGTATACCCAAAGGTGTGAACCGCCTAATAGATCAACAACATGTTCTAAATCCAAATTTTTTGTGCGACCAGCAACTTTACCTAGTTTTTTAGAAAGCTGGTTGGGGTTAGGAAAAGGAATAAACTGCATCCGATCTTCATTATCTAGTTTTGCAAACCTATTCCAAGTACCAAACCAGTTATTCAAAGATTTAACGGCTGGTTGAGAAGGTGCAGATGCGCCTTTGGATGCTAAACGAGCACCGAATTTAACTCCCTTTGATTTTAGGTGTTCTGTTACTTTTTTGTAAACGCTGGTTGGAACTTGATTTTCTAGACTAACCGCACCGATACATTGGGCAATCTTAGGTACTCTTATACTAGTTACTTTAGAGTTTTCGGTATTACCGTCTTTGATTAAAAATGGCTCTAGTTCGTCATTCTCGATTAACAAATCGACAAATGAATTAACTCGTTCATGCAAGGCTAGCGTTGCTGGAATACCACCTTCTTTGAGCGTTACTTTCATCTTATCGATTTGCTTTTGATTTACACCATTTAGTACGAGATGACCATGTAAGCACATATATTCAATGAATTGCGCTGCAACGTTAACTTGCGACATTATCCCTGTTTTTACAAATGTCGGCGTATGTTTAGCTCTGTTTGCATAGATATCGACGATTTCAACAAGCGCTTTGGCATAGTCAGGGTAAACCAAGATAGGCACTGGGTGCTGCCACCCCGCAGCACCGGGAACCCATATATCACGTAGATCTACAGAGCCTTTTTGCACTACCGTTTCATTGGCTTTCGCGCCAGTGATCTTTGCATGATAATGTAAAACAGTACCTTCAATAGAGAGCTTTTCATCTGTAACTTGCAACAGTTTTGCATTTTCTAAAAGCAGGTCGTCATGCTCTTCCAGTATCTCTTCCGGCTTTATGTCTTCTAAGAACTGGTACTTAAGATTACTGTTCATTTTCTAATCTCCCTTTAGCGTCTTTGAACATTAGAGGATTGGATAACTCTACATACTTCACTAAACCAAACGTAAATCGCATGTCAGGTGCTATATACTCATCAAAATACTCTCTACCATGCTTTGCCAGCAGCACCTCACCACGTGCTATGTAATAAGCCTGATGTCGCAGAGTTCGTACAAATTCATCAACACCTAGTTCTACGCGATTGAACTCACATCCTTCTCCTGAATGGCATTTTCGACCTTTACAAATGCTATCTTGCTTAGATTTATCAACAGCAGCGAAGATGTCTGTGCATGATGAGCCGTCTGCTAAAATGAACCAATCTGGCAATTCTTCTTTATGGTCTGCTGGTGCTACGATTAAATCTTCGTCAATGTTGTTGCGATCTAAGCCGTATTTCTCTATTGATGTTTCTTTATGTCTAAACTGGACGGTTGTCTCAAATTTTCGCTGAAAGTCAGCATTGTTGGCTTCATATTCAATCACGGCGATAGGGTGCGTTAGATAAGCAGAAGTGACTCTACTGCTTGCATGATTCCGTTCTCGTTGTGAATTAACCAAGCTACCGTCGATACCTTTTCTAAGGTTCATTTGATGTTTGGCTAATAACTCCATCCGGAAATATGGAAGGGTGTAGTGATCACGCAGCCTGTCTATAATAGCTGCCGATAGGAAATTTAGTTTTGTCGAACCCGGAGTATCCCAAATACTATCTGGTTGAAAGTCCATTCGTATCATGTTGTCATGATGTTGGATAAGAAAGCTGATCACCTCACGAATTTCTCTTTCATGTGGCTCAATCGTAACGGGCGTAGTCTCTTTACCTACTTTTTCTTTGAAGCCAGCAAGTACAAAAGGTCCTTCTGGCATTTGCTCTGGCAAATTTGCACGAGTCAATGTAGCTATTACATCTTTATTCCAAGTGGTTCTGATAACTAATCTTATAAAGCACACAAGAAGAACATTTTTAGGCAAAAATATGCCTGACCAAAAGAAATCTCTCATACCTGTACTTGAGTTAGGAAACCAGTGTTTCACATAAGTCGGGATTAACTCAGATTTTTGAGAGCAGTAAATTGAGCCTGATATGCCAATGGATAGTTGATGTCGAAGGTAAGCCCCTATCACAACTTCATTTGTAAATTCCTTTCTGATGGAACTCGCTTGTGACTTTAAAATCAACCGACCTTCGTCAACCTGATTATCTTTAACTAGAACAGTAACTTCTTCTGGGATATCTTTGATGTGAACCCCATTTTCGTCTTTTTCCGTATAAGTGTTAAAAGTAGATACAAGCTGTTTATAACATTCAACTTCTTTCTTACACGCATTTAGTATCTGGTTAATTGGCTTTTCAAAGTACGCTTGTACACTTTTTCTTAGCTCTGACAGCGATTGTTGTTGGTTTAAAATAGGGCTGGGTAAGACATCGCCATTCTCATCTACAGGCTCAATTAGTTTTTGAGCATTCATTTCATCAGAAGCGCTAAACCGAGATTTGAAACCACAGTTTTTTATATCAATCAGGCCGTTGATTTTACCCGCGTGATTACTTAAAAATGTTCGTAGACTTTGGCTTCTAGGTGCTTTTAATTGTATATCTTGCTCATCGATGATGTCTTCAAGTTGAGCAAAGCCCAACCTGAAATCCCGCTGCTCTAGGTCAGATAAAGGGCTGATAAGGATATGCCTTACTTGCGCTGACTCTAATGATGTATCTACGACATAGCCTAAAGTTCGCTCTATGTCAGATAAAGATATGGCAGGCATCGGCGTGGTTTTTGTGTACGTTTGTAGGTTGTTCAACGCCGTGACTAGCACGCTATTTAATTTTAATAAGGGGGTTAATTTGGTCAGGTTAAACTCGACGGTAACATCACTCTTTTTACCGTTAACTTTGGAATACCCTTGAAAAGCCATAGTTTTAACTTTTTCTTTTACATTGATAGTCGAATCAATCTCAAAATCGTTTAATAATTTTCCACTTTGAGTTGGGATATCACATAAGTTCAGAAAGTCACGAATAAGGCGTAGCTTTTCTTGTTTCTTGTCTGGGAAGTGTTTGGTGATTAATAGCTCTAGATCTATTAAACCCTTGGAAACATTATAAGTAATCAAGTCTTCGGGTTTTTTAGCTAATAATAGTCTCGCGTCACTATATCCCCCTTGCTGAAGCAGCATCAAGATTTCTATTAGGTCAGTTACGCTGTCCGTATCGGCAGCGCTGTTTACTGATATTTTTTCGAACTGATTAAAACAAATCTCGCCTACACTTTCCAACGGCAGAACCAATGGTAGTTGAAATGAATCTACAATATGCTCATTGCTTTTACATTGTATTATGAAGCGTGGCTTAAATTTTAACTGACCTGAGCTGTTGAAGTTGGTTTTGAAGAGGTCTTTCGCTTTATTTAGCTCAGGAGCGGTTAGTCCATGATCAAATAGTTTCTGTCTAAACAGTGTACTTAGCTGATTCAACTTTCTATTTGGCAATGCCTTATGTAAGCATTTCTCAAAATCGATTAGTGCATCGTTAATTTTATTTGGGGTTAATAAGTTTAAGGGACTGTTAAGTAATATTTTTATTTCAGAATATTCAGGCCACTGATCAATTTCACGTAATAATTTTTTTAAGCCCGCAATGACTGAGTATTCAAAGGGGGCTTCTTTTGATGCGTTTTCTAAATTGACCAGAAGATTGTGTAAAACCGAATCGTTAACAAATAGATTTGGGAAGGTATCGGGATCAATAACGGCAAATTTTGTTTGATTTCTTACATAGACGGTAAAAAGGTCGATGTTAGGGTTTTTCTTAAAGTCTACATTTGTTGATAATAGTGTTTCATAAGCTAATTCTGATGCATTGAAGCCACTTTCTATGGGAGCACTGAATGAATTGAAAAAGTTTCTGACTGCGGTGCTGTAACTTTTGGCTCTGCTCAAAGGAAAGCTGTTTATTAATGCTAGCTCAACTGACTTGTAACCTTGGATTAGATCTGTGATGGTTATAGTTTCTGGTTTACGCACTAATAAATGGATTAATGCTTGGTGCTCTTCTTCGTCAGCTTTTATCAGTTGCAGTAACTTTGATATCGCTAATCGTAAATTGTAATGCGCAAGAGAAGAGCTTTTTTCGTTTTCATCATCCCATTTTGAGCAGATTAAACAATGTTGTAAAAAGCTACCTTTTGGGGCTAAGCTTTGGAAAATTGCATTGTCGATGTTGAGGATGCTTTTATTGTTATAGTTTTTCATGGACTGACTTAGGTATACCTTAAAAAATTCATCGACTTTCAGAATGGTTAATGTAAATTGTAGCATTTAATCGGTCGGTCGGTGTGTCTATTTATAATTTATAATACCTAAAAACTCTGCTGGCTATGGCTTCTGCCTTAGAACTTGTCATTGAACGCAACCAATATGACAAGATTATTGTGACCAGAAACACGCCAGAAATTGCCGAATCTATTGGTTTTTTACCGGGCACGGAAGAGGAAAAAATGGGACCTTGGCTTGCGGCAATTACTGACACACTTGAAGTGTTGCACAAGAATGATGTTAACCCATCCGGAAGTATGAATTACATTATGGAGAAGGCGAACGTGCAGATGAAGTCAATTAACTTCATGCGTGGTCGGTCGATTCAAAATGCAGTGGTATTACTGGATGAGTGCCAAAATTTAACCGCTTCACAATTGAAAACAATGATCACACGCATGGGAGAAGGTACTAAATTAATTTGTTGCGGTAACTTAGCACAAATCGATTCCAACTACTTAACTCCAGTAACTTCAGGTCTTACTTATATTGTTGAGAAGTTTAAAGACTTTGATGGCAGTGCAAATATTTACCTAAATGGTGTCGTTCGTTCACGTCTTGCAGAGTTTGCTGAAGAACAGCTGTAGTAAGCAAAATAAGTTGATACTTCAATCTTGACTTGTTGGAGTATCAACTAAAATAACTTGCCCTAAGTGAACCCATTTATCCCCATATGCGCTATTTTTATCAGAGGTGAAGGTGACTTCATAGAGACTTTCGTTTTCATGACTACTCGTCAGTGGCTGCAATTTAAACTTATAGTCTTCTTCAACTTTTTGGCATGCTTTGGAAGTACTCGTATCATCATGAGGCTTTGACTTCATTTTTTTGACCTCATGAAACTTATGAAGTGCCACGGTTCTAAGTTGTTCAGCTTGATTATCAAGTAAGTGACCGTTTTGAGAAAGTTGCGTTACGGACCACTCAATATACCCATGATACTTGAAGCTGAGAAGTCCACGCAGTGCGAGTTGCACAGCTTGCTACTCTTCGTTGCCAGTGCTAACAATAGTTCACTATTGCCGCACACCGTCGCCTTGATTAACAAGTTGTGCATTCTCGCTGAAATCGAGTATCTTCAGGTATCATGGGTATAAAACTTTCAACCCCTTCGAGTTTTGGTGAACCTTGTTGGATTGCAAAGTGAATCATTTGCTTTTCAGCTTTGACTTCTTGAATATCTGTTTTAGCTTGTGTTCTGAGAGGGGAATAGGTTTGGGTGGAACCCATTGAAAAATATCGAGAGAGAAAAGCCATATCAAATACTTAAGTTAAGAACCTGTTGTTACATTTTATGTTGTTAAACTTGAATGTAAGGTGAACAATTTTTTATTTATATTAAATAATTATAAAAATAGTAATTTAATTATCTTTAGTTTTAATTTAATTGGTACTGATTTATCAGGTGGGTGTATGTATTCGCTTTTTAATTTAAGTTTTTACAATTTAAGATCAATTTTGATATAGGCTTCTAAACTTATTTACGATCATAGAGTTATTAGCACTTCGTATGTGACATCAAAATGTCAGAGGGTTATAATGCCAAGCGAACGTCATCCTGACTGGTAGTACAACAGGGACAATAAATGAAACCGACCGAACCTGTTCAGCAACTTACAGCACCCATTCAACGAAATTATAACCGAGCCGTTTTTTATACCTATATAGGTGTAATTGTCATGGCGTTATGGGTCGCCTGGGTGGCGTATGGCGAGCAAAAAGCACAGGTAATGAATGAACGTGAGCAGCAAATTGATCGCCACGTTTTACAAGTTGATTTATTATTAGAATCCAGTATTCGAGCCATAAAAAGTTTGCGGGATGTTGCGGTTGATTACTTAAAACGTGGTGAACCTGCTAATGATAAAACGCTGCCGAAATATGAAAAATTTGCTCAGAAAAACCAAGTTTTTTCTTTAGAGCCAGAATATTCTAAAGCGGGTAAATCTTTTACCAATATGGGGCAAATTACTGGCGTTGGCTCTTTAAAGCATCGAGATGAAAATTTTTATCGCGAATTACAGATGCTGTATGAGCTTTCTCTTTCTTTTCCTGTTGCGAAAGATACCGCACAAAAAACCTCAGCGATTTATTACATCTCAAAGCAAAAGATGATGTCGTATTATCCTTGGCCAAAGGATAGTAGTACCTTTCGTGAAGAACTCTTAAATCAAAAACAGTTCCAGCTCGTTGGACCCGAAATGAACCCTCAGCGGAGTGTCTCTTGGCGACCTGCATATGTAGACTCAACTAATAAAGGATTGTTAACGACGCTGGAAGTCCCTATCTATGATAATGATAGCTTCATGGGTTCCATCAACTTAGATATGACTTTGGCTGAACTTTCCAAACAGATCCGTTTGTATTTTAAAATGCCAGGCACGGTAATATTGCTCGATCAAAACAACAATGTACTGTTCCACAGTGACATTGATTCTAGCGATATGACTCGGGTGTACCACATCAGTCAGCGTATCCCTGCTGAGTTGCATTCTTTATCTGAATCAGATCTTTTTGAAGCCCAAGATGGTTTTATCAGTAACGGTTATTATATCCACTCTGTTGCTTTGCATAATGCGCCGTGGCGTTTGCTGTATTTGCAGAGCGTGGATGATATGTTTAACGATGCATGGAGCAAACTACAACAAACTTTTTTCCTTGTTGTGCTTGCGCTGTCATTGTTGGTGACCATTGTTCATTGGCAAACACGACGATCCTTTGTTACACCTGCTTCACAGCTGCTTTCTCATCTTGAGGGTTGTTCACAAGAACCGTTACCAGTGCCTTCAAAAACCACGCCAGGTTGGATGCCTTGGTTCCAATTAGTGAGTCGAATTTTCGAAGAAAATCAGCAATACACTCATCACTTAGCTGAGCAAAACAAACGTTTAGATAAATTGGTTGCCATACGAACAGAAAAACTCAAAGAAACAACCGAGCGACGTGAGCGAGAGTACGCATTGCTCCGCTCTTTGATTGACTCGATACCAGAAGCGATCATTTTCAAAGACAAAGAAGGTAAGTATCTCGGTTGTAACAAAGCGGCTGAGCGCATGTTGGGGTATACCGAAAACGAGCTGATTGGGCAATCATCTGAGACTATGACTCACCCAGAATTGGGTGATCGAATTCGTGCTGAAGATGAGCAGATATTAAAAGATAAAACTCCGCTGCGTTATCAAGAGAAAATCGAACTCGCAGGGAAATCAGTCTTATTAGATACTCTAAAACTTCCTTTCTATAATCGCCGGGGTGAATTGCTTGGTTTGATTGCAGTATGGCGTGATGTCACTCATGAGTATGAAAGCGCAGAACAGTTGCGTTTATCTGAAGAGCGTTATCATTTGGCCATGGATGCAGTAGAAGATGGTCTATGGGATTGGTATCTGGATTCTGAGCAAATCATCTGTAATCCAGCCTTTTTCACCATGATAGGCTACCAACCTGATGAATTTCCGGCTTTATTATCGACCATTGACGATATGATCCACCCGGATGATAGGCAACGCGTCCAGGAGTATCGCTCCCAGTATCTTTCCGAGCCTGACTCAGTCTACGAAATTGAGTTCAGAATGTTGGGTAAAACGGGTATGTACTTCTGGTTATTATCTCGTGGGCGAGTGGTTGAATTTACAGAATATGGGCATCCTAAGCGTATGGTGGGTACCCATAAAGACATCACTCGACAGAAGATTAATGAAGTTGCGTTATTAGAAGCCAAGCAAGACGCAGAGTCTGCCAACCTATATAAAAGTGAATTCTTGGCAAATATGAGCCACGAAATCCGTACTCCAATGAATGCCGTTATTGGTATGTTGGAGTTGGCGCAGCGAACCACTCTCACTGAGCAACAGCACGACTACCTAACTAAAGCGGGATTCTCAGCCCAATCATTGCTTCGTATTATCAATGACATTCTTGATTTCTCTAAGATTGAAGCGGGTAAGCTTGAGCTTGAAAAAGTGCCGTTTGCGCTTGATAAAGTGCTCGATCACGCCCTTGATTTAAATGTATTAAAAGCCCAAGAAAAAGACGTTGAAATGTTACTTTATGCGCCCGTTACCGCAGGCTTAACCTTGAAAGGTGATCCACTGCGTTTGGGACAAGTGCTCATTAACTTGCTTTCTAATGCAGTGAAATTCACTCAACACGGTGAAATCGAATTAGGTTGTGAAGACGTTGGTGAAAGGGATCATCGTATAACGCTACAATTTTGGGTGCGTGATACAGGTATTGGTATTGATAAAGAGAAGCAAGCGCAATTATTTGATGCTTTTGCTCAAGCTGATGGTTCAACGACGCGCCAATACGGTGGAACAGGCTTAGGGTTATCGATTAGTCAACATTTGGTTTCAATGATGGGGGGGAAACTGCAAGTTCAAAGTGAGCCCCATTTGGGCAGTACTTTCAGCTTTACAATAAGCTTTGAAATTGCAGAAGAAACTAAGCAAATACCGCTGATTGTGCCATCTAAGCTGAATAACATTAAAACCTTAGTGGTTGATGATAACCCAACAGCGCTGCAAATATATTCGACGTTAATGAGAGATTTTCATTTTGATGTTGATACTGCAGAAAGTGGAGTCGAAGCACTGTATAAGCTCAACGAAGAGCCGGTTGATTTGCTTTTGATCGACTGGATGATGCCAGAAATGAATGGCGGACAGGTGATTGAAGAGCTTCAAATGATGGTTGAAGAAGGCCGAATCGATAACATGCCGAAGATCATCATGATGACAGCGTATGCGTCAGAGCCTATTCAAGGTGAAGTTGATGAATCCAAGGTGTCTGCATTTTTACAAAAGCCTTTTAAAGCCTCTGCTATATTTGATGAAATTATCACGGCATTTGCGGATGAACCTGTGACTAATGATAACGAGGTTATCCAAGAAGAATACGTTGAGTCTGCAAAAGCAAAGATACTACTCGTAGAAGATAACTTGATTAACCAGCAGGTCGCATCTGAGTTATTGAAGAGTGCAGGTTATCAAGTTGAAGTTGCAGACAATGGTCAAATTGCGCTAGATATGATTGCAGAGCAGACGTATTCAGCAGTTCTGATGGATATTCAGATGCCTGTTATGGACGGTTTAACAGCGGCAAGAACATTAAGAGAAACATTCGACCATGAACAGCTTCCTATCATTGCCATGACCGCACACGCGATGTCTGGAGATAGAGAAAAAAGTCTATCGGCTGGCATGAACGCACATATCACTAAACCTATCGTTCTCACCGAATTATTTGAAACTCTGGAAGAGTGGATCAGTTAACCTAAGTAGCCATATCCTTTTTAAATTTGAATGAAGGGTATGGCTTCAAATCATAGTTGCCTATTTTTTCTCAGGTAGGCATGATAAAGCAGCAATATTGTATAAAATAACAAGGAGATAGGATGAGATCCTACGTTGCTGCGTTTTCACTTTCCCTACTTGCGTTCTCAACGACCAGTTTTCCTTTATTGGCTGCACAGAACCCCGTTTCAACAATGATTGAATCAAGCCAACAACATAATGGATTTATGAACCTGTTTTATGACGATAAATCAGGGGATGTCTTTATGGAAATTAAGGCACTTAATAAGCCGTTTTTAATGGTTACCAGTTTGCCTCATGGTGTAGGCTCGAATGATATTGGCCTCGATCGTGGTCAGCTGGGTCAAACTCGAATGGTGCAGTTTGAACGTTATGGCCCCTATCTTATTTTAAAGCAGCTGAATACCGATTACCGAGCTAATACTCACAATAAAGCTGAACAACGGGCGGTAAAAGAAGCGTTTGCAGAGTCTATCCTATGGCGAGGAAAAATTGAGTCAGAATCTAAGCCGCTGGTAAAATTGAACGACCTTGTTTTGAAAGATTTTCATGGCATAGAGAAACGTTTATTGGCGACCAAACAGGGGAACTATAAGCTGAACTCGTCAAACTCATTAGTTCTCCCCAAAGGCATTAAGTCATTTGAAAAAAATGCAGATATTGATGTTCTACTGACTTATAACACCAATAAAGCGGGAAAATATGCGCAAAGTGTAACACCAGATGCGAATAGTATTTCTATCCGCAAACGTTTTTCGTTTGTTGAGCTACCTGACGAAAATTACAACATCAGACAATACAACCCAAACAGTGGCTTTTTTGCACAAACCTTTATGGATTACGCCCAACCTGTTAATCACAACATTGTGCAGCGTTACATTGTGCGTCATCGTCTGCAAAAGAAAGTACCAGGGGCAGCTCCAAGTGAGGTCGTAAAACCCATTACTTATTACCTCGACCCAGGCGTGCCTGAGCCAATTCGAAGTGCCTTGTTAGATGGTGCTCGCTGGTGGGAGCAAGCATTTACTGATGCAGGTTTCATCAATGGGTTTCAAGTTAAGCTATTACCTGAAACTGCCGATCCACAAGATATCCGTTATAACATGATTCAATGGGTGCATCGCGCAACCCGTGGTTGGTCTTATGGTGCAGTGATCAGCGATCCTAGAACGGGTGAAATCATTAAAGGCCATGTAACGCTTGGCAGCTTGCGTGTGAGGCAAGACTATCTCATCGCTAAAGGATTGACGGCAGGCTGGAAAGACAGAGAGGCAGCTGAAAAAGCCTCAATGGATTTAGCACTTGCTCGTATCCGTCAGCTTTCCGCCCATGAAGTGGGTCATACCTTAGGTATTGAACATAATTTTGCGGCATCAAGTCATAATAACGACTCAGTGATGGACTACCCACATCCTTATATTTCATTAAAAAATAGTGAAATAGATATATCAGAACCTTATGGAACCAGTTTAGGTGCATGGGATAAATGGGCCGTAAGTTATGGTTATGGAGAATACGATAAAGGGCAATCACCAAAGGTTATTCAGCAACAGCAAATTGAGTCAGCGCAATCTCAAGGTATTCGTTATATCGGCGAAGCCGATTCTCGTTCTGCCAATGCTGCTCATGTTTATGCTAGTTTATGGGATAACGGCGACAACGCCATTGATGAGTTAGAGCGCATGCAAAAAGTGCGACGTGTTGCTATCGATAACTTTAATCAAAACGCATTAACTGAAGGTGCCGTTCAAAGTGAACTCATTGATGCATTTGTACCAATTTATCTGATGAGTCGATTTCAAATTCAAGCAGCGGCTAAATGGATAGGTGGTGTCGATTATAGAACCGAAGATGATAGCGCTTGGGCGTTTGTTAAACCTAAAGCGCAGAAAAATGCACTGGATGCATTGTTGAACATGCTTAAACCATCAGAGCTCACTGTTCCGCAAACATTGCTTGAAACGTTTATTCCTAAGTCGGGTGATTACAGGCCAACTCGTGAAAGCTTTGCATCTTCACTAGGCAATTTAGCTGATGAAACCGGAATGGCTGAAGTATTGAGCCGTCATGTAGTTAAAAATCTATTACAACCTGCTCGATTAAATCGAGTCAATCAGGCGTCAACGAAACAAAGTAAGTCATTATCTGTTGATGATATTTTGGAGCAATTAACTAAATCTACCCTACTTAAAAAACGTAATACAACCCACACACAAGCAATTTGGATGCGTACTAATGCAGTAGTCATTGATGAGTTATTGGCGAGCATACACAACCCTAAGTCTTCATTTGAAGTAAAAGGAGTCATTGCAAAAAAGCTATCTTACTTAGAAGACAAGCTAGAAAGCAGAGCAAAACGAGCAAATGAAAGCCAAGAAGCTCATTATTTGTGGTTAAAAGAAGGCATTGAAAAAGGGCAAAAAGATAAAGCCTTTCGCCTAATTGAAAAGCCTTTGCCTATGCCACCTGGATCGCCGATTTAAAACTTGTAATCCGATAATAAGCATTGCACTTTATTTGGGTGTGGTGCTTAATTATTCATGGAGATTGGTGTTGTGTTTTCTTTTGAATTGAGCGAGCTATTTTAAGGTTGGTGGCATAGTTAATCTTGCTGTTGATTTGAATGTTCGTAGTTATCCCCTTGCTGTCACCAAAAAAATATCTGTCGTATGATTGCTTTTATCGTAGTTGTTTTATGTTGGTGCGCTTTTGGTTTTATGAGTAATATTAGTTATTTGTGACATTATATGTGGTTTTGGTTGGGGTTATATAGAAATGTTGTAGTTGAGTTAACTGGGGTGGTCATATCCATTAGACCACGTCAGGCAAGCACCAGCCCCCTTATAGGAGGCGAAAGGCAAAGCCACTTTCTAAGAAGGTGGATTCTTTAACTCATGATGTTATCTTTCATTGCGAAATTTTCCATATAAATAAAGCATATGACGAAGAGGTGATGACCGAAAAGTTGGTGGTTCGTTCAGTAAATATTAAGGACACTAAATATACGCTGTTCATAATAATACATTAACAATTAATCTGAATTCGCTATTAGATGCGAACATCATAATTATAATTTGATAAGGATTAAAAATGGCTGGTGTAACACCTAAAACCGACCCTGAATTTTGCACAATGTATGAAGTTTGTGAGCAAAATGTATTGGCACGTGATGCTCCTTCAAAAAATCCAAAGGCTCAAGAATTCAGAGATAAAGGAATGCTTAGAGTGGACTCTTTAATGTTTCATAAACATTTTAGTTATGGTGACAAAGAGTATTCGGTAAGGTTAGAACAAGTTAACTTTGTAAAAGAAGGACATGCACAAGTTACCTTTGTAAAAGAAGGAACTACTGCTAAAGGACATACATACAGTTTTGCAATCAAACAGAATCTGGATAGAGGGGCTGAGGCTGACTCTGAAGAAAGTAAACGAGTAGAAAAAAAGCTAGAAATGGTATTTAATGCTACCGCACTTGACAGATTACAACATTTTACGCCAGAAGGTAAAAAGAAACTACCTGCTGATATTTATCAAGCAATAGTTCGGTAGACTTTAAAGTTAGGGTATGAATCATAACTTGTCACATACTGCTTAAACATAGCAGGTAGGTTTGAACCGTTAATTTATATACTTGTACTACTGATACGTTTCGACAACACAAAACAAGCTACCCCCATCAAAATATTGGTTACAGGTAGTGCTAACAGCAGACCATGCACACCATAAACCACAGCGCCTAAATAAGCCATGGGTAACATCAACAAGAACAAGCGACTGACATTAATCACTAATGAGCTGACAGGGCGGTGATAGGCGTTAAGCACATTAGCAAAAAGAATAACTATTCCCAGTGGGCCGTAAGCCAGCGGTAATACCATCACATAAAAGCTTAACCATTTAATAACCTGTGGGTCTGAGCTGAAAATTTCAGCAATGGGTTTTGCCGAAAAGAACAGTGGGATATAAAGTACCGTTTGAAAAATAAAGATAAATTTAATTGCCAATTTTACTGCTTGCCTAGCGCGTTCTGGCTGGCCTGCACCAAGGTTTTGAGAAATAAAAGGCAGTAGACTGGATGATAAGGCCATCACCACAATTAACGCTAAAGATTCAATTCTAATCCCTGCACCAAAGGCTGCTACCGCAGCGTGATCAAATCTGGCCAACATGGCCATCAATACGGTATTAGCCAATGGGTTAATTAAATTCATTAACGCAGCAGGCCGAGCTATATGAGCCAATCTCGCCCAATTATGCCTCATTCTGTTCAAGCAAAACTCAGTCAAGCCCAGCAACTTTTTAGAAACGATAAGTATGTAATTGGAAAACCCAAAAGCGATGCCCCATGCAATAAGGGTTGCAATGGCAGCACCTTGAATACCGAGTTCAGTGAAAGGGCCAAGACCAAAAATAAGAACAGGATCCAGGATCACATTAATGACTGAGCTTAAAATCATAATCAATGCGGGTGAACGAGTATCTCCCGTAGCCCGAATTCCCTGATTTGCCACCATCATTACCACTAAGATCGGCGCCCCAAAGTACCAAATATGCAGATACTGTTTGATCAATTCAATATTGGTCGCCGTTGCCCCTAATACCTTAAAAAGTGGCTCAATAGTGAAGAAGCCAATCATCGCTAATACGAGGATAATTGAGAAGCATAATACTAAGGCATCATGCAAAAACACTTTAGCTTGAGATGTATCACCAGAGCCGATTAAACGGCCAAGGTTGGTCGAAACACCAGAACCAATACCAATGGCGATACTGGACATTATCAACGTTACAGGAAAGGTAAAGCTGATAGCCGCAAGTGCATCAGTGCCGAGCTTACTGATGAAAAAGGTATCGATTAAGTTATAACTGAGAACCGTAAAAATGCCGACAATATTAGGCAAGCTCATTTTAAACAGCACTTGAGCAATAGGTGCAGTCAGCAATCCATGTTTATCTCTCATAAAAACGTAATTCGTTACCTTAAGAAATGAAAAGTGATAGGTTGTTGGCAGATTTTAGCAAATAACCGCTTAAAAGGCAGTGAACAAGCTGATGGAAAGTCAAGATTTGGACTTTTTTTTAGCAGCGCACTTGGAATTTTGTTAATTGACCTTATATCTCAAACTAACTGAGGCGAAAGCCTAAATTAAACTGAACGTATAAGCCTAAATTACAGGCAGAAACTCGTTAGGAGAATCCATCAATGAATATTCGTCCATTACATGATCGCGTAATCGTAGAGCCGCTTGAAGTTGAATCAAAATCTGCGGGCGGTATCGTGCTGACTGGTAGCGCTGCAGAGAAATCATCTCGCGGTAAAGTACTGGCTAAAGGTAAAGGTCGTATTTTAGAAAATGGAAGTGTTCAAGCACTTGAAGTTGAAGTGGGTGATACGGTTATCTTCAACGAAGGTTCCGGTGTTAAGAAAGAGAAGATTGACGGTAAAGAAGTATTAATCATGTCAGAATCAGACATTCTGGCAATTGTTGCTGAGTAATTGGCATCTTTAAACCCAATTTAAGTATCAAACAGATTTAGAGGATATATAAACATGGCTGCAAAAGAAGTCTTATTTGGTAACGACGCACGTGGAAAAATGCTTAACGGTGTTAACGTTCTTGCAAATGCGGTAAAAGTTACTTTAGGCCCGAAAGGTCGTAACGTTGTTTTAGATAAAAGTTTTGGTGCGCCACTGATCACCAAAGATGGTGTATCAGTCGCAAAAGAAATCGAGCTAAAAGATAAGTTCGAAAACATGGGCGCACAAATGGTGAAAGAAGTTGCTTCTAAAGCCAATGATGCAGCCGGTGACGGTACCACTACCGCGACAGTGTTAGCGCAAGCTATCGTAACTGAAGGCCTAAAAGCAGTTGCGGCGGGTATGAACCCAATGGATCTCAAGCGCGGCATCGAAAAAGCGGTTAAAGCAGCAGTTGTTGAATTAAAAGAGTTATCAGAAGAATGCAGCGATGAAAAAGCCATTGCTCAAGTCGGTACAATTTCTGCAAACTCTGACGAAACAGTCGGTGAAATCATTGCTAATGCCATGGCGCGCGTGGGTAAAGAAGGCGTTATTACCGTTGAAGAAGGTCAAGCATTAGAAAACGAACTTGATGTTGTAGAAGGCATGCAGTTCGACCGCGGCTACCTATCACCTTACTTCGTAAACAAACAAGAAACAGGCAGCGTAGAGCTAGAATCACCATTCATTTTATTGGTTGATAAAAAGATCTCTAACATCCGTGAATTATTGCCATTACTAGAAGGTCTTGCGAAAACCGGTAAGCCATTGCTTATCATTGCTGAAGACGTAGAAGGCGAAGCGCTTGCAACTTTAGTTGTGAACAACATGCGTGGTATCGTGAAAGTGGCTACGGTTAAAGCACCTGGTTTCGGTGACCGTCGCAAAGCCATGCTACAAGACATTGCTATTCTCACAGGCGGTACTGTGATTGCTGAGGAAGTCGGCATGGAGCTTGAAAAAGCGACATTAGAAGACCTAGGTACGGCTAAGCGTGTTGTAATTACTAAAGACAATACAACCATCATTGATGGTACTGGTGAAGAAGAACAAATCAATGGTCGTGTTGCACAAATTAAGCAACAAGTTGAAGAATCAACGTCTGACTACGACAAAGAAAAACTTCAAGAGCGCATGGCTAAATTGGCTGGTGGTGTTGCGGTAATCAAAGTCGGCGCAGCAACTGAAATCGAGATGAAAGAGAAGAAAGCATTGGTTGAAGATGCACTTCACGCAACTCGCGCTGCCGTTGAAGAAGGTGTTGTTTCAGGTGGTGGCGTAGCACTTATCCGCGTTGCATCTAAAATTGGTGACGTAGAAGTGGCTAATGAAGACCAAAAACACGGTGTAGAAATTGCCCTACGTGCAATGGAAGCGCCACTTCGCCAAATCGCAACTAACGCAGGTGAAGAAGCGTCAGTTGTCGCCAACAACGTGAGAAATGGATCTGGCAACTACGGTTATAATGCAGGCAACGACACTTACGGTGATATGCTAGAAATGGGTATCCTTGACCCAACTAAAGTAACGCGTAGTGCATTACAGTTCGCCGCATCTATTGCTGGTCTTATGATCACCACTGAAGCGATGGTAACTGAAGAAGAGCAAGAAGCGTCTGCAGGTGCACCTGATATGGGTGGCATGGGCGGAATGGGTGGTATGGGCGGCATGATGTAATAAATCGTCGCTAAGCTTTCCCTTTTAAAGAAACCGTAAGTCATTGGCTTACGGTTTTTACTTATCTGTAATTGACTCTTTAATAATACTCAGTAGCGTAAATAAAAAGCGATTCAAGCTTTAAAAACCCTATTTATAAAGTGACTCGAATAAAGAGTTATCTTGATTGTAGTGCCATAATTATTTCGCTATAACGTACCGCTGACTGCGCCCGCCTGCGGCTGTCTTGGTTAAACCTAGATAAATCAGTTGATAAATGGCATAACACTACAACCTGATGTTTTTATAGGCCGAGTCTATGAAATTGCGAGGTTCTACCATTCACCCATTAGGTGAAGCTCCAAATACACAACTATCA
>NZ_JAFEUN010000045.1 GCF_016900895.1 Parashewanella hymeniacidonis
AATTCTTTGAGGCGCATTAGCGAAGGAATATCGGGATTCTTTCGAGCTAATGTAACAAAGAAGAATTGGCGCTGAAAAGTCCACGCAGTGCGAGTTGCACAGCTTGTTACTCTTCGTTGCCAGCGCTAACAATAGCTCACTATTGCCGCACACCGTCGCCTTGATTAACAAGTTGTGCATTCTCGCTGAAATCGAGCATCTTCAGGTATCATGGTATATGGTTTTTTCGTCACGAGTAATCATGATTAATTTTCTCGATTTCTTTCGTAATAATTCTTTTGATAATAGGTCATCACAGCTTTTCCTATCTCGGCTCTTAACTCTTGAGAAACGCTGGATTTAGAGATAAAGCCAACCTCCATTTGTTTGGCTAATCGCTCTAATGGCTTTGCTAACGTTGCAGTGACTAAAATTGCCGGAACATATCCAAAGCTGTCCCGAAGAATTTCAATAAGTTCAAGTCCGTTTTCTGGATCATCCAGTTGATAATCCACGAGCATGATATCAATTTCATCTTTGTACTTTTTCGTATTTATTTTAGCTTCAGCCACAGAGTTCGAAGTAATAATCTTGCACCCCCATTGAGAAAGCAGACTTTGCATCCCTTGTGTAACTTGCCTTTCATTGTCAATACAGTGAACAGTTACGTCTTTTAAGTTAGCAAATGAACTTTCTCTTTTTTCTTCAGAGATATAACTTAATGAAAGAGGGACTAATACGCTAAAGTTACAACCTCTATCAGGCTCTGATTTTAAAAACAGTTGATGACCGAGCAGCTCACAAAAACCTTTAGCAATATTAAGCCCTAAGCCTAGCCCTTCAGAACCATTCTTTTGTAGTTGGGTAAACTGCTCAAAAACAATATTTTGTTTTTCAAATGGTATACCCGGACCAGTATCGATGACTTGGATCTCAATAAAATCACCTTTACGGCGGCAGCCAAGTAGCAATCTTGAGTTTGGCGCATAGCGACAGGCATTACTGATAAAGTTCTGCAATATACGCTTCAATAACTTAGGATCTGATTCCGCATAAAGTTCAGTCGGGACGAACTTAAAGAATATATTGGCGTTTTCGCATATGAGTTCGAATTCGTTATATAAAGATAAGAATAACTCTTGAAGACTGATATCAGAAATTTGAGGCGTTATGCTGCCAGATTCAATTTGTGAAACTTCGTTCAAATCTTTGATTAAATCATTGGCACTACTGATTGATGATTCTATTTGGCGGACTGTCTGCTGTTGGTTTTCTGACAAAGTCCGATCATAAGCCAAAGCTGAAACGAATAATCGTGCGGCAGAAACTGGCTGCATCAAATCATGGCTACAAGCTTTAAGGTAATTTGTTTTTTGTTTATGAGCAGAATGAATTGCCTGGTTAGCAATAGCTAAATCATGATTAGATTTTGACAGTGCCGAGTTCGCACTTTTTAACTCTTCAGTTCGTTGCGAGACTAAAGATTCCAAGTCGAGATTTTTTTCTTTAAGTAGCTTCTCTGCTTGACGATAAATCGTCACATCAGTAAATGACATAACAAAGCCGCCACCAGGAATTGGATTACCTCTAATTCGTATAATTGTGTCATCAGCAAGAGAGCGCTCCGTGTTATGTATTGAGCCTTGCTTGATAAAGCTTATGCGTTTTTCTACTTGTTCATTTACTTCTGAAAGAGGAACCTTTCCTTGGTAAATCAGGTTGTGCCTCATTAATTCAGTAACAGGGCAGCCAATGTATACAAGATCTTCAGGGTAGTTAAATAGATCGAGGTAGGCTTGATTCCAAGCTACGATTTTTAACTCTTTATCAATGACCGAAATGCCATCAGTAGCGTTTTCAATTGCACTTTGAAGTACATTTTGACTAAATTTTTGTTGACGGTCTTCCGCATGTTGAACGAAATAAGCCATCTCAGCGAGATCAATCTGGCGCCCTTCGAATATAGAAGATAGAACCAGTCTTGCAGATGTCGACCCCATGACACTGGCAAGTACCATTTCAGTATGGTTAATCAATTTATGATAAAGCTCTGTTTTATCAGCTATTTCGTTCTCTAATATTTTAAAATCTATATGTGCTTGTTTGGCTTTTTCGCTACCAACAAATTTAGAAATAATAAGCAATAAATCATCAATAGAAATTTTATTGATTCCAGTACCTTTCAGTTGCTTAAATTCACGCTTATCAAAGAAATGCTCAAGTTGTACTTGTTCCTGAATGCTTTGACGACTGAGATAAGATAACGCAATAACGAACAATAAATTTGCAGCTAAAGATATAAGTGTTGCTAATGTGGTATGGCTTACTGAAACATCAATGAAAGGGTGCTGATAGAAACCTAAAGTGGGCAGTAAATTGAGTAATAGCCAAAGTCCAAAACCAATAAACATCCCTGAAAATACAGCAGCGAAGTTTGCTTTACGCCAAATAAAAGCAGCAAAAAATGCAGGGCCGATTTGCGCTATAGCACCAAACGCAATTTCTCCTAGGGTTGCCAGTTTCTCAGGCGGTGAGGTGAAGTACATTAAAAAACTGAGCGTTAAAATCAGTAATACTAAAATCTTGCGTACTACCAAAAAGTTACTTTTGAAGCCTTCAAATGAATGTTGTTTAAACTTGTTTCTTTTCAGAATGGTAGGAAAAACAACTTCATTACTCAGCATTGTACTGATAGCAATGGTTGATACCACCACCATGGCACTTGCAGCGGAAATTGTGCCAATAAAGCCGACAAGACTCATAAGAGCATGACCATTGAAGGCTGGAAGGAAAAGGACATATGCGTCAGGATCTAGGGCATCTGAATATAACAATTTCCCTGCTTGTCCAAGCGGAATTGCAAATAACGCAAACAATAAGATATAGATTGGGAATAACCATCTTGATGTAGAGGTGACATTGGTGTCTTTTGCTTCAACGATTAAGGTTTGAAATTGTCGAGGTAAACATAAGAATGCTGAGAAAACGATAATAGATAATCCAAACCATGAAAACCACTGTGACCCAGACATTTGTGTGCTTTGAGGTTGATTGCTCGTTGCTTGCTGCCAGATCTCGATTGGAGAATCGAAAAGATAAAAGCTTACAAATATCCCAATAGCTAGGAAGGCGAATAGTTTAAGTACAGATTCAAAAGCAATAGCGATCATAATGCCTAAATGACGTTCGGTTACATCAACATTCCTAACACCAAAAAGTATCGTAAAACCGGCCAGTAAACCTGTAACGATTAGCCCTAAAAATTCAGCAGGTAAAATGCTGTCTTGTCTTAAGAGGGTATATGAGTTGACTATCGCCTTAATTTGCAAAGCCAAGTATGGAAGCGTACCGATTAAAATTGAAAATGATATTAAAACAGCTAGCTTTTGAGACTTGCCGAAACGATTTGCAAGTAAGTCAGCTATAGAAGTTGAGTTGAGCTTTAAGCTGACACGAATGACACGTTGAATGAAGTGCCAGCCGAAGATAAAGATGAGAACTGGAACAATATATATGGGTAAGAAAGAAAAAGCATTATTAGCCGCTTGACCTGAAATGCCTAAAAAGCTCCAAGATGTACAATAAACACCTAATGAAAGGGCGTATATGAATTTTTGCTGGGTATAAGATATTTTGTGGCGATGCTTATTTCCCCAGATTGCTAGCCCACTTAAGAGAACTGCATAAATAACGCTAACGGTGATTAAAAGCCAATTTGAAAACACGGTAAGCACCTATCCTTAGGTTTTTATTATTTTTCATTACCATACCAGAAAACACAATTTAGGTGTAAGAGGATAGTCATCGACCAAAGTCGTACGACCTGAGTCGTACGACGGATTGTCAATTGTTGATTGTTCACTTTTTCTTCAAGGTATATCTCAGATGGTATTAACCAATAAAGGGAAGACCTTGAAATGAAAACTCTAACAAAAACGCTCATAGCGACTTCAATTCTTGCTGCAGGGAGCGCACATGCTGGTTTTAAGATTGACATCAACGATGACAGCAACATTACGTTTGGTGGTTACATAAAAGTAGATACACGCTTTGTCTCTGGTGACATTGAATATCGTGATTTTTGGATTGGTAACGGTGTTCGTATGGATGAGGACAAGAGTCAATTCCGTATTTTTGCCGACGAAACACGCTTTAATACTAAGTATGTTAATGGCGATTTAATGGGCTTCATTGAAATGGACTTCCTTGGTGGCGGCGGTAACCAAATTGTTTCAAACTCTTCTAAACCTCGTATTCGTCATGCTTTTATTAAATACAAAGATTTTTTAGCAGGCCAAACTTGGACCACGTTCATGAATACTTCCGCTATTCCTGAAACTGCAGATTTTGCGGGTGCTACAGTGGGACTCGCCTTTATTCGACAAGGTATGCTTCGTTACAGCACAAATGGCTTTCAAATTGCTCTAGAAAACCCTGAAAGCTGGGGCGGAGACACTTCAAAAGATTCAGTGCCAGATGTGATTGGTCGATACGATTTTAAAGGTGATTGGGGCACGGTTTCTTTTGCTGGTCTAGCTCGTGAGCTTGTGACAGAAATGGGCCATAAAGAAATGGCATTAGGTGGTTCTGTAGCCGGTAAGATAATGGTTGGCGAGAAGGACGACTTTAAATTCCAAGCTCACTTTGGTGAAGTGGGTCGCTATATCGGTGTCGGTGCATCAAGAGATGTGATCGGTGAAGAAATAGAAGATGTGACTTCTTTCTTAGGTGCGTATCGTCATTTTTGGACGGATACCATGCGCTCCAATGTTTTTTACGGAAAAATCACTACAGATGTTCAAGATATTGACCGCGACCAATGGGGCGTAAACATATTTGAGGACATTACAAAACAATTGACAGTAGGCTTTGAAGTTGGGCAATTCAAGATGAAAAACCCAGATGCTGATTCATTCTATGGGCAGCTCTCCCTTCGTTACATGTTGTAAATACAAGATGCCTGAGGCAGTTGTTTTTGTCTCAGGCTTTTTTCTGTAACTCAACTTAGATACTCAGTTTCCCCTGAATTTCTCGCTGAGTATCTAGGATAAAGGAGTAAAGCCAATGTCAGAGTCCATTCTCCAAGTAGAAAATATATCCCTCGCTTTTGGCGGTGTTAAAGCATTAACTGACGTTAGTTTTGATGTACCCAAAGGTTCTGTTTTTTCAATTATCGGTCCAAACGGGGCGGGTAAAACCTCGATGCTGAATTGTATTTCAGGTCGATACCAACCTAATAGCGGTAACATTAAGTTTAATGGTCAAAATGTCACTCATTTAAAACCTAATGATCGTGCCGATCTCGGCATTGGCCGTACTTTCCAAAATTTAGCCTTATTCGGCCATATGACCGTGCTTGATAACATCATGGTTGGCCGTCATCACCTGATGAAAAACAACTGGTTAACAGGCCCACTTTACTGGTTTTCTGGTGCACAAACTGAAGAATTAGCGCATCGTAATGAAGTCGAAAAAATCATCGATTTTCTAGAAATTACTCATGTCAGAAAATCAATTGCAGGTAATTTATCTTACGGTTTACGCAAACGTGTCGAGCTTGCACGTGCTATGGCGTTGAAACCAAAACTTATCTTGCTGGATGAACCTATGGCTGGGATGAACCTCGAAGAAAAAGAAGACATGGCGAGATACATCCTTGAGCTCAATGAAGAGTTTGGCGTCACGATTGTGATGATTGAACATGATATGGGTGTTGTGATGGATATTTCACACAAAGTCATGGTGTTGGACTTTGGTAAAAAACTCATTTGTGATTTACCAGAAAAGGTCATGGATGATCCTCATGTGAAACAAGCTTACTTAGGCATAGAAGATGATGCCATTCTTGATAAAGAATTAGAGGAGGCATGTTAATGAAACACAAGGACATGCTCAAAGAGCATAAAAGATACATAACCAGTCTAAATACTTTCCCTAAAATTTTGCGGTATAACGCCGCACACTGGCCGAACGATGTTGCCATGCGTGAGAAAGAGTTCGGGATTTGGAACGAATTCACCTGGAAAGATTACCATCACCGTGTGGAGTGGATGGCTCTGGGTTTAACACATCTTGGCATTCAAAAGGGTGAAACCATTGCGTTACTTGGTGATAATCGTCCTGAATGGGTATGGGGGGAGATTGCCGCACATGCAATGGGCTGTTATTCATTGGGTGTTTACCAAGATTCTATGCATGAAGAGGTAGCGTTTCTACTCAACCACAGTAAAGCATCGGTCGTTATTGCTGAAGATGAAGAACAATGCGATAAGTTATTGGAACTCGGTGATGATGTTCCGACATTAAAATACATCGTTTATTGTGATCCAAAGGGGATGCGCAAATATGATGATGAACGTCTGATTGATATCGAAGATTTGTATCGTATGGGACGCGACTATGAATCTATGCACCATGATCATTATGATCAAATGGTTGATGCAACAGATCCAGAAGAAATATCTATCTACTGTACTACGTCAGGTACGACTTCACGCCCTAAAATCGTTTTACTCAACAGTGGTAACTTTATTGAACATTGCTGTTCATACCTTCGTGCCGACCCTCGTCAAGCGGGTGATAATTATGTGTCTGTTCTGCCATTGCCTTGGATTATGGAGCAGGTCTATGTTGTCGGGCAATCACTGATATCACGTCAAATTGTTAATTTCGTAGAAGAACAAGAAACCATGATGGCTGATCTTCGTGAAATTGGACCGAATTTTGTGTTGCTTGCTCCTAGAGTGTGGGAAGGCATTTTAGCGGATGTTCAAGCTAGAATGATGGATTCAACACGTCTAAAACGTTGGATATTTGAGTTCTCTCTTAATCGAGCTGCAAAAGCGTTAGATAAAGGTAAAAAGTCGTTTTTAGCTGAAGTCCTACTTAACAAAGCACTTAAAGACCGCCTTGGCTTCTCGTTCTTAACCTCAGCGGCAACGGGTGGCGCAGCAATGGGACCAGATACGTTCCGTTTCTTCCAAAGTATTGGTGTGCCACTTCGTCAACTTTACGGACAGACTGAAATGGCGGGAGCCTACACCATTCACGAAGAAACTGACGTTGATTACGATTCGGTAGGTGTGGCATTCGATACAGCCAATCTGAAAGTCATTAATGCAGATGATCAAGGATTAGGTGAAGTTGTATCCAAAACCGTGGGTATGTTCAAAGGTTATTTGAATGATCAAGATTCGTATGATGAAGATGTAAAAGACGGTTGGATGCACACCGGTGATGCTGGCTATTTTAAAGATAATGGGCACTTGGTGGTGATTGACCGTATTAAAGATTTAGCTAAAACCAGTAACGGGTTGCAGTTTTCGCCTCAATATATTGAAAACAAATTGAAGTTTTCATCTTTCATTGGTGAAGCCGTCATCCTTGGTAAAGCACGACCTTATCTCTCAGCCATTTTGTGTATTCGCTACAGCATTGTTTCTAAATGGGCGGAACAAGCTGGCTATGCGTTCACTAACTACACCAACTTATCTACGCTTCCTGAAGTGTATGAAAAACTTATGAGCGAAGTGGAAAAGGTGAATGAAACGTTGCCAGAAGCTCAAAAAATCAGAAAATTTGTACTGCTTTATAAAGAGTTAGATGCCGATGATGGCGAGTTAACACGTACACGTAAAGTAAGGCGTGGTGTGATAGCCGATAAATACGGTGACATTATCGATTCGATTTATCAAGGCGATGAGCACGTTGATGTCGATACCATGATCACTTTCCAAGATGGCAGTAAGACTCGAATTCACACTCAGTTAAAAGTAGCGAATGTTTTGCCTGTTGATGACTTTGAGCATTCTGAGATTGATAACGCAGTAACTAGTGATACGAGGATTGCATCATGAATACGGATTTACTATTACAACTGATCACTAATGGCCTTATCGTCGGCTTGCTTTATGGTGTCGTCGGCATGTGTTTTGTGTTGGTTTATAAATCAACACAGATTGTCAACTTTGCACAAGGTGAGTTTCTACTTCTAGGTGCATGGGTTTGTTGGGCTTTCCTTGTCTATATGCAAATCCCATTCTTCTTAGGCTTTATTTTCACCATGATATTCATGGCACTGTTCGGTGTTTTACTGCAGATGATAGTGCTCAGGCCGATGATTGGTGAGCCAATTATCTCCGTCATCATGGTGACGATTGGTCTATCTATTTTTTTCCAAGCACTCACAAAGTGGATATTTGGGGTTGCACCTCAAAGCTACCCGAAAGTATTTGAAGCAGATTCAGTGAACATTCTAGGGCTGAACATTGAGCCTGCATACTTGATGAGTACGGTCATCGCTCTGATGATCATGGTTGGCTTTTACTTCTTCTTTAAACATTCAAAGCATGGATTAGCCATGCGTGCAACAGCATTTGATCAACAAGCGGCTCAAAGCCTTGGTATATCAGTAAAGCAAGTGTTTGCCATGAGTTGGGGAATTGCGGCAACCGTTTCTGCGACAGCGGGCGTTGTGATGGGAATGGTAAATGGTGTCTCTGACTCGCTATCTGTAATGGGGATAAAAGTTTTCCCTGCGGTAATTCTTGGTGGTCTCGATTCAATTGTGGGTGCCATTGTCGGTGGTTTAACCATTGGTGTTCTCGAAAACTTAGCTGAGTTCTTTGACAGCCAGTATTTCCATATTGGCAACATGTATGACATTGCACCATTTTACGTATTACTGATCATTCTTTGGTTTAAGCCTTATGGCTTATTTGGTACCAAAGACATCGAACGTATTTAGGGCATCGAAGGAGAAGAATTATGTCAAGTTTAACTATGCGTCCTTGCGGTGACTTTAGAACCTCATATCGTCAGGATAATACAATTTTTGAGACCCAGACCATTCGTTGGGTAACCATGTTTGCGATTGCGCTGGCGTGTTGCGCACCATTTATATTGGATGCGTATTATTTAACTCTGTTCATTCAAGTGTCCTATTTAGGTATAGCAGCCTTAGGCCTGAACATTTTAGTTGGATTTACAGGGCAGATTTCACTGGGCCATGGAGCATTCTTTGGTTTTGGTGCCTTTGCCTCGGCTTGGTTAAATACCAGCTTTAATATTCCTGTTGTTTTTTGCATCCCATTGGCGGGTTTTTTAACCATGGCCGTAGGTATGATGTTCGGAATGCCAGCAGCAAGGATTAAAGGATTATACCTTGCCATTGCTACCTTAGCGGCACAATTCATTATGGAAGACTTTTTTGCTCGTGCGGACTGGTTTTCTGGTGGTAGTGCAGGGTCTTTAGCTGAGCCAATCAGTCTATTTGGTTTTGCATTTGATACTGATGAAAGCTTCTACTACGTCGCGCTATTTGCTTTGGTATTCATGTTTATTTGGGGCTGTAACCTCATGCGCAGTCGTGATGGTCGAGCTTTTGTCGCAGTTCGTGATCACTACCTCAGCGCTGAAATCATGGGTGTAAAACTTAATAAATATCGTCTGCTTTCGTTTGGTATTTCAAGCTTCTATGCCGGTATTGGTGGAGCGCTATATGCTCATTATCTTGGGTATGTATCTGCTGAAGGTTTCACAATCTTTATGTCGATTCAATTCTTAGCCATGATCATTATTGGTGGTTTAGGTTCAGTCAAAGGCACGATGTTTGGTGTGATCTTCATGGTGTTATTGCCTGAAGCGATGGAAAGTGGTGTCGGACTACTAAAAATGACAGATATAGGAAACAGTCCAATGCTGGTGGATGGTCTGGCTTACATCAAAGAGATGTCTATCGGTCTTGTCATTATCTTATTCCTCATCTTTGAACCTGAAGGTTTAGCGCATCGTTGGAATCAAATTAAGAACTATTGGAAGTGTTACCCATTTGCATACTAATTCGTCATGCCAGTGACTTTTGTTGTTCAGTTTTTAAAGCCACATGGATTAAAAATTAAAATAAATAAGTTAAGGGAAATAACCATGAAACTATCAAAATTAACACTCGCAACACTGACATCGATTGCAGCACTGTCGACGACAGTACAAGCAGCAGACAAAGTGTTTGTTGGCCATCTAGCTGATATGTCGGGCCCGACTGCATTTGTTGGGAAGGAATACGCTAACGGTATACGTGATGCACTGACCTACATCAACAAAAATGGCGGCATTAAAGGAACCGGTTTAGAGTTTGAGACCATTGATTACGCTTATAAAGTGCCACAAGCGATTGCTTCGTATAAAAAATGGAAAACACGTAAAAAAATGGTCGCAATGCAAGGGTGGGGAACCGCTGATACCGAGGCATTAATCTCGTTTGTTGCAAGAGATAAAATTCCTGTTTTTTCAGCTTCATACTCTGGGCACTTAACTGACCCTCAAGGTAAAAATCCGCACACTAAAAAGCCTGCACCTTATAACTTCTTTTATGGTGCGTCATATTCTGATTCTTGCCGTGCGTTAGCGCAATGGGCATCGAAAGATTGGAAGGCAAAAGGTGGGCAAGGTAAACCTAAATTCACTCATATCGGTGCAAACCATCCATTCCCTAACGCACCTAAAAAAGCGTGTGCGGAATACGCCAAAGAATTAGGGTTTGATGTGCAACCTCCTGTAGTTATTTCAATGAAGCCGGGCGACTTTAAAGCCCAGTGTTTAAGCCTTAAGAGTTCAGGCACGAACTACGGTTACATTGGCAACTTAGGCGGTTCAGTAATGTCACTGGTTAAGTCGTGTAATACGGTTGGTACTGATGTTCAATTTATGTCGAATATCTGGGGAGGTGATCGCAAAATTTTTGAAGCGACGGGATCGGGTATTAAAAATTATATCTTCCCAACTATGACACCATTTTGGGATTCTAAAGCTCAAGGCATGGCGTTAGTTAAAGCGATTTCAAAAATGTCTGATGTATCTGGTGAAAAGCAGCGTCCTCATCATTACATTCGTGGTATTTGCTCTACGTATTACATGAAAGAAGCGATGGAGTGGGCAAAAGATAATGGTGGCATCACAGGTGCAAACGTTAAAAAAGGCATGTACGCCCGTAAAGATTGGGTTCCTTCAGGCTTAGAAGGCGTGTGTTTACCTGCAACCTGGTCAGCGGATGATCACCGTGGTATTGCTGAAGTTAATATCTACAAAGGTAATTACAACAAGGGTGACGTCAGCATTGAGCAAGTTGATACGGTAAGCCTTGAACGCCGTCCAGATTGGTTAGGCTATTAATCTTTAGCTATCGCTCCCGTGTGAACGGGAGCCGAGAGACTTTTAAAACAGATCAAGGAAGTAGTACTGATGAGTAATGCAGCAGAACAAATTCAACCAGAAGAAATCGTACTGTCGATTAATAACATTGAAGTCGTTTACGACGAGGTGATTCAGGTTTTAAGAGGCGTAAGCATTGATGTTCCCAAGGGTAAAATCATCACATTACTGGGCCCAAATGGTGCAGGGAAGTCAACCACACTTAAGTCAATATCTGGGCTACTGAAAACTGAAAACGGTGAAGTAACGAAAGGTGATATCACCTTTTTGGGTAAGAGAATCGATAACACCAATGCCGCTGACATTGTGAGTTCAGGTCTTTTCCAAGTGATGGAAGGACGAAGGATTATTGAAGATATGACCATCGTCGAAAATTTACGTCTTGGTGCCTATACCCGAAGTGATAATGAAATTAATCAAGATATCGAAATGGTATTTACCTATTTCCCAAGATTAAAAGAGCGCACGGGTTTAGCCGGATATCTTTCAGGTGGTGAGCAACAAATGTTGGCAATTGGTCGTGCATTAATGGCAAGGCCGAAAATGATTTGTCTTGATGAACCGTCAATGGGACTGTCACCGCTGCTTGTTAAAGAAGTGTTCGGGATCATTGAAAAAATTAACCGTGAGCAAGGTATCACCATGCTGCTCGTCGAGCAAAATGCGAATTATGCACTGAAAGCCGCACACTACGGCTACATCATGGAATCAGGAAAAATTGTACTTGATGGAACCAGAGAGCAACTGTTGAATAATGAAGACGTTAAAGAGTTTTACCTTGGTGGAGGTAATGAAGAGCGTAAAAGTTTTAAAAATCTTAAGTCATACAAGCGTCGCAAACGCTGGTTATAAAGTTCTGAGCAAGGTTAAGACAGCTATTTAGGGAGAGAAGTTATGGCTGAAGTTATATCAAATCACAGTGAATGGGGCAGCACTTGCCCTTTAGTGAATTCAAAAGTGTCCTCTATTTTAGATAAAGAAAGCTTGCCCCACGAAGCTAGAGAAATCGAACTTTTTCATAAATTGAAACTGTTAACTAGCAAGTTAGTATCTGAAAGTGATTACTATAGCCAGGCATTTAAGATCTTAGGTTTACATGATGTTAATGTAGGAAATCGAATTGAGTTGGCAAAGCTTCCGTTGATTAGAAAGTCACAACTCGCCAAACTACAAGCCGAAAATGCGCCGTTTGGTGGCATTATCCCAGCCAATACTCAGTTACAACGCTTGTTTCAGTCTCCAGGGAATATTTATGAAGGTGCGATGGATAGTTTTGATTGGTGGCGCATGGCACAAGCTTTTCATTCTGCAGGTTTCAAAAATGGTGATGTGGTTTTAAATACATTGTCTTATCACTTAACACCAGGTGGATTCATTATGGACTCTGGTGCTAGAGCTTGTGGTTGTAGTGTCATTCCTGCAGGTCCAGGACAAACTGAACAACAGCTCGATGCTATGGAACACTTTAAACCTAATGGATACTGTGGGACCCCTTCGTTTCTAAACATTCTGATTGATAAAGCAAAACAGCGTGGACACGAGGTGCCTTTTAAAAAAGCATTAGTGACAGGAGAAGCGCTTACACCTGAGTTACGCAAAAAATTCTTGGAAAATGGTTTAAACGTAAAACAAGCCTATGCCACTGCAGATGTCGGCTTAATCGCATTTGAAGCCAATGATGATGAAGGTTGGGTGCTTGCCGAAGACATCATTGTCGAGATTGTACAGCCGGATACAGGAGAACCTGTTAATGATGGTGAAGTTGGTGAGCTGGTCGTCACCACGTTAGACGAGCGTTATCCATTGATTCGTTTTGCAACAGGTGATTTAACTGCGTATTACAATGATAAAAATTCATGTGGTCGAACGAATCGCCGTATTAAAGGTTGGTTGGGCAGAGCAGATCAAACATTGAAAGTGAAAGGGATGTTTGTTCATCCTTCACAATTACAAAAGATCATGTCGCTGTTTCCAGAAATCACCAATGCTCGTTTTGTGATTAGTAGAGAAAATCATAATGATGTATTTACTTTCGAGTATACGGCTAAAACAGAACTGGGGAGCTACCTGAAGAACCTTATTAAAGAAATTACCAAGTTATCAGCTGTAATTTCTCGAGTCGATGGCGTTGATTCATCGTTTGAAAGCGAGATTTTGGATTTAAGGTAGTAAAAGTCTAAGTCCCAGTTTAACTGGGCCTTAGTGTTCAATTTTTGTTAAGTCACAATCTTCAAGAGGAATGGTTTTAGTCTTTTTGATTAACCTATAACCGATAATCAAACCGATAAAAGTAAACACTCCTAAATAGGTCGCTAAAAATTTTTCGATTCCCATCGAACCAGAAGTTAAAGATTCGTACTCTTGGCCAAAAATAATCAATAAAATTAAAATCATGGCGATTATTGGGGCAATAGGAAACCACTTGGAACGATATGGGAGTTCATTTAGGTCTCTATTCTGTGCATAAAAGGCATTTCTGAAGCGATAATGGCTTAATGCAATGCCAAACCAAGCAATAAAACCAGAAAGGGATGATATATTTACGAGCCAAATAAAGACGGTTCCATTTCCCAATAAAGAAGTCAAAAAGAACAAACTTCCAATTGCAGCAGTGATGATTAATGCCGCAATAGGTAACCCTCTTTTATTTACATATTCCAGTGTTTTTGGGGCGTGGTTTGATTTAGCCAGATTCCACATTATTCTGGTTGCTGAATACATACTCGCATTAGCAGCCGACAAAATGGCAACTAATACTACAATATTCATTATGGTTGCCGCAGATGCAAACCCTGCATTACTCAATATTTGTGTGAAGGGGCTGGTCGTCGAATCTGAATTGCTGCTTATTAAAGTTGGACTGTTGAATGGGATCAAAAAGCTGATAACACCAATGGCAAGTACGTAAAAGATGAATAAGCGCCAGAAAGTCTTTTTTACGGCTAAAGGAATCGCTTTTTGTGGTTCACGTGCCTCACCCGCAGCAACGCCAATGAGTTCTGTTCCTTGAAACGAAAAACCCGCAACAAGAAAAACAGCCATAAACCCGGTAAATCCGTGATGAAAAGGCCCACCAGAAATTTGCCAGTTTTGGAACCCCACAGCTTCTTTAGTGCCAATCAGTCCAAAAATGGCGAGCGTACCCACAACAATAAAAATAACCACTGCTGAGACCTTAACAAAAGATAGCCAGTATTCGGTTTCTCCATATACGTGAACTGCAAACATATTGAGAGCAAATATGGCTACAAAAAAAATAACACTCCAAATGATGATATTAACTCCTGGATACCAAAACTGCATGACGAGAGATGCAGCTGTTATTTCCGCAGCAATGGTGATTGCCCAACTAAACCAGTAATTCCATCCCATGGCAAAACCAAATTCTGGGCTAACGTATTTTGTTGAATATTCACAGAAAGAACCTGTAGTCGGTCTAAATGCAGCCATTTCACCAAGGCTCGACATCAAAAAATAGACCATGATTGCTATCAATACGTATGCAAGGAGTGCTCCAGCTGGACCTGCAATTGCAATAGAACTACCACTGGCTAGAAAAAGACCTGTACCAATTGATCCGCCAAGAGCAATCATGATGAGGTGGCGGGGGAGCAGGTTTCTTTTTAAGGTATTTGACATAGAAAAATAAACTTAAAGTACAGTGTAAGTTAAACGTATTTTCTATTATAATTATAGTTGCTAGATGTGTGCTGAATGAGTGAATAAAAATACATTTTAAACTGTATATATCTATTCAAAAGTGAACTGGCGTTGTTTTTATTTAAACCTACTGGAAATTAAAGGCTATACAGCAATAGCTAAATCATAATTCAGATCCCCTTTTGTATTTTTAATCATTTTAGCAGCATAACAAACGCACTTTCCACACTGCGAACCTAAATCAAGTTTTTTCCTTAAATCACGGACACTTTCTGCTCCAGCGTCAATCGCTTGTTGAATATCTTTTTCTTTGATTCCGTGACAAATACAAACGTACATATTTAATTGTGCTTGATAATCATTTTTAGAAAGACTACTACAAATGATAATGATTATCAAACACAGTGCGACATTCAAGTTAATAAAAATAGGCTCCATTATTTAAAATGGTAATGGCTTTATCTTGTCAAGGCTCTGCGTAGTTAAAAAGCGATCAAAATCCTCTGCGATACGCTCAGTTTCTTGTAATACCGTTTTCCAATATTTAATTCGTGCTTGAGGTTCAAGTGCCTTGAAATCATTTCGATCAGGAATTTTAGAGTAGGGCAATGAGGCAATGAATTCATCAGAAGGGACAAGCAAAACGACATTGTCGTAACTACTAGGTGAAACCAAACGCTTTAAGCTCTTGTCAAACCAACCCGCTTTAGGGTTTTTATTGAAATGAGGGTACAAAGTTAACCCATCATTTGGTTTTATTGTTATGTCAAAGTGGTAATCAAGAATGCCACCGTCACGATACATTCCGTAAGGGGCCCCGAGGATATCTTTGATACCTTGCATAACTAAAGGAATTGAACCTGATGCGAGGAGGGCGCTTTTTAAATTTATATTAGATAAATTGATATAGGAGGTGTCAAAATTACATGGATCTTTAATGATTAACTTGCTGTTGGCAGGTCTAAAAACAAATCGTTCATATTGGTCTTTTAAACACTTTCTATCAATTCTGTTTAGCAAATAGCTTTTAGATAACCCGATAAGCTGAAAGAGTTTATGCTCTGATTCCAAAATACCATTTGTTTTATTAACTAAAAAATGTGCTTTGAATATAGGATTGTCAATAATTTCATATACACCAGTATCTCCGAGCATATAATCCAATAACTCAACAGCTTTTTGGGTTATTTCCTGTGGTTGAGCATTTTTTGAATAGACTGTTTCAGAATATGATTTGGCCATTCTTGAAATTGCAGCAACTGGATCATTTTGCGCAAAACAAGCACTTCGGAATGCACCTGCAGATGAACCTATAAGATTGAGTTCGTCCTTTCTTTCACTAAAAAATTCACCAAATAAATACTTATCTAGACCAAATAAAGAAAACCATTTTGGACCTCCACTGGCGCCAAGAAAACTTGTAAAAAGATTCTGATTAAAACCTTGTTGGTGGATGCTCTTAAATGCATTATTGCCTACGTAAATATTTAACATTTATTCTCTTTATTATGTTCATGAAATACTTGAACCGTTATTTCATATCTCAGTTAAATGGAATGTCATTCAGAAGATTTTAAGGTTGTTCAGGTTAAAGTGTCAAAAAACCTTAAAGTCTCAATATTATGTCTGTAAGTGAAGTAAATTTACCACCGTCCACCGTAGAGAGAGCAACATTTGATTCTAAAAAAGTTGAATCAGCGTTGCCAGTTATAGGCTTTCCAAATAGTCCAAACCATTTCAGGTTAAAATTGCCTCTCAACAATCCAAAAAACTGATTTTAGTTGGTACAGTCTATCAAAAGTCAGAGGGCGCTGGGATAGGCTTGATGAACGCAGCGGAATTGTCGACCGTTCTGCTAGAACGGGTAGGAGGCATGTAGATACGGTATCTACAGGGCAACCAGTGAAATTATCAGTGGCTCACAAGTATGATATTAGTTATAGAAGTGCCAAAGAGTTGGGGATCTCAGAAGACGAAAGACAGGCGTTGTTGCAAAACGGTGAACCTTACCTAGATAAACATAGAACCGTCGATTTATCAGGTGAGAAAGTTGAGCTAGAATTTAGCGCAAGCAAAAATACTGAACAGCATTCATTTAAAGTTGTTCCAGAAGATAAAATATCTTTTAAAACAACAAGGCTAGGTCAGTTGTGCGGCAGGAATGAAGTATCAATAAAAGTGATAAAGGAAAGTAAGAATTTGGGAGCTGATACTTTGAATGATAAACCTGTAGAAGTTGATCGTCGGAAAATTAATGCGGGTATATCCGGTTATGGTAGCTGCAACATCGGCTGGTTTAAGGTGGCGATTTCAGGTGAAAAAATATTGATGCTTACGAGTTCTTCATCTAGAACTGATTTTATAAAAAGCTCTTATCAAACTGGAAATACACTAATGGTTGAATTGGCTTAAGCTGTTCCCGTTATTATATATACCCATCATACCTGAAGATGCTCGATTTCAGAGAGAATGCACAACTTGTTAATCAAGGCGACGGTGTGCGGCAATAGTGAGCTATTGTTAGCACTGGCAACGAAGAGTAACAAGCTGTGCAACTCGCACTGCGTGGACTTCTCAGCGCCAATTCTTCTTTGTTACATTAGCTCGAAAGAATCCCGATATTCCTTCGCTAATGCGCCTAAAAGAATTGGCGCTGAAAAAGTCCTGAAACATGCATCTTCAAGTATGGGTATATCAGCAACTATACTCATTTGATAACGGGAATTATGCTATTTGGTTTGGCTAGTTTTTACAGTTTTCAAGTAAAACTTTGAAAAATGATTTCCCCTTTTTTTCAGCAAACGCCATATTCCTTTTAGGAATTGATTCAGGTTCACTATAGTGTTCTAACGCTCTTTCAACGCTCGCTTCTCTGATAATGTGAAGCGTTGGATACGGTGAGCGATTGGTATAGTTAGTAGGAGAATCATAATCTTCTCCGTCAAATAAATATTCAGGGTGAAAACTCGCTATTTGATATTTACCTTCATAACCTAACTCAAAGATTAAGTCTTCCGCTAAAGCTACAGCATCAAGATATCGATTAAAGTCGTTAAACCCGTTGGGTAAAATGACTAAAGTCGTTTCTGTACCATCATGATTATCAAGGTATTGATACTCACTGATTAAAGCGTCAACAATTTTTGTCAATTTCGATCCTTTAATGACTGAATATCGAATTGTATCTTTTTCAACTTCCGGACGAGCAAAAGGACAGATGTTGTATTTCATAATGACATCTTTAACCCATCTCGCCGTGTGGCATATTAGTTCTGGTTGATTCATATGGATTACACTAACGCCAATTGTTCGTTGCTGTCTGCTAACGGATTCACTTCTACATCTACTTCATACGATGAAAATTTACGGATATTAATTACGCCAGTATCAAAGATAAGGTATTGACCTTTGATACCTTTGAGAGTGCCGATAACTTCCGGCGTTTTGTCAAAGTTGAATGATTTCACTTTTTTTGGAAATTCCAAAATAGGGAAATTAATTGATTGAATATCTTCATCTAAACGTTCAATTTTGTAATCGCCATTCTCCATCAGTAACTCATTCAAACGATCTTCAATTTGAGGAATTAATTCCGAAGCAACAGCTTTGAGGTCTTGATTTTCATTGTGACCCTTTAGCATGGCTTGCCAATGTGTTTTATCATTCACGAGTTTTGCTAACTCAACTTCAACTAGACCACTTAATTGACGTGTAGATACTCGGAAAATCAGTAATCCTTGAGTCGCACCTTGATCAATCCAACGGGTTGGAATTTGACTATGGCGAGTAATGCCCACTTTGATTCCTGATGTGTTCGATAAATAGACATAGTGTGGCACAAAGCAATGCGTTTGAGCCCATTCAGGCTCACGACATGTACCTTCAGAGAAATGGCAAGTTTCAGGTTTCATTATGCACAAGTCGCAGCTTGCTAATTTTTGCATACAAACATAGCAATGGCCTTGTGAGTAACTTTTTTTGGTCTTTTTACCACAATTACTGCAAAGTATTTTACCAGAGTGAGTTAATTTGATTGTTTGGCCAATTAATTCATTAAGAGCCAATTTTTCATCGCCAACTTTTAGTTGATACTGAGCCACACTTGCATCGTCTAAAGATGCCGCCATTTTTGAGAGCGTTCCAAACATAGTTTTGCGTTCCACACCTGAACGTAAGTCAGATTTAATTATTAATTGTTTTAGCCATAATATCATTTTTATTCTAAGAGACCTTAGCCTTATTAATTGAAAATTGTATACAAAAAGGTAACAATTACGGCTTACTTCAATTTGTGGAATTTTAACATTGCTTGCTAACTTATTATTACTCTTAACAGCGGCACTTTGGGGCTTTGGCTTTATTGCTCAAGTTTTGGGGATGGAACACCTTCAACCCTATGCATTTAACGGATACCGTTTCTTAGTTGGAGCAGTGAGTTTACTGCCTCTAATCTATTACTTTCATAAGAAAAAACAGTTAAAATTTGGTGAGAGTAAATCTCTTATCATTGGCTCTGTTGCAATGGGGGTTGTTCTATTTATTGCGGCCTCGTTGCAGCAAGTGGGATTGTTATATACCACCGCTGCCAATGCAGGTTTTATTACTGGGTTGTACATCGTTATTGTTCCAATTATAGGTCTGTTGATTAAGCATAAAACCGGAATGAATACTTGGGTTGGCTGTTTATTGGCGGTTATTGGTCTGTTCTACTTGAGCATTAAAGATGATTTTACGATTGGGTATGGTGACACTCTGCAGTTAATCGGTGCTTTTTTCTGGGCATTACACATTTTGATTATCGATCATTACAGTGAAAAACACTCACCGTTAATTTTGGCTTTTGTACAATTTTTAATTTGTGGCATTTTAAGTTTAGGTGTTTCTGGAGTCATAGAGACTACTGAAGTTGCAGATATTTTTGCTGCAAGTGGTGCATTACTCTATGGTGGTTTAGTGTCTGTCGGTATTGCTTATACCTTACAGATCATCGCGCAGAAAAAAGCACACCCAGCACATGCGGCGATTATTTTAAGTCTTGAAGCTGTGTTTGCAGCAATAGGTGGGATGTTGATACTGAATCAACACTTAGCTGAGCGAGAACTTATGGGCTGTAGTTTGATGTTAGCGGGGATGTTGGTGTCGCAAATACCTTTAAAACCATTCAAAAAATCCACATCAACAGCTTAGTTAACCTGAACTCGGGATAATGAAATCACTAACGCATTTAAAATGATCAATATTTTGCCATATTGATCAACAGTGTCTCTAGTTTTGTTTAGTTCAAGGCATGAGTGTGCAGCAATAGCCAGCTATTGTAAGCACTCAAAACGCAGAAATGAACAGAAATAGAGGTGCTGGTGAGGTTTGCTTATCCCGAGTTCAGGTTAGTGAGTCGCCTGAATACGTACGCATTTGATCGACTCTAGTGTTAGTGAGATGTTAATTTTCTTTTTAGGTAGACAGAGATTTACCAAGGGAATCATCCCATTAATAGTAAGGGTCGATAATAATGATAAAAATATCCATTCCGGCAGCGGTGATTGCTGCAGCATCTATCGTAAGTCAGACAGCCAATGCAGAGACTATTTTGCATGCTTTTAACTGGGAATACAGTGAAGTTGCAGAGAAAGCCAATGAAATTGCAGAGCTGGGGTATATACCCATGATACCTGAAGATGCTCGATTTCAGCGAGAATGCACAACTTGTTAATCAAGGCGACAGTGTGCGGCAATAGTGAGCTATTGTTAGCACTGGCAACGAAGAGTAGCAAGCTGTGCAACTCGCACTGCGTGGACTTCTCAGCGCCAATTCTTCTTTGTTACATTAGCTCGAAAGAATCCCGATATTCCTTCGCTAATGCGCCTCAAAGAATTGGCGCTGAAAAAGTCCTGAAACATGCATCTTCAAGTATCATGGGTATACAAGTCATCTGGAAATGAATGGTGGGCGAGGTATCAACCGCAGGACTATCGAATAATTGATAATCCGCTGGGTAATACCGCAGATTTTAAACATATGGTGAAAGCGCTAAAGATGGCTGGTGTTGAAACTTATGCCGACATTGTTTTTAACCATATGGCTAATGAAGCACACAAGCGCAATGATTTACATTACCCGGGGACTGAAGTGCTGCAAGGCTACTCAAATGAAGGTGTTGATGGATTAGTGTTATTTGGCAATATAAATCAGAACCTTTTTCAAAATGCTGATTTTAGACCAGCTCAATGTATTTACAATTACACGAGTGTGTGGGATGTTCAACATTACCGACTTTGTGGTGCCGATCCTGATGTTGGGCTGCAGGATCTTGATGAAAACGACTGGATGATTTCGCAACAAAAAACGTATTTAAAAACGCTGAAAGACATTAGTGTCACGGGGTTCCGAGTTGATGCTGCTAAGCACATGACCGGGGGCACTTGGCTCAACAACGTATCACTTTAAAAGTATCGAAGATTTTGTATTATCAGCTTTCGAGTATAGGTATAAAATGGAGGATGTTGGTAACAATTCTTATTTTGTTGTAATCGAGACCGATATTCAGAGTATCCATAATTTTTCTTCTACAGTATTAGTAGACAAACTGGTTGAAGCGTGTGAGCGATATATTCGAAATCAAGTCGTTGATAGACGAGCAGATAGAGAAATTGAGCTTGCTTTTCATAATGAAGCGATAAGAAACAAACGACTCAGTTCATTACTTGTACACTCATAGCAATGTGAAATTAACCGTATTGAAAGTCTTTATCGAATTATAGATTCGAAAACACCAGTTTAAGATGCCGAGATCACTTTTTCATTAATTCTCCATGTAGAAAAAAATTGATGATGCTCGAAACGTAAGCATTCACCAGAGGGGTATTGACAATCTCAAACTCCCGTTTATTGGCATTTATAACTACAAGCTTGCCATTGTTTTGTGATACAAGTACCACCCCGCAAGTAAGTTTCACTGTTTATTTGAAAAGTCAATACGGGGCTGGTGAATGGTTACCTCGAAACGGCTGAAAGCTTTGAGCAGGAATTTTCAAAATTAAGTGAAGTGCTTCGCCGTCACATTCACCTCGTTGTACGTGCAGTAGGTAATGCATAGTTAAGCTGAAAAATGAATAAGTGGACATGCGGTTTATTTGAGATAATTATCCTTCTTAGACGGAATATCTAAGCAAGGAAGCATCTCTGAGAGGATAGAATTTATGCTCAAAAATTACTTCCAAGCCGTTGCCTTAACATTTTCGTTTTTAATCATATCTTCTGCACATGCCGACGTAATACTTCACGCATTTAATTGGAAATACAGTGAAGTAGCCAATAAAGCAGAAGAAATAGCTCAATTAGGCTATAAGAAAGTGCTTGTTTCTCCAGCATATAAATCCACGGGTGATCAATGGTGGTCTCTCTATCAGCCACAAGATTATCGGGTGATTGATAACAGGTTAGGCGACACTAACGATTTTAAAAATATGGTGAAGGCACTGAAGTCTGTTGGTGTTGAAACTTACGCCGACATCGTTTTCAATGATATGGCAAATGAATCACTTTTACGGTCAGATTTAAATTATCCGGGTAACGATGTCTTAAATCAGTATGCGAGTGACCAAACAAAGTATCAATCATTAATATTGTTTGGTGATATCAATCAAAACTTATTTAGTGAAAACGATTTTTTCCCAGCGCAGTGCATTCACGATTACAATAATGTCGATGACGTTCAACATAATAGAATTTGTGGTACTCCACCTGATACAGGCTTACCTAAATTGGCTTATAACGACTGGGTTGTGAGTCAACAGCAATCCTATTTAAAAGCATTAAAGGCAATCGGTGTCACTGGTTTTAGAATAGACGCCGCAAAACATATGACTATCGAACATCTTAATAAAGTCTTTACTCCAAAAATTACAAAAAATATGCATATTTTTGGCGAATTAATCACATCAGGAGGTAAAGAATCTATTGAGTACAAGCAATTCTTAGCACCATATTTAGACCGAACCGACTTTAGTGCTTATGATTTTCCACTCTTTAGCCAGATTAGAGAAGCATTCAGCTATAATGGCTCGTTGAACTCTCTAGCTGAACCCAAAAATGATGGTCATGCACTTGATAATAGCAGGGCTGTTACATTTGTGATTACTCACGACATTCCAATGAATGCTGGATTTCGGTATCAGATTATGAATCCGACCGATGAGACACTTGCTTCGGTCTATGTATTAGGTAGAGATGGTGGTGTGCCGTTAATTTACTCTGATCATAACGAAAGTCATGATAATGCTCGCTGGCAAGATTTCTATAAACGTAAAGATATAATTGGAATGATTAAATTTCATAATGCAACTCAGGGAACTCAGATGCATATATTAAGTCATGATGATTGTTCAATTGTATTTAGTCGAGGCAGTAAAGGTGTCCTAGCCATTAACAAATGTGCGCAAGACAAAACGGTGAGTTTAGATTTTCCATCGAGTGGCTTAAAGAATGGCGGTGTTTATCAGGATATGTTGTCGAGTGATTCGCAACCACTAAATGAATTTGTCATTCATGGGCGTGATGCGAGGATGTGGTTGTTAAAATAATTTAAAAGAATTTGACTCAAGCCCATGCTTCGTGAGGAAGCATGGGCTTTTTTATTGAATTTGTTTGTGAATTATTACTGGTTGTAATACAACTGTCATCTTTCGGTCATAAAATTCTCAACGTCAGAAAAGGCCAGTGTTTTCAGAAGCTGCGGAAGAAAACACAACAATAAAAAAACAGAGGTTTTTAATGGAAAGTCAGGTCCAACAGCCTGGAAATAATTCTCAGTCGCTACTTACGAACAGTGGAACAACCCGCAGAGCTATCAAGGATAAGGCTACACGTGTTGGTGTGTCTATCGGTGGTACTATGGTTTTTGTTGCCCTGTTACTTATTTTCTTCTATTTACTTTATGTTATAAAACCAGTTTTCGATGGTGCAAGCATCAAAGAATCTACAGTGGTTACAGAGCATAGTGATATTAGCACTGCTAAAACCTTGATGATTGGCAGTGATGAGCAAAATCAGGTCTTGTATAAAGTTTCTTCTACTGGCCATGTTCAGTTTTATGACGTTAATTCTGGAAGCTTAATCTCAAGTTTTGCACCAAGTCTCCCTCAAGGGACATCAGTTGTCAGCAGTTCGAAATCAATGCCAAGTCAGCAGATGTTTGCATTAGGTTTAAGTAACGGACAAGCAATGGTTTTTGGGATCAAATTTGGCGTTTCTTACCCTAATAATGTTCGAACCATTACTCCTGAAGTTTCATACCCTGCTGGTGAAGAACCAATAACTATTGATTCTAATGGTGAGCCTCTGACTAACCTTGCGTTTAGCCTCGGGGAAGACAAAATCTCATTCGCTTACCTCACGCCCACCAATCAGTGGCGAATTGAGCGTCTTGAAGGCGAAGAAAACATGATGACTGAGGAAATAGAGTGGACACCAGAAAGTGCACTTGTCGAAGATGCTCCTATTCATGTCTCAAAGGTAATGATAACGCCTGATCAGCGTCAACTTCTTTTAAAAACTACTGATAAAGTCTTTATCTATAACATCAACTATTTAGATGAGTTAAGCTTACTGCAAGTATTAAATCTTGAAATTAACGACACCAAAGTGAGCGATGTTGAGCTTCTGGCTGGCGCAAGTTCATTGATCGTTTCCTACGACTCAGGTTTAATCAGTCAGTACTTTCAAGTCAATAGTGATAAAGGGCGCCTATATCAACCGATTCGTAGCTTTGACGATATCGCTCCAGTCGGAGCAATGGCAACTGAGTTCTACCGGAAAAGCTTTGCAGTTATTAGTCCTGAAGGTCAACTTACTTTATTGTATACGACCAGCCAACGTGAATTGTTAAGTGAAAAATTCGATATTCCTCAAGCTAAAGCGCTAAGCTTTAATCCTCGCTCTAACGGTTTAGTCGTTGAGTCACAAGGTAAACTTCACCTTTTCGCCGTGAATAACCCACACCCTGAAGTTTCATGGAGTGCATTGTGGGAAAAGGTTTGGTATGAAGGTTATCCTGAACCAAAATACGTTTGGCAATCAACATCTGGTTCAGATGACTTCGAAGCTAAGTTAAGCTTAATGCCATTAGCATTTGGTACCATGAAAGCGGCATTTTATGCCATGTTATTCGCAGTTCCAATTGCCATTGCAGGAGCGATATATACCGCTTATTTCATGTCTTCAACCGTTCGCGGTTTTATCAAACCAACCATTGAAATTATGGAGGCATTACCGACGGTAATCCTTGGTTTCCTTGCTGGCCTTTGGTTAGCGCCACTGATCGAAGAAAATTTACCGGGTATCGTAATGTTGTTAATTGCATTACCTGTGTCCATTCTCGTTTCAGCATTTTCTTGGAGCAAGTTACCAATTAGATGGAAGCAACGTTTACCTGATGTTTATCAAGAGTTGATGTTGATCCCTGTTATATGCTTTGTTGGTTGGCTGTCTTTTGCTCTGAGTCCAACGATTGAACTTGCTTTCTTTGGCGGGGATACTCGTGCATTTATTACCAATGAGCTTGGCATTACTTTTGACCAACGAAATGCATTAGTTGTTGGTATTGCAATGGGCTTTGCGGTTATTCCAACTATCTTCTCAATCGCTGAAGATGCCATTTTCTCTGTGCCACGTCACTTATCGAACGGTAGTTTGGCGCTGGGTGCTACACAATGGCAAACCCTTACTCGTGTGGTTTTACTTACTGCAAGCCCTGGTATTTTCTCTGCAGTAATGATGGGCTTAGGTCGAGCTGTTGGTGAAACGATGATTGTGCTTATGGCAACAGGTAACACCGCAATTTTGGAATGGAGCGTATTCGAAGGAATGCGAACGCTTGCGGCAAACATTGCTGTTGAAATGCCAGAGTCTGCAATAGGCAGTTCCCATTATCGAGTGTTGTTCTTAGCTGCATTTGTGTTGTTCATATTTACTTTCTTCTTTAACACAATTGCTGAAGTCGTTAGACAAAGATTGCGTGAAAAATATAGCTCGCTATAAGAATAAAAAGGATTAAACAATGATTTTTTTACTAATTATTTCGAATCAGAGCTTAAGAGGTTCACGCAATGGGTAAGTGGTTTAAATCAGGCTCACCATGGATCTGGATGACAGGTGGAGCGGTAAGTTTAAGTTTAATTGCCGTATTAGGTCTGTTGTTGTTGATTGCTTGGCGTGGTCTAAGTTACTTCTGGCCTGCTGAGATTTATCAATGGCAGTTGAAAGACCAGAATGGAGTAAAGTCTACGTTAATTGGTGAAATTTATGATCGTGAAGATGTTCCTACTGAGCGTTTAGAATCAGCCGGTCATAAATTTGAACATCATCCAGGTGAGACGGTTACTCGTTATTTAATCAAAACTGGTAACCGTGAGCGCGTAAGCTTAGACTTTCGTTGGGTTATGGCTACAGATATTGTGAGCCGTTCAACACCAGAAGGTATTGCGAAATTTGAACGTAGTAAAAATGGTAATTTTTATGGCTACCCAAAGGCCGTAATTGTTGATGGTAAGAAAGTAACGGGTGATAACTTAGTTACTGTGCTTCAGCAACAAATTGAGCGTGCTGTTGAGCTCACAGGTAAAGCTCATTCACTACAAAAGAGTGAAATTGGTACAATCAACTACCAACTTGAACAATTACGTTTATCAGCCCGTAAACTGGAGTTGGAAGATAAGTTAACGGAAGCGAAGAAATTAGAGTTTCAGCAGAAAAAAGAGCAGCTCAATAAAGACTATCAAGTGCTTGAAAAAGAGTTCTTTGACTTAAAGAAGAAGTCTGGACGCGATTCAGTACTTGTTGAAGATATGACTGGCGATACCATTAAATTGCCATTGGACACAGTACTCGATGTGACTTTTGTTAATAGCATGAGCACACTTGATAAGATCGGACACTGGTTTATTGGTGTTGGTAAGTTTGTTGCAGACGACCCACGAGAAGCAAATACAGAAGGTGGGGTATTTCCAGCGATTTTTGGTACGGTATTCATGGTTATGCTTATGGCGGTAATCGTAACCCCATTTGGTGTTGTTGCTGCAATTTACCTACATGAATACGCTAAGAAAGGGCCAATTACCAAGATGATTCGCATTGCGGTGATTAACTTGGCTGGTGTTCCATCGATAGTATACGGTGTATTTGGTTTAGGTTTCTTCGTGTATATGGTTGGTGGTTCAATTGACCAACTTTTCTATCCAGAAGGGCTACCTTCTCCAACCTTTGGTTCACCGGGGGTCATTTGGTCTGCATTAACGTTAGCGATTTTGACATTGCCTGTAGTTATTGTGTCGACCGAAGAAGGATTGAGTCGAATCCCGAGTTCAGTGAGGCAGGGTAGTTTAGCCTTAGGAGCAACCAAGGCTGAGACCTTATGGCGTATTGTCGTGCCTATGGCTAGTCCTGCAATTATGACGGGGTTGATTCTAGCGGTAGCCCGTGCAGCGGGAGAGGTTGCGCCATTAATGCTTGTAGGTGTCGTGAAGCTTGCACCAACATTACCAATAGATATGAACTTCCCATTTGTTCATTTAGAACGTAAGTTCATGCACTTAGGGTTTCATATTTATGATGTAGGCTTTCAAAGCCCTAATGTTGAAGCTGCAAGACCATTGGTATATGCAACATCTTTCTTACTTGTTTCAGTCATTGTTGCACTTAATTTAACAGCAATTAGTGTGCGTAACCACTTACGTGAGAAATACCGTTCATTAGAGCACTAATCGATTAACGAATAATGGTGATTACTGTTGGTGATCACCCTATAGAATTACCTGATTTAGTTAGGAAAGAAAATGATTTCAATAGACCAAGAAAAATTAAACACGGATGCGGAAGTCATCGATTTAGCAACATTGACTGCGGCTGAGACGGCGCTTGAAATTCGTGATTTAAACTTACGTTATGCTGAAAAGCAGGCTTTGTTTGATGTTTCAATGAAAATTCCAAAGAAGCAAGTTACTGCATTTATTGGTCCTAGTGGTTGTGGTAAATCAACATTATTACGCTGTATCAACCGTATGAATGATTTAGTCGACATTTGTCATGTTGAAGGTGAGATTCTGCTTCATGGTCAAAATATCTATGATAAAGCCGTAGATGTTGCAGCACTTCGACGTAATGTAGGGATGGTATTCCAAAGACCAAACCCGTTCCCTAAGTCTATTTATGAGAATGTAGTCTATGGTCTACGCTTACAAGGGATTAACAATCGCCGCTTACTCGATGAGGCTTGTGAACGTTCTCTACGTGGTGCAGCGATTTGGGACGAAGTAAAAGATCGACTTCATGATAATGCATTTGGTTTATCTGGCGGTCAGCAGCAGCGTTTGGTTATTGCAAGAGCCATTGCGATTGAACCAGAAGTGCTTTTACTCGATGAACCAACTTCGGCATTGGATCCAATTTCGACATTAACCATTGAAGAACTGATTACTGAATTAAAATCAAAGTATACTGTAGTGATTGTAACCCATAACATGCAACAAGCGGCTCGTGTGTCAGACCAAACGGCATTTATGTATATGGGTGAGTTAATTGAATATGCTGACACTAACACCATATTCACAACGCCAAAGCAAAAGAAAACAGAAGACTATATTACTGGACGTTACGGATAATAAATCTTCAAGACGGTGGCTGTTTATTGGAGGTCGTTTGAACAGCTGATCTTCTAGATTAAGGAAGTAGATAGATGGAAAACATAAGTTTAAATAAACATATTTCTGGTCAATTTAATGCTGAACTGGAAGATATCCGTAACCGCGTATTAGCAATGGGCGGGCTAGTCGAGCGCCAACTTGAGCAATCTTTAGATGCTTTAAGTGCATTAGATGCAGAACTCGCTAAAAAGATTATCGAGGGAGATCATAAAGTTAATGGAATGGAAGTTTCCATTGACGAGGAATGCACAAGAATTATTGCAAAGCGCCAACCTGCAGCAAGTGACTTACGTTTGATTATCGCTATATCAAAAACCATTGCAGATCTTGAGCGTATTGGCGATGCTTGCGTACGTATTGCGAAAGCAGCATTAGATAAACGTAATAAGAACGAAAAACCATTATTAGTAAGCATTGAAAGCATGGGCCGTCACGCAACACGCACTTTACATGCGACTTTAGATGCATTAGCTCGTATGGACGCCGATGCCGCATTTGAATTGCATAAAGAAGATGCGAAACTTGATAAAGAATATGAAGGCATTATTCGTCAATTAATGACGTATATGATGGAAGATCCGCGTTCAATACCTGGGGTTCTTGACGTACTTTGGGCTGCACGAGCGGTTGAGCGTGTGGGCGACCGTTGTAAAAATATTTGCGAATATGTCATTTATTACGTTAAAGGCAAGGATGTTCGCCATACATCTTATGAAGACATGGAGAAAGATCTGCAAAGTTAGTCTTTTGACAGAATAACAAACTACAGCCTTGTTATTGAAAAGTAACAGGGCTTTTTTGTTTGTTACCATTATGATAAATTTCTGAAAAAGGAAGATAAGTATCGAAAAAGGAAAGCTGTGTGAAGAAATGGATATCTACAGGTTTTTTATTGCTTACGGGTTGTGCTCACTTTAGCCAATGGAAATATTTTGAACCCGTCAATGAGCCGACAAACGTTCAATCTTTAGTTTACGTCTATCATGATTGTTCAAAAGGAAAAATTGAAGGGCAGGGTATCACAGTTGCTATCGATCAGAATGATAAAGCTTATATGCCTAAAGGGTCTTATTTTGCAACTTATCTAAATGTAGGAAAAACTCTGCTTACTTCCACTTTCACAGAAAAAAAATATCACTTCCAATTTAATACAAAACCAGCTCAGACTGTTTATCTTAAATTGCAATCCAACGACGATGAGTCCGTGACGACAAAACAAATACCTCATCAAATAGCAAAAAAAGAAATTAAGAATTGTAGATTAGCTAAGTCAGGCTATTACACAAGTACTGATGCTTCATGACGCTCTGTTGTTAATTTTCTGGACTCAATAAAGCTATACTTCACAGAGAGAAAAGATATCAAAACAAGTTATTATAAAAATATTGCAATCAAGACTATTATGCTTGCCATCAATATATTTATGATAAGTTTTGAGGAATTATGAAAATATCAATTGTGGTTTTATTTGCGATTACTTCATTCCCAGTACTGGCCCAGAATGCTTATTTGTGCAGTAATGGGCATGCAAAGAGAAAGGTCGAGGTCGTGTACAAAGGGCAAAATGCAAAAGTACCCTGTGAAGTAAAGTATACAAAGTCAGGAAGTGCGGCCATTGTCTGGAGTGCGAGTCATCAAGTTGGTTACTGTGAATCAAAAGCTCAGTCTTTTAAATCGAAGCTGGAAAGCTTAGGTTGGCAATGCTCACCAAAAAAATAACTTTAAAAAGGTAATTTGTTTTAATGTTCAATAACTACCTTTATCAAATTCTTAGCACATGTAGCAGTAAACTGAGGTATAATTTAAGGATAAGAATATACATTTAAAGTAGCAATGTTACCTCAGTTATCCCACAAGCACACGATTGAGCCTCTTTATTTAGAGTACCTATTAGAACTAGAAAAAAGCCATTTTAGTGGCGAGGTAGATAAGCGTTACAACGCTAGAGTTGTTCAAGCCACTGACAACTCCGTTTACCAGTTTCTACCTCAGGCTGTTATTTATCCTAAAACACAAGCTGATATACAGTTTGCTCTTCAATTGGCGAATCAAGATAAGTTTATCGATATTACCTTTAGTCCTCGAGGCGGCGGCACAGGTACCAACGGACAATCGTTAACGAACGGAATCATCATTGATATTTCTAGGCATATGACAAAAGTCCTTGAGGTAAATGTTGAAGAAGGCTGGGCTCGAGTCGAAACAGGTCTAGTTAAAGATAAGCTCAATGATGTGTTACGTCCTTACGGATTCTTTTTTAGCCCCGATTTATCTACTTCAAATCGTGCAACTATTGGTGGAATGATTAATACCGATGCATCTGGTGCCGGTTCATTAGTCTACGGAAAAACCTCCGATCATGTTCTTGAATTATCAAGTGTATTGATGGATGGCACTGTACTTAATACTAAACCAGTAGAAAAAAATGCTGCACTAAATGGCAAACCACTGTTTTCAGCCATAGCTAATGATTCTTTAACTGAACGTAAGTTAATTCTAGAGCGCTTCCCTAAACTGAATCGTTTTTTGACGGGCTACGACTTAAAACATCTCTGGAATGATGATCTAACCCAGTTTGACCTTACACGTATTCTGACTGGTTCAGAAGGGACATTAGCTGTTATCACTGAGGCGAAATTAAATCTTACGCCGATTCCTAAAAAACGATTTCTTGTTAACATCAAGTATGATTCTTTTGAGTCCGCTTTGAGACATGCTCCTCATTTGGTTGCAGCCAATGCAACCGTAGTTGAAACGATTGATTCTAAGGTGCTGAACTTGGCTAAAGAGGACATCATTTGGCATTCAGTGTCAGATTTGATTTCAGAGGTTGAGGGTAAGGTGATTGATGGCATCAATATGGTTGAGTTTGCAGGTAATGAAACTGATGTACAACATAGAGTTGATAAACTTCAGTTATTACTTGAACAGCAACTAACAACTGAAAAATCAGGGTTAATTGGTTATCAGTACACCGACAATTTAGCGAGTATTGGTAAAGTCTATGCCATGCGTAAAAAAGCAGTTGGCTTACTTGGTGCGACGAAAGGTAACCGAAAACCATTAGCTTTTGCTGAAGATACTGCGGTTCCACCTGAAAACTTGGCCGACTTCATTATGGAATTTCGGGCATTGCTTGATTCACATAACCTTCAATATGGTATGTTTGGCCACGTCGATGCTGGTGTTCTTCATGTCCGTCCAGCCCTAGATATGTGTGATCCAGCCGATGAAAAGTTACTTAGAGTTGTTTCAGATGAAGTGAATGCACTCACTCAAAAATACGGTGGTTTAATGTGGGGCGAGCACGGCAAAGGTGTTCGTGGAGAATATGCTCCTGACGTATTTGGTCAGAAACTATATCAACTTCAATGCAAGATTAAAGGGCTATTTGACCCACATAATAGACTGAACCCAGGCAAGTTATTTGCGCCTGATGCAAATGCACTAAAATATGATGTTGATAGTGAAAAACGCGGCAGTTTCGACCGTCAGATTCGCATTTCTGTTCGTCAGGAGTTTCCTGATGTTATGAATTGCAATGGTAATGGCTTATGTTTCAATTATTCAGCCAATTCACCAATGTGTCCATCATTTAAAGCCACGGGAGATCGAATTCAATCTCCAAAAGGGCGCACCAGTGTGATGCGTGAATGGTTACGCTTACTCGAAAATAATCACGTTGATATTCAAAAGCTCGTAAATGAAAAAGGGCAAGGGCTGCTTAGCCGCATTAAGAACTCGGTTTCTAAAGAATATGATTTCTCTCATGAAGTTATGGAGTCACTACAAGGGTGCTTAGCTTGTAAAGCTTGCTCAAGTCAATGCCCTGTAAAAGTTGATGTGCCAAAATTCAGAGCTCAATTTTACGATGTGTATTACAAACGCTATATGCGACCAGCTACAGATTATTTAGTTGCTGGTATAGAACAAAGCTTACCAATGATGGCAACCATGCCGAGACTCATTAATGCTGTTTCGCAGAATGGTTTCAGCCAGTGGCTAATTACAAAAACGCTAGGCTATATTGATGCGCCTGCGCTTTCTGTACCTACGCTAATGGAACAATTGAAAAAGCATAAAGCGATTACCTATTCGCTTGAAAAACTGAAGAGCATCTCAGAGATAGATAGAAAGCAATATGTAGCAATCGTACAAGACCCATTCAATAGCTTTTACGATGCGCAGTTGGTTTTTAAATTGATCAAACTTGTTGAGGCATTAGGGTTTAGCCCAGTTTTATTGCCATACAAACCTAATGGTAAACCGATCCACATTAAAGGTTTTCTTGAACGTTTTGCTAAAACGGCGAAAGATAGCTCCGACTTCTTGAATCAAATTCATGAATTGAATATCCCTATGATTGGCTTAGATCCAGCATTAGTGCTGTGTTACCGCGATGAGTACAAACAGATATTAGGAAATGAGCGTGGGGATTATCATGTATTATTAGTGAATGAATGGCTTGCCAACATTGAGGTTAAACAAGATCTCATACCTGATAATTCGCAATATACTTTGTTTAACCACTGTACAGAAGCAACAGCAAGACCAAACTCAGGAAAAGAATGGCAACAAATTTTCAGTGGTTTCGGATTAAATTTGCAGTTTGCAAGTATAGGGTGCTGCGGTATGGCAGGTACTTATGGTCATGAAATCAAAAACTTTGAACGAAGTAAGAAGTTATTTGATTTATCATGGAAGCAGCCTGTAGCTGATAACTCGCCTGAAAACGTACTCGTAACGGGGTTTTCTTGCAGGAGTCAAGTGAAACGGTTTGCCAACTTTAGAAGTCAACACCCAATAGAAGTGCTGTTAAAGGCAATCAAATAGTGAGAGACAATATATGAGTGAGCCAACATCAGAATCGATTTTGAAGGATTTTTCATTAAGACAAGATGTCTGTGATAATAAGCCTTTATTTGATATTGATGTAGACGGTAATTGGTTTTATCAAGGCTCACCATTACCAAAGAAATTCGCTAAACTATTTTATTCAATCCTCTTTTATCAAGATAAACAACACTATTTAATCACCCCTGTAGAGAAGGTTAAAGTATATGTTGTACAAGAGCCGATTAAGATAGTTGATTACCAATTGTTAGAAAGTGGGCAAGTAGAAATTACTACAAGCTTAGATACCCAATGCATGCTTGAATCTTTAAATGCTATTACGGTATTAGATGACAAAATCACTTGTTTAATTCAGCATGGTTTAACAGCAAGTTTTAACCGTCCGACTTACTATCGATATATAGATGAGGTGATTTTAACTTAACATCTTCATCATAATTGGATATGTTAGAGTTTACTTGGAATGTAATCTTGGTTGTTGTCATATGGATAAGTATCAAAATCTTGGTTCATTTTTTTCACAGCTGAATGGAGCTATTCAAAAAGAGCTCGATTGTCGATTGAAGAAATATAATCTTGATTCAAAACTCTATTATGTTTTGTTCTATCTTTGGGAAGAAGAAGGTGTAACTCAAACTGTCTTATCTGCTCGATGCGCTGTTGCTAACTACAGTATGACGAGAATGCTGGATCAGCTACAAGAGTTAAACCTTATCGTGCGCCAACAAGAAGAAGAGAATAAAAGAGCGTTTCATGTGTTCTTAACCGACTCAGCAAAAGCGCTTGAAAATGATGTTAATAAAGATATTGAAGCAGTATATCGATCCTTTTTATCTAATTTGACCCTCGATGAAAAGAGTAATTTGCTTTCATTATTGAGCAAGCTCAAAATTTGACCTGTGTGGAGTTATTTTCTATTGAAAGTTGTTCCGTCTAATAATTAGTCGGCTATGAAAAAAATCTAACATTATGATCGCTAATACAATATAGCTCTTTGATACATTCAATTTCGACCAGAAATGATATAGTGAACCTACGGTTTCTGGTCGTTTTTGGTGCTAAAA
>NZ_JAFEUN010000046.1 GCF_016900895.1 Parashewanella hymeniacidonis
CTAAATCGCCTTACTCTGTGTTAAAAATAGTTTATTTAGATGACTAAATTGCACTATTTCCGCCTCGATTAAGGCGATTTATTGCTCAGCTGAATTATTAAACAAAGATCAACAGCCCCTAATATTTTTAAAATAATTTTTTATAAATTCCGCAATCTTACCCTGCGCCTTTTCATTCGGGTGAATACCATCTTTTTGCATCATTTCAGGATGCGGGGCAATTTCAGTCATAAAAAACGGAATCACTGTAATCGATGAGTCTTTAGCTAAATCTTTATAGACCTGAATAAAGCTTTTGCTGTATCGAGGACCGTAATTAGGTGGAACCATTACTTCACTAACTAAAACTTTGGCTTTTGCTGCTTTAGATAGTTTCACTAAATTTGTAAGATTTGATTTCAGCTTTTTAGGTGAGAAGCCACGTAAACCATCATTGCCACCAAGTTCAATAAAAACCACATTAGGTTTAGTCGATTCAAGTAGGGCGGGCAGTCTACGCAATCCACCAGCCGTCGTTTCACCACTAACAGAAGCATTAATAATCTTATGTTCTTGCATTTGCTTTTGTAATTTAGCAACCCAACCTACATTTTCATCCATTCCATAGCTTGCACCTAAGCTGTCTCCGAGTATTAATATAGTGTCTGCAAAGGCGGGAGAAGCTGTTAAAGTAAACAGCACAGCCGCCAGTAATTTATGTTTTAAAGGCATAGCTTTGTGTTTATCAGTCTGTAAGGAACGAGTTTTGAGTGTAAATAAAGAAAAAAATCCAGCCATAAAAGTCGTCGACCTCGAAAAATCGGTAAAAACTCAAGAAGGTATGCTTAATATCCTCAAGGGCATTGACCTAGAAGTCAAGCAGGGAGATAGCATTGCTATCGTTGGTCCCTCTGGTGCGGGTAAGTCAAGCTTACTTGGTTTGCTTGCGGCATTAGATACGCCGACGTCTGGTGAAGTGCTACTCGATGGGGTTGCTTTATCAAATTTAAACGAAGAACAAAAAGCGGCGTTACGTAAAGATAAAGTCAGTTTTATTTTTCAGTCGTTCATGCTGGTGGATACATTAACAGCGCTCGAGAACGTGATGTTGCCTGCTGAATTAGCTGGTGTTAAAAACGCCAAACAAAAAGCGTTAGATATGTTAGATAAAGTTGGATTGAGCCATCGTCTAACGCATCTGCCAAAGCAACTTTCCGGCGGTGAGCAGCAAAGAGTGGCGATTGCACGAGCTTTTATCAGCGAACCTAAGGTTTTGTTTGCTGATGAACCTACTGGTAATTTGGATGGTGAAAATGGCGCTAAGGTTGAGCGTATGTTGTTTGACCTTAACGAGCAGAGTGACACAACCTTAGTTGTAGTGACACACGATATGGATTTGGCCAGCAAGTGTCATCGTCAAGTTCGAATGGAAAATGGCCAGCTTGCTGAAATAACTGAAATAGATGAAAGAGGGCGAGCTGATGGAGTTTAGTTTAGCTTGGCGTTTATTCAGACGTGAATTGCTGCAAGGTCAACTGGTGTTGATTCTATTGGCAATCACTTTGGCTGTGTTGTCAGTTAGTGGTTTATCCAGAGTCAGTGAAAGATTACAAACGGCCATTTCTGGTGAAGCCAGTAAGTTTATTGCCGCAGATAGAGTGATAGATTCGCCAGTTAAATTGGATACAACCATTCTTAAAAAGGCAGATGAGCTAGGCTTGCAGCGTGTGACCAATATGGAGTTTCAGTCTATGGTCTATGCGGGTGATGAGTTTCAATTGGTTACCATTAAAGCGGTTGGAGACAAATATCCACTAAAAGGTAAAATTGAGCTTTCATCTGGTGATGCTAAAGGCTTGCCTAAGTTAGGTTCTGTTTGGTATGAAACTCGTTTAGCGGGGTTACTCGATCAACCCAAGCAAATCGAAATTGGTCTGTCTAATTTCAACATGGCAGCACGAATTTCTCGGCTTCCCGATGCAGGCTTTAATCCTTTTGCTTCTGCCCCCGTGGTATTGATGCGCATTGAGGATGTGGATAAAACTCAGATTATTCAGCCCGGCAGTCGTATTAAATATGTTTATCAGTTTACGGGTTCAGATGATCAATTAAAATCATTTGAAACCTTTGCTAAACCACTTTTGAACAGCACTCAAGATTGGGAAGATGTCGAAAGTGGTGATTCCCCATTGGCTGGTGCAATTAAACGTGCAGAGCAGTTTTTGTTATTAGCCAGTTTGTTAGGTATTGCCTTGGCATGTACTGCAATTGGTATTGCTGCTCAACGTTATTGCCAACGTCACTATGATGCTGTAGCCATGCTAAAAACCTTTGGTGCAAGCGCTAAACAAATTCGCTTTATCTTCAGCTTTCACTTGTTGTTAATCTGTATATTAGGTATTGCGCTTGGTTTATTGGGTGGCTGGTTACTCGATATCAGTTTAACCGCATTTTTACCCGCAGATATCGCAAGTTATGATCCGTCCATGACCCGACCCATTGTACTCGGAGTCAGTACTGGTTTGCTCAGTGCCTTTATGTTTTCAGCTTACCCTCTGATGCGTTTATTGAGCATCCCGCCGTTGAGAGTATTGCAACGTCAATTACAACATATCCCAATTGGTCAGTGGCTAAACGTGGTTCTGAGTTTAACGGCACTGGGCGCTTTAGGTTATATCTATTCCAAAAACCTGACTTTGACGTTGATTGTGATGTCTACGGTTGTGGTATTAGCAATGTTGTTAATGCTGGTGGGTTATATCATGATCCGTTTAGGGCATGGTGCTGGTTTAAAAATCAGTAATCCGCTGCAACTTGCTCTCGCTGGCTTAAGACGAAGAGCAAGACAAAATGCGGTACAACTTGTGGGCTTTAGCTCTGCGCTGGTTTTACTGCTAACCATCTTTGCACTAAGACAAGACTTATTAGAGGAGTGGCAGCAGCAGTTACCTGAAAATGCACCCAATTACTTTTTGGTGAATATTGCTCCAGAAGACACAACACCGTTGGAAACCTTCTTTAATAAACATCACTTAAAAGCGACTGATATTTATCCTGTGATTCGAGGTCGAATGACGGCCATTAATGGTGAAAAGTTTATTACCAAAGCAGAACAAAATACTGGTGAAAAAGGGCGTGTGGGATTTCATCGCGAGCTCAACTTAACTTGGCGTGATGCATTACCTCCCAATAATGATATTTTAGAAGGGCATTTTAATCAAAAGCCAAATGAAGTGTCTGTTGAAGAGGGCGTAGCTAAACGTTTGGGTTTGAAGCTTGGCGATACTGTGACTTTTACGATAGATCAGCGAGATGTGACCTCGACAGTGGCCAGTATTCGAAAAGTGCATTGGGAAACCTTACAACCAAACTTCTTTATGATCTTTACTAAAGAAACGCTGTCTTCATTTGCCTATACATCAATTGCAAGTTTTCACCTCGATGGTGCTACGGCAAGCAAGGATGATGTTGTCCTTGAGTTGATTAAACAATTCCCTACTATTTCGATTATTGATGTCGGCGCTATGGTTGAACAGTTAAGGCAAATTATTGATCAAGTATCGCTTTCATTAACACTGGTTTTGGTGCTGGTTATTCTCGCAAGTTCACTTGTGTTAATTGCACAAACTGAAGCCGGTATGGCAAGCCGTAAACGTGAGTTAGCCGTGTTACGAACATTTGGTGGCTCAGGTTGGTTATTAAGATCATCAACCGTGCTTGAGTTCGGTATTCTGGGTGCTGTAGCTGGATTACTAGCGGTTTGGGTTGCAGAATTTGCGCTTTACTTACTTAAAACTCAAGTATTCGAACTTAATGTATATATGCATTGGGATTGGTGGCTAGTTGCACCAGTTTCAGGGGCGATAGTTGTTGCGATACTCGGGTTATGGCGTTGTTGGCAATTACTTTCTCAAAACTGCTCAAGCTTACTGCGTGAAAGTTAATGTATTAGGTTTATAACCTTAAATGCCTCATGCTATTTTGGGGCGTTTTTATTTAACTCGACGATTAAGTCTGCCAAGGTTTTAATCGCTTTTATATGCTTTTCATTACACTCAAATGAAGAGTTGAGCCTAAAGCAGTTTTGAAATTGTTTCGTTAACGAGAACATAGCGCCTGGTGCGATACTGATATTTTTCTCTAAAGAAGCAGAGTAGAGGTATCTAGCATCTATATGTTCAGGTAACTCTACCCAAATAAAATATCCTCCTTCTGAATAGTTAATTTTTACGTATTTAGGCATGTGTTCATTGAGAACTTTCCAGAGCGCAAACTTTCTTTGTGCTAAGGTTTTTCTTAACAGGCGTAGATGCGTTTCATAGCTTCGGGTGGTTAAATAATTCGTTAGTGCGAGCTGCATGGGTGCACTTGCAGCCATTGTTGACATCAATTGTAATTTTTGAATTTGTTCAGCTTTTGCACCTGCCGCCACCCAACCAATTCGAAAGCCTGCGACTAAGGATTTAGAAAATGAAGAGCAATGTAATGTCATGTCTCTGTGATCGAATGCTTTAGTTGGTAATGGCTTCTTACTTCCTGCATACAGTTCATGATAAACGTCATCTTCAATGAGATAAACTTTGTGCTTACTCAATAATCGTGACAGTTGTTGCTTATTCTCATCAGGAAGCGTAAAGCCCATTGGGTTTTGATGATTGGTCATTAGCCAGCAAGCTTTAACATTATGGGACTTTAAAGCTACTTCAAGTGCTTTTAAGTCGATGCCTGTTTGTGGGTGAGTATGAATTGAAAGTGCTCTCAGCCCCAGTTTTTGTAATGATTGTAATGAACCATAGAAACTTGGAGATTCAACAATCACCCAATCCCCGGGAGTCGTCACTGCTTGCAAGCACAAATTTAACCCTTCTAGTGCACCTGAAGTGATGACGATTTCATCCGGTGACACACTCATACCTTGGGCGGCATATCTTTGGGAAATAATGTGACGTAAATCTTCATTACCAGGAGGGAAGTTATCGATCATGGCTGAAGCTGGCATTGTACGAGCTGCATTTGCAAGAGAACGATTGATTTGAGCCCGAGGGTACAAGGATGCATCAGGATATACCGAACCAAAATTAATTAAGTTAGGACGCCGACTGTTCTGTAAAACATCAAAAATAATATCGTTAATATCAACTTTTTCAATAGCTTCAAAATCTGGATTAGTCCTCTTATAAGCAGGCTGGATAATCTTAGGCGCTACGACATACCCAGAACGGGAATGTGAAACGATAACGCCTTGACTTTCTAGAGCTTGATAGGCATTCAAAACCGTCATCAAACTTAGCCCAGAAATTTGGGTTTGTTTTCTCAGAGAAGGTAGCTTTTCACCAATCTCCCAAACACCATCATTTATCTGAGTGATGATACTTTCCATTAACTCTTCGTACTTGGCCATTTTACTACTCATTAAAACTGTTATAGGTTAAAAATCGATTTCTGTATCTATTACAGAATCTACTCTATTTCTATAATCCGCATCAAGAATTGAAAGGGATATTTCAGAAGAATTGTAGATATTATTTTTGATGCTGGAGAACACATTATGAAAAACAACAAGTATTACGCACAACAATCAATTGCACTTATGGATCTGACTCTTTTGGACCATACCGTAGCAGAAAGTGACATCATTGCACTGTGTAAACAAGCGAAAACAGAGTCAGGAACTACAGCTGGGATATGTATTTACCCTCAATTTATTCCTGCAGCTAGAAAGCAGCTCAAGGAGCAAGGTACACCACATATTCGGTTAGTTACCGTAACCAATTTTCCTAATGGCGGTGATGATATTGAAATCGCTGTTAGGGAAACCAAAGCGGCACTTGAGTACGGTGCTGACGAGATAGATGTAACGTTCCCATATAGAGCTCTTATTGCGGGTAATGAAGAGATTGGATTCAAGCTTTTAGCTACGTGCCGAGATGTGATTGGTGATAAAGCGTTAATGAAGGTCATTATTGAATCTGGTGAATTACAGGATGAATCCCTTATTCGTAGAGCTACCGAAATCTCAATAGAGGCGGGCACAGACATGGTAAAAACGTCTACGGGAATGGTTGATGTTAATGCAACCCCTGAGGCAGCTAAAACCATGCTCAATGTGATTAAAAATATGAATGTTCAAGGTCGTGTGGGATTCAAGGCATCTGGTGGGGTACGTACAGCGGAAGATGCGAAGCAGTATATAGATATGGCAACAGAGTTATTTGGTAAAGAGTGGAGTGAACATCCCGAAAAGCTGCGTATTGGTGCATCAGGGCTCTTGAATAACGTGCTGGGTTTGTTAGGGCATAAAACCAAAGCAGCCACAGCTGGTTACTAACTTATTACTTCTAATGATGGGTGTGTCGGAATATACACACCTATCGAAATGAAATTTTTCCTATAGACAGATGTTAGGAATTGAAATGACTGTATTTAAATTAGAGCATCGAACACCGACTAAACTTTCCGAGAAAGTAGCATATAAAATCACTCAAAGTTTAAAGTTTATTTTGAATGTATTTTATGGCACTCAATATGCTAAAAGAGCCGTTATTCTGGAAACCATTGCAGCTGTGCCTGGTATGGTTGCAGGGATGTTTAATCACTTAAAAGCTTTGCGCAGAATGAAAGACGATGGCGGCTGGATACGTGATTTACTTGATGAAGCTGAAAATGAGCGAATGCATTTGATGATCTTCCTTGAAATTGCAAAACCAAGCTGGGTCGAGCGCTTACTGGTTTTTCTAGGGCAAGGTGCGTTCATTCTAGTTTATGGCTTTATTTATCTATTTACACCTAAAATTGCACATAGAATTGTAGGTTACTTCGAAGAAGAAGCGTGTAAAAGTTACAGCGATTATATTGAACAAGTCGATTTGGGTAATGTTGATAATATTGGAGCGCCTGAGATTGCAATTAACTACTATGGGCTCAGCGAAGCGGCTAAATTAAAGGATGTACTTTTAGCTGTCAGGGAGGATGAAGCTAAGCACAGAGATAATAATCACGCTTATTCGGATGCGTATGAATCAAATCAATTGCCAGAGCATCAAAATTGAACTCAGAAAGCTCAACGTGTCCTCCTGGTACCTAGCTTTGCTGTATTTGATGGTTTCAATCGGGCTGAGTACGAGTTAAGAGTATAAAGAACTGTTGTTTTATGACGTATAGAAATAAAGAAATAGTTCTTTTTAAACATATGGTTAATGGTTTTTTAGATAAGTAGAGAAACCCACTTTTTGTTGGCTTAATAAAGATAAGTAGTGATTAAAAGGTTACTCATTTATTTTATGTCTGAATCGCTGAAATTATCTCTCTCCGCACAATCAATCAATGAGTTAGTTCACATCGCTACAGATCATTCCACTTTGACCGGCTGCAACCAGACTGTGCAATAGAAAGGTCGGATGGTTCTACTTTTGAATATACTGTTTCTTTTTTTGGCCGAAAGGTAGCTGAAGTAACTGATTCTGGATTAGATTTTTTCGTAGAACACCAAGCAATAGACGATGAGAGTGAGATTATCTGTTTAATAAATTTCTTGATAAAACACTCTTCGAAGAAACTGCTCATACTTCAAAGGAAGATCATGATCAGAAACAGGTTTTTAAACTTAAAGAAGGTACTGAGATCAGTGCTAAACATGTTGGTTTTAAACAATTTGTTCTTCAGGGTAATCCCCAAAAGCATTCAGAGCCTATATTAACAAATCACTTTGAGAGTAAACGCGAGCTAGGGTACAAAAGAAGCGTCAGTATGGGGGAGCAACAGAAAAACGGCTATCCTGAACCCGCAGATCTTAAAGATTGGGTTAACCAGGCGAGCAAACGAGTATATGAAATTGGTTACCAGTTAAAGTTGTACTTGGATGTAAAAGACATTTTATTCTCACCGTATCACAATGAAGTGAGTTTCCCCGAAGAACTTCCCGTTCGGCGTTCCTCAACAAGAGAATATGCTTTATTATAACTCTCAAATGATTGCTAGAATCAAGACATATGTCACTTTGGGGCACAAAATCTCTTTACTGGAGTAAAAGAGGAATGGGAGGTAGTTCTGTATCGCTTGCTATTGAGATCCTGGTTACATAATTCAGACAAAGTATCGAAAGAACAACAAGATTTTGAGAAGTATACAATATATAGTTTCATGTTTTCAAAACGAGATCTATTAGTAACTAAATCCGAAGTGGATGCTAAAGTTAGTGCCGAAAGTTAAACCCACCGATTTAAACCAGTCAATTTCGGTTGTTGATAGAGCTACAAAGCTGAGTAATTTGAGCGACAAGCTTGAGCCTGAGCCATTTGAATTAAACGAAAATATCCTATTTGAATCAGAAACTTCAGATGACGACGAACCCAACGTTGACTTACCACCCGTAAATGAAGCTGAATTACCATCCGCAAATGAAGATGATTTACAATTTGAATTCTTTGATTAATTCTTAACTGTTTTTGTTGTTTTTCTTTATGTTCCGCTCAGATTCTAACCATTTATCTCTGGATAGAATGCCAGTATTATTTTCACCTTGAAACTTCTTTTTTCGTTCATCTAATTTGGCTAGAATAATCAGCTTTTGTTCGTCATCTATTTTGCCCCAAGCTACTATTTCATCAATATGACGATGACAACCCATGCAAAAGTCATCATCATTTAAACCACAGCGGGCAACACAAGGTGAATTAATCATTTTATTTTTTTGTAGGAGTTATTTTGGTTGATTTTACCAAAGCTTTTGCTGCTGTAAACAATGTGTTAGTGAATACTAAAAGTCTTTGGCAAATTGTGGCTTTTGTACATCTCGATATCCCTTGGCAATTGGAGTACCCTGTTTTATATCAATTTGTCTCTCAGCTATCCAACGAAGACATTGACAATATAGACGCAAACCACCAACGACTTATAGAACTACTGCTTCCTAAGCTGAATCAAGATCTCGGCAATAATGCGTTTGATAAAACACTTTTCGATGCTCGACCCGATTTTGTTTCTCGAATAGAAAAGAAACAAATCGCAACTGATATAGGGCGTATTTCGTCTGGTATAAAAGGTCGAAAATGGGAACAAATAACTCAATTCTCTAACGCTGCTTTAAAAGAGGGGGAAGCACCAAATTCTTATTTAGAGTGGTGTGCTGGAAAAGGGCACTTAGGGCGACTTATCGGCAAGTTTTATAAATCAGAAGTGGTCAGTTTAGAGTGGCAGCAACAACTGTGCGAACTCGGAGAGATTCAAGCAAAAAAACATGGTATAAACCAAATGTTTGTTCATGGAGATGCTTTTGAATGTGACTCAAAATTATTTAAACCGCAGCAACATGCGCTCGCACTGCATGCTTGTGGTGATCTTCATGTAGAGCTGCTCAAGCAAGGAGCTAAAGCCGAAACGAAAAAGCTTACTATTTCACCATGTTGTTATCATTTGATTCGAGATGAGCAATACCAGCCTTTGTCACAACCCGCTAAATCAAGTGAGTTAATATTCAGTAAATTTGATCTTAGGTTACCATTGCAACACAGTTTGATTGCCAACGAAAAACACAACCAATTACGGAACAGAGAAGTGCATTGGCGACTGAGCTTTGATGCACTACAAAGAGACCTACTGGGCTCTCAAAAATATCTCCCTTTACCTACAGTAAAACAAAGTCAGTTAAGTGGTACATTTGAACACTTCTGTTACTGGGCCTTTGATGTAAAAAATATCATTTATAATGAAGAAGTTGAATTTGAAAAGTATTTAACTATTGGCGCACAAAGGCATCGAACCTCTAAACAAATTGATTTAGTTAGGCACGTTTTTCGATATGTACTTGAAATGTGGCTTGCTTATGACAGAGCGCTTTTCCTTGAACAACATGGTTACAAAGTAAGTATTAATACATTTTGCGATATGTCAGTGACACCAAGAAACTTAATTATCGATGCAAAAAAGTGCAAGTGAGCATGATTTTGTGAAATTTTGGTTAAAATAGGTTGTATTGATAGTATGGTATTGTTTTAAATGACTATTTAAAGCTTATCTTTAATGAAGAATCATTGCTAAACACGAATAAAATACAGTTAAAATGACGGTTTTTATTGAATATCCGTCAAATTCTTGGTCAAATGTCGCATTAATTTGAATTAGTCTAATTTTTTACATGAAATATTCTCGGGTTTTCATAAATAGCCTGTCTTATGAACTCGCTCCAGAAGTGGTATCGAGTAATGATTTAGAGTCTCGTTTAGCGCCTATCTATCAAAAGTTTCGTATTCCTGTGGGGCAACTTGCTGCTCTAACTGGCATAACAGAGCGTCGCTGGTGGCCCAAAGGGCATCGTTTATCAGATGGAGCAATCACGGCTGCAAAAAAAGCCATTGATGAAACTCAAATCGATGTAAATGAATTAGGTGTTGTCGTATACACCGGCGTCTGCCGCGATCAACATGAGCCAGCAACAGCGTGTCGCATTGCCTCAGAAATTGGTGTTTCTAAACACACAGCTGTTTATGACATCAGTAACGCCTGTTTAGGTGTATTGTCTGGTATTTTAGATATTGCAAACCGTATCGAATTAGGACAGATCAAAGCAGGAATGGTCGTTTCAGCTGAGTCTGCTAGAGATATTGTCGATAGCACGATTGAAGATATGCTTGCAGAGCCGACCATGCAAAAGTTTGCTTTGTCGTTAGCGACTTTAACAGGCAGTTCTGGTGCCGTTGCTGTAATTTTAACTGACGGCAGTTTCGAACTTAAAAACCAACGTCAGCATCAGTTGCTTGGTGCATCTCATCTTTCAGCTCCAGAGCATCACGAATTATGTCAGTGGGGGCTTCAAGAAACAGGACAACACTTGTATCGTGAGTTTATGAAAACTGACGCCGTTGCTCTATTAAAAGAAGGTGTAGAACTCGCTAAGCATACTTGGGAACACTTCTTACAACAACGTAATTGGTTAGTTGAGCAAGTTGATAAAGTGATTTGTCATCAAGTTGGTGCTGCAAATAGAAAGCAAGTGCTCAATGCGTTAAATATTCCGTCTGACAAAGAGTTCCCCACCTACCAAAAGCTTGGCAATATGGGGACCGTATCTTTACCTGTAACGGCTGCAATTGCTCATGATCAAGGCTTCTTAAAAAAAGGCGACCAAGTCAGTTTCTTAGGTATTGGGAGTGGCTTGAACTGCATGATGTTGGGGTTGAAATGGTAGACGTAGATAAATTATCGGCATTATTGCCATGTAAGGGACACTTTTTTGAACGCAATGGCTTAAAACAGCATTATCTAAATCAAGGAAGTGGTGAACCTGTCGTCATGGTTCATGGAAATCCAAGCTGGAGTTACTACTATCGCAACTTAGTTGAGCAGCTTAAGCAAGATTATCAGTGTATTGTTCCAGATCATATAGGTTGTGGTTTATCTGATAAGCCGGGTGATAATGCATACGATTACACCTTAAAAAGCCGTATTGACGATTTAGAAGCATTACTAGAACATCTAGACGTTAAAGAGAATATTACTCTGGTCGTTCATGATTGGGGCGGAATGATCGGTATGGGTTATGCTGCTCGACATCCAGATCGTATCAAACGATTGGTTGTTCTAAATACAGGAGCGTTTCACTTACCTCAGTCAAAGCCGTTGCCCATTGCTCTGTGGATTTGCCGTAATACTTTGCTTGGTAGCATACTGGTTCGTGGCTTTAATGCATTTTCTTCAGCAGCCTCTTATGTTGGCGTAAAACGTGTGCCGATGCCAAAAGCTGTCCGTGAAGCATATGTCGCCCCATTCAACTCTTGGAAAAACCGAATTTCTACATTGAGATTCGTACAAGATATTCCAATGACTCCTCAAGATAGAAATTATCAATTGGTTTCAGATATTGCTGCTGGCCTCGAAGCCTTTAAAGATACGCCGATGCTTATATGTTGGGGTTTAAAAGACTTTGTATTTGATAAGCATTTCTTGGCAGAATGGAAAACACGATTTCCGAATGCTGAAGTTCATGAGTTTGATGATTGCGGCCATTACATCCTTGAAGATGCAAGAGATGAAGTATTGAGTGCCGTATCGAATTTTATGGCTCAGCACGATTAAGCTGAATGAATGCAAAAACTACAATCAGAAAATAAAAGTTACAACCTCTGCTGCCACCTTGTGGCGGCGGGGAAAAATAACCCAAACGACCTCGCCGTTGCCATTCAAAAATTCTCTCGTGGGCAGTACCAATATCAAGAACTGAATTTTCAACAACTCGACTTGCAAAGTAATCGGGTTGCAACTGCATTGCTTGAACATGGACTCAAGCCAGGTATGAAAGCAGTTTTGATGGTAACGCCAAGCATTGAATTTTTTCAGCTTACATTCGCATTATTTAAAGCTGGAATTATACCTGTCATTGTTGACCCAGGAATGGGCGTCAGAAATCTCAAACAGTGTTTTAATGAATCTGAACCAGACGCTTTTATTGGTATCCCCAAAGCACACATTGCTCGCAGATTACTAGGGTGGGGAAAAAGTAGCGTTAGTATTAACATTAATGTTGATAGTTCAAATTTATCCGGCTTACAAAGTATCATTACCGGCGCAATAAATTTGTCTACGATACTTCGAACACAACACTCAACAGAATTTGATTTAGAACGCTTTAATGCCGACGATATGTGCGCTATTTTGTTTACCAGTGGCAGTACAGGAACACCTAAAGGTGTGGTTTATAGTCACCGGATGTTTGAAGCACAAATTACAGCGCTGAGAGAAGACTATGCTATACAGCATGGAGAGCGAGATTTAGCAACATTCCCATTGTTTTCTCTATTCGGTCCAGCGCTTGGAATGGCGTCGATTGTACCGGATATGGATGCCAGTAAACCAATCACTGCAAATCCAAAGCACATCTTTGCAGCGATAGAGAAGTATCAATGCAGTAATATATTTGTTAATCCAGCTTTGCTTGATGTTGTAGGTAAAGCAGGAAGTCAGTCCAATCATAAATTACCATCCATAAGACGAGTGATTTCAGCAGGTGCTCCAGTAACCATAGAAGCGATAGAGCGCTTTTCAACAATGCTCAATGATGGTGTAGAAGTCTTGAGTTCATACGGTGCTACGGAATCACTGCCGATTTCAAAGTTTTCAAGTTATGAACTGGTAGATACTGCAAAAGACACGAATTCTGGGGCAGGCATATGCGTTGGCTATCCAATAGGGAATGTTAACGTCGCCATTATTGAAATTAGTGAAAAACAAATCCTAGAATGGGATGATTCGTTAACTCTACCGAGTAATCAAATTGGTGAAATTGTGGTTTCTGGTGATATGGTTAACCAGCTTTACTACCGACGAGATGCAGCAACCCAAAAAGCCAAAATCTACGATAAAGATTTAGGTCGAATGCGCCATAGAATGGGCGATCTTGGGTATCTTGATGATCATGGACGTTTGTGGATGTGTGGACGTAAAGCGCATCGTGTTGTTACTAAGTCGAAACTCTATTATTCCGTTTCATGTGAGCGGATTATCAATACTCATCCTCAAGTAAAACGCTCAGCATTAGTGGGTGTTCAAATTGAAGAGAAAACCGAACCTTTAATATGCTTAGAGTTAAATCAAGATGTGGTGTGCAGTAAATCGAAAAATCTGTATGCAGATTTAAGAGAGCTTGTTGAACAGCACCAGCAATCGTCAGGGATTTGTCATTTCTTAATCCACGACGGTTTTCCAATGGATGTTCGCCATAATGCTAAAATATTCCGAGAAAAGCTTGCCGTTTGGGCGCAGAAGAGAGTTTGAATTTAGGTTTGAATACTATGGAATTACATCATCTAGAACAACGAGCGCTTGAAAAACTAGCTTTAAAGGTACGTCATGTATTTGTCACTGGTGCCAGTGGGTTTCTAGGTCGAGCGATTACCTTAAGGTTAATTTCAACTGGTATTAAGGTTACTGGCTTTGCTCGTGGTAATTACCCTGAATTAGAAAAACTGGGTGTGACAATGGTTAAAGGTGACTTAGCTAATGAACAAGCTGTTGTTGATGCAATGCTAGGTTGTGATTTAGTTTTTCATGTGGCTTCAAAAGCTGGTGTTTGGGGAGACCGAGACAGTTACTTCAAACCTAATGTTGATGGTGCATCGAATATTGTGAAAGGCTGTAAGACCCACAATATTGCATATCTGGTGTACACCAGTACACCGAGTGTTACTTTTAGTGGTGAAGATGAAGACGGTATTGATGAAAGCACGCCTCATGCGACTCATTTTTTAAATTATTATGCTCACTCAAAGTCATTAGCAGAACGTCTCATTTTAGATTCAAACAATACGACTTTAAAAACAGTCGCGTTAAGACCGCACTTAATTTGGGGCCCAAGAGATCCGCATTTAGTACCAAGAGTATTAGAACGAGGAAAAGCAGGTCGGCTAAAGCTAGTCGGAAACAAAGATAAATTAGTTGATACAATTTTTATTGATAATGCCGCTTATGCACACATCCAAGCTGCGAATGAGCTCATGTCTAAGAATTCTAAGTGTGCTGGGCAAGCCTATTTTTTAAGTAATGACGAGCCTATAAAAATGGCTGAAATGCTCAACTTAATTTTGGCCTGCGATGGTTTGCCACCCGTCACAAAAAGAGTACCAGTGAGTTTAGCTTTTGCTGTAGGCGCTTTGTTGGAAGTGATATATAAAGTGCTCTATAAACAAGACGAGCCAATGATGACTCGTTTTGTTGCTAAACAGTTATCCTGTAGCCATTATTTTGATATTTCAAAAGCTAAAAACGATTTTGATTATCAGCCTATAGTCACAATTAAAGAAGGTATGGAGCGACTGGCTAACTCGCTCAAATAATTAATCCGAAAGATAGTAGGTCACTGTTGAAACAACCCTTACCTTTTTAATTTGTGGGTTGTTTTTGTCTCTTTCAGAAATACTAAACTGACCTTGTGAAGCTGTCTTTATTTTACCTAGACTACTTTTAGAATCCGAAGCGAACTTCTCAGCAACGACTCGCGCATTTTTTGTCGCTTCTTCAATCATCTTCGGTTTAATCTCATTGAGTCGTGTAAAAAGGTATTCAGTTCGGGCATTATAATCATTGCCATTAAATACAATGCCTTGTTTGCCTAATTCAGACAGTGCCCCCATAACGTTTCGGACTTTGTCGACTTGCTTAGAGTAAACGGTCACGGTTTGTTGGGCTGTATAACGGAATTCGGCTTTTGAATCACTGCTGTATCGTTGTGCTGATTTATCGGTGATCTCAGGAGAGGAAACTGAAACCTCAGAAGCTTTAATGCCATTTTTGATAAGAAAATTTTTTATTTTTTTTGTATTTGTTTCAATTGAATCATAGATTCCACTGATTTTATTGTCAGCAACGGTGTATTGAATCGGCCAAATAACGACGTCTGCAGGGTAATCTCTTTCAGAAAGACCTTTTACATTCACAGTGCGCTCAAATTGGCGGTATTTTATGGCTGAGTTTCCGAGTGTATAGCCCAATATTGATAACCCTAAGGCTATTAATATTCCAAGTATGAGGGCGCTTTGATAATTAGTATTTTTCATTTTGCTCTCCGATCATTCAGTATCAATGAGAATATAGAAAAAAAAAGCGATGTAAAGTAGAACAAGAAGTAGGGTAATAGCACTAAACGTGCACTGTTAAAATAACATTGTTGTCATGCAGTCATTTTTGTAATGTGAGCTATGGCTATGGTTTTTATTCGCTTTGGTGGTGTCGTTCAAAATAAAGTTTGATCAATGTCAATAAAACATGCCCAGAAGTTAAAGTTTGTTCAATTTATAATCCTAGAGTGTTTACTTATGTTTGTTTAAAATTTAACTTACTCCTCATGAAAATAGTGTCGCCTTATGGCACTGAATGATCAAATATGGGGTTGAAATATGCGTTGGCAATGGATTTTAAATCTGGGCATTACTCAGAAATTGACGCTATTAATTTGCCCTCCAATTATTGGTGCTTTGATTGGGGGAAGTTTTTTGATCAAGGAGGAGTGGGAGTCTTACCAAAATTTACATTCTTTAGTGCAGTTGACTGAATTGGCTGAAACGAACAGTAACTTAGTGCACCAACTTCAAAAAGAACGCGGAATGAGCGCAGGATTTATAAGTTCAGGTGGCGTATCATTCAAGCTGAAGCTTGTTTCTCAGAGACAGCTCGTTAATAAAGAGATTCAAAAGCTCAAACAAAAAATAATTAATACTCACTATTCTTCAAGTATCGATTCCGGATTAAAGCAACTTGAAAGAGAACTATCAGAATTGCACTTGATTCGACAAAGTGTCGATACCCTCAATATTTCACTGAAAGATCAAGTCGCTTACTATACGGAGATCAATAACCAACTGCTTTCAGTGGTCGATGTTATTGTGAAGCAAGCACAAGACCACACTATTTCAATAGAGGTAGCAGCATTTGGTGCTTACCTTCAGATGAAGGAGAGGGCAGGGATTGAACGTGCAGTATTAAGTACAACTTTCGGCAAGAACAGTATTCCAAGTAATAAGTTTGCTAAGTTTATTAATTTGGTTGCTGAACAACAAAGTTTCGAAAATCGATTTTTTGCACTTTCCTCAGAAAAGAACATGACGAGATATCAAAATCAAGTTCTCAGTTCACAAGCTGTATCTACAGTAGAGCATTTAAGAAATGTTGTTCGTGATATGAACATAGATCAAATTGAACACACAACGACAGAATCGTGGTTTAAAATAGCAACAAGTAGAATTGAATTACTAAGAAAGTTCGAGTTACATCTTTCTTCTCAAATCATTGACCTGACGAAGGTAAAGCTAAAATCAGCAGAGATGTTTTTGATTTTAGGCTCACTGGCGTTATCTGTATTCGTCTTAATTATATTTGTATTAACATTATCAATTGCAGGTTATCTTCGCTCAAATATTAAGTTTTTAAGCAAAAGCATTGCTCGAGCAGGTAATGAATTGGATTTGTCTATTCGAATAGATAATTCAGCTAAAGATGAATTGGGTGAATTGTCTAAAGCTTTTAATTGTATGATGACGGAATTTGAAAAAGTTATCCTCAATACAAAAGAAAGTTCAGTGTTAATTGCGAATACCGTCGAGCACATTAATCTCGCAAGTGAAGAGATGCAAAGTGATGTTCTAAAAGGTCAAAGCCAGGCTGAGCAGGTTGCAGCGGCAATGACGGAACTCAGTGCTACTGTTAGCCAAATTGCTTCGAATGCTGCCGATGCTGCTCATGCGTCGTCTGAAGCGGCTCAGGAGGCTAGAGAAGGGAATACAGAAGTCGAAAAGACAGATAAATCAATTCACGATCTTTCTGCAGAAATGAATGCAGCCTCAAGTGCAATCAACAACCTGGATAAAGAAATTCATGGCATTGTAGGTGTGTCAGATGTCATTTCGGGTATTGCAGAGCAAACCAATCTACTTGCTTTGAATGCGGCCATTGAGGCTGCTAGAGCAGGTGAAACTGGGCGTGGATTCGCAGTGGTGGCAGATGAAGTAAGAAGTCTTGCTCAACGAGCAAAAGCGTCGACAGCTGATATTAAAAATATGACTGATCGTCTACAGTCTGGTGCTGAAGAGGCTGTACAAGCAATGTCACGTGGACTAGAAAAAGCTCATGAAAGCGTATCTGAAGTTCAAACGGCTGGAGAAGATTTAAATCGCATTGTTCAGTTTGTCAGTACCATTGATGACATGAATGTACAGATTGCAACAGCAACTGATCAGCAAAGCGCAGTTACAGAAGAGGTTAGCAATAACGCTACTGAGATAAATGAATTGTATTCTAACTCCAGCAATATTGCAGGAAAGATAAGTCAATTAAACAGTGAGTTAGCAGAAGCTTCTGAACAGCTGGACAAACGAGTTAAACAGTTTAATCTTTCGATATAAAATTGTTGAAGCCTAGGGCTGTTTGTCTTTTAGGATTAAATTTTGTGCGATTTGAGCATTTGCCTGTTTTAAGTGTGAGCAGTGGAGCTTAGCTATCTAAGTAAACTGGTTACAACACAGAACAATGAATGCTCAAAAAGCAACGTAGCCAGCGATAATTGGTCGTCCCTTCATCGTTATCGCTTGCCTATTTTTAGAAACCAAACTGCACAAGCTCTGCCTTGAATCAAACAACTAATTTATCGTTGTAAAAATAACCACAAAAGAGAAACAGCCTGTAATTAAACGTTAGGCTTTTTATTTCACTCTTCCTGCGCGAATAAAATCATTAACGAAATTTAACGGATACTGTTCTTAAATTTGATAATGTTCATTATTTGAATATTTGTGGGAATGATATGTCAGTTGAAGGTGTAAAAACAGTTGATATAGATCCTAATACTCAGGTAACGAGAACAGTCACAGATCCTATATCTGGCGAAAGCAGCTCTGTTGTTAAAATAACAAAAGATTGGAAGGTTTGTGAAAGGTATTGTGATCAGTTTCTGGGTACGCAAGTGTCGTCACAAAGTTGGTTTATAGAACATAATAGTTTTTTAGTTGCAGTAGGAGCCCCTATTCTATATTGCACTGATATTGGTGGTCATTTATTTAAATTGGTTGAACGAACTGAAGTTTCTAATTCAAAGCCTTCTGGTAATAAAAATGCCATAACCCTAACTGCACAATCAAATGAAAAGAAGCATTTACAGTTTGCTGTTAAGAGTACGCATTCGAGTAATGATATTCTGCAATCATTCATAAAAGAGAAAAATGAAGTTACGACAACCGAGAGATGCAAGCACAAAAGAAAGTCCCCATGCGAACCAGAAGAAGCGGTAAAGAAAACAAAATCAGAAAGCAATCAAATTGATGAGTCGTCAGTATCTGCTTCAGATTCAGTACCCAAGTTACGGATTACGGTAAGTAAATATGGGAGGGCTGGTGAAAGATATTCCATTAGTACTGTAGATCAAGAGGCCAGTTCTATTTTATTAACTGAAGCAGAATTTTTTAAGAGTCTATCTGAGGAAATTATGCGTATAGCTAATTTAGATTACGACGGCTTCAAATCTTATTTAGATGCTCTTTCTATCGAACCTCAGCTTGAATCAAATCAAGAAAAGGTAACCCTCTCAGCATTAAGGTCTGTCATAGAGAAAATGGAAAAAGAGCAGGGCTATTCATTAAGTTCTATCGAGTTCAAAGAGCATTGGAGGTGGTGGGTTTGCTCTCTTTATAACAGAGGAATCATCACTCAAACAGATGAATGTAAAAAAATCAGTTTAGATTGCTGTAATCTATTAGCTGCTAAAGGAAAGTTAGATAAGCGAATCAAAAAGTTGCATGAATCTATCAGTAAACCGGGAGCACTTCACTGTGATAAAGTAAACTTTTTAGAAGAGTTGAAAAAATTAGGGACGATAATCATGACTAAAGTCGAACTTGAGATGACGCGGAAGTATAGCAAGCAGAATGATGAACAGATATCCAAGTTGAGAGATTAAGAGTTAGAAATAAGAGTGCAGAAACTATTATTGGGTGAGATCTAAATAAAGATAATTATATTTGTAATTCGAAATTGTCCAAAATCAATTTCTTTTTGATTCACAATTGCTAAGGTTTGTGCAAATGACAATATCGGATCTTATCTATGTACACTGTCGCTCTGACATTTCACTTACTGGCTGCAACCGTTTGGACAGGAGGGCATATCGTGCTCGCCACCACTATCTTACCTTACTCAATTAGGCATAAAGATTTAGCGTTCATTAAGCTCTTCGAAAATTGCTACGAAAAAATTGGTATTCCTGCCCTCATTATTCAGATTTCAACAGGCCTCTATTTGATGAAAGTCATGACGCCTGATGGCGTGACCTTGTTTGACTTCTCAAATCCAATATCTAAGTTAATCAGTTACAAATTGATATTACTGCTATTAACGGCAATTTTAGCGATCGATGCACGCTTGAGGGTGATACCAAAACTATCTGAAAAAACACTGTGGTCTTTGGCTTGGCATATTATTCCTGTGACCATTATCAGTATATTGTTTGCTTTAGTGGGTTTATCTTTTAGGACTGGTTTATTACGTTAAGTTAAAGTTTATGTAAATAAATCTCTATTGAGCGAAACAGTGATTAAAATAAACTTCTTGATACAAAAACGCCTTTTCAAATGAAAAGGCATTTTCTTTTTCTTAACTTAACCAGTTGAGTTAAATCTGAGGGCTCGCCATTTCAGATTGTGCACGGTTTACTGCACGATCTTTTGGTGTAACCTCAACCTCAGAACGTTCGTAAATACGTCCTTTTGGTGTTTCAACGTCTCGCTTAGGCATTACTTCAGGTTTTTTTGTATCTGAACTTGTCATTGTCACAAAACGGCTTGAAGGTTTAGCTACAGCTTTCTTTTTAGCTCTTGGCTTTCTAGCTGGTTTTTGAGCTTTAGTTTCAGTTGCTTTTACAGGTTCAACAATAATAATGTCTTCTTGTAATGCTTCTTCGTGCTTTTCAACAGATTGAACATCGTCAGCTGTTGCTTCAGCTACTGTTGAATCACCTTCGTCGTGAACTGCAACGACAGGTTGAGTTTCAGCGCCTGCAACAACTTCTTGAATTACTTCAGCTACTGGAGCTTTGTCTTCGGTTGATGATTCAACTGCTTTAGGCTCTGCCTGTTTGTCAGCTTTTTTAACTCTTGGCTTTCTAGCTGGCTTTTTAGGCTTTTCTACTGTTTCAGTTTCAACTTCGTTAGTTGTTTGTTCTGTAGCTTTCGCTTCTGCTTCTACAAACAATTCTGCTTGGGCTGGTTTCTCAGTAGCTTTTGCTTCGTCTGAACTTTCTAATTGTTCGAAATCGAAGGTGATTGGCATCTCTTCGTGAGCTTCAAATACTGGCGCATCTTCAGACTGAGCAGGTTTTTCATCACGACGACGTTTTTGACCTGCTGCTCTTAAGTGGCGAGGGCTACGACGACTACGGCGAGTAGGCTCTTTATCTTCTGATTCGTCAACTTGATTTTCTGCAACAACTTCTTGAGTGCTGGTTTCATCTACTTGAATTTCAGTATTAGTAGGCTGAACCTCTTGATCAACAATCGCTTGTTCTTTATCAGCAATTGCAGCTTTAGTTTCTTCAGCTTCAGCTTCAACCTTTTGCTCTGCAGCAAGTTCTTTTACTTCAGCTTTTGCTTTTGGCTTGCGACGAGTTTGACGAGGTTTAGTTTCTCTCGCTTCTTTCTTCACAGGCTTGTCTTTAGCTTCAGTTTTCGATGGCTCTACAACTTGAGATTCGGTTTCAGCATTGTTGAGCAATGTCTCTTCTTGCGGCTCGTTATTTACACGAACCTTTCGCTGCATCTTTCTACGCTGACGACGTTCGCGTACTGCTTCTTCCTTCGGCTCTTGTGCTTGCTTTTTAGGCTGGCGAGCTTTAGCTTCAGGCTTTTCATTTCGAGGTGCACGTTCTTTGCGTTCTTTATTATCAGAAGGCTCGTTATCTCTCGCTTCATTATTGCGAGGACGACGTTTGTCATTACGACGGTTGTTGCGGCGCTGATTTCTGTCTTGCGGCTTGCGGCCAGACTTTGACTTGTTTTCTGGTTGTTTTTCTTCACTATTGAATAAACGAGTGATTGCAGAAACAAGAGAGGCAAATAATCCTTTGCTTTCAGAATCTTTTTTCTTAGCTGGTTTTGCGTTAGTTGGTTTGGTTGCTTTAGGCGCTTGTTTCGGTGCACTGAAACCTTTAAGAGCAGGTTGAGCAGCTGTTTCTCGCTCTAACTTACGAGGTTCGTAAAGTTTCGACTCAGGTTTTTCTGTACGGTTAAAACTCGATTCAATAACTTCTTCATCTTTACGAAGACGGACTACTTTGTAGTCCGGAGTAGTCATATGTGAATCTGGGATTACATAAACATCTACACCGTGGCGCTCCTCAGTAATACGAATTGCTTTACGCTTTTCGTTCAATAGGAAAGCTGCTACGTCTACTGGGACGATAGCTTCAATTTGTTTGGTGTTTTCTTTAATCGCTTCTTCTTCCATTAAACGTAAGATAGAAAGCGCTAAAGACTCAGTACCACGAATAGTACCTTGACCATGACAGCGTGGGCACAAGTTAGCGGCAGATTCTTCAAGAGAAGGGCGTAAACGTTGGCGTGACATTTCCATCAAACCAAAGCGTGAGATACGACCTAATTGAACTCGTGCTCTGTCATGCTGAACTGCATCACGTAGACGATTTTCTACTTCGCGTTGGTGCTTAGCAGGTGTCATGTCGATAAAATCGATAACAACTAGGCCGCCTAAATCACGAAGACGTAATTGACGTGCAATTTCATCAGCTGCTTCAAGGTTGGTATTTAATGCAGTTTCTTCAATATCACCACCTTTCGTTGCACGAGAAGAGTTGATATCGATAGAAGTCAGTGCTTCCGTTGGATCGATTACGATTGAACCACCAGAAGGTAAACGAACTTCACGTTGGAACGCTGATTCAATTTGAGATTCAATCTGATAGTGTGTAAATAAAGGCACTTCAGATTTGTACGGTTTAACACGCGCTACAAAATCAGGTCTAACTAAGCCAATATGCTGTTTCGCTTCTTCATAGATACGAGCATGATCAATTAAGATCTCACCAACATCACGGCGTAAGTAATCGCGGATTGCGCGAGCAATAACATTACTTTCTTGGTGAATTAAAAATGGTGCAGGTTTTGAGTCTGCAGCTTCTTTAATGGCATTCCAGTGGTGTTGTAAAACATTCAAATCCCACTTTAGCTCTTCAGCATCTTTACCAACACCTGCAGTACGTACAATTAAGCCCATGCCGTGTGGTATGTCTAATTGTGATAGTGCAGCTTTTAGCTCTGTACGCTCATCACCTTCGATGCGACGAGAAATACCGCCGGCACGTGGGTTATTCGGCATTAATACTAAATAAGAACCTGCCAAACTGATAAAGGTAGTAAGTGCAGCGCCTTTGTTACCACGCTCTTCTTTATCAATTTGTACGATAACTTCTTGACCTTCAGACACCACTTCTTTGATGTTTGGACGGCCTTGGAAAGTATATCCTTTTGGAAAGTAATCTTTAGCAATTTCTTTTAAAGGAAGGAAACCATGGCGTTCAGCGCCATAATCGACAAATGCAGCTTCTAGAGAAGGTTCTACGCGGGTGATTTTGCCTTTGTAAATATTCGCTTTTTTCTGCTCATGACCAGGACTTTCAATGTCTAGGTCATACAGCTGTTGCCCATCAACTAGGGCAACGCGCAACTCTTCCGATTGAGTTGCATTAATTAACATACGTTTCATGATGACATCATTCTTCTATTTAATGGGTCATCAAACATTGCGGTAGATCGCATTATGGGCCTGGTGTAAAAATACAAACCTCACGGCTTGATCAACAGGCTAGTAATAGGTGCGCAAGATGTCTGTAAGACGCAATCGCTGCGTGTCGCTACCTTAAGTTACTCATTTATGTTGTCATTTCTGTAGACCGACGAATTTCTTTGGTTGTCGATCGTTGTCATAAATTCTGGGTAATATTCCAATAATGCCGAATCGAACACAACTGTTTGATAACCAGTTAAAATATTGTTCAAATTCTTGTGGGTCTTAAAGATAAACCATGATTTCATGGTTTCAGTCTCAGGTTTGGCTTTTAATCAATGTATTTTTAAGTTTGATCACTATAAAGCTTGCAACTCAATCAGTTGCCACCTTGTTGAATGAATTTTTATCTAAGAACCACGCGCGGCTAAGCAGTTAAAATAGTCTATTTTCATTTATTACTGCATTCCAATTGTGAAATATAGCAATAATTGAAAAATTCAGCAATCAAAAGCAGAAAATCTTGTACAATATCGACATTAGATACAGATGAATTTCCAATGACTACACAAGAAATAGCCGTAAAAGTCCACTTCGTCACAATTGATGAAGATAATGAAGGACAGAGAATAGATAACTTTTTGGTCACTAAACTTAAAGGTGTACCGAAAAGTATGATTTATCGCATTATCCGCAAGGGCGAGGTACGAGTTAATAAAAAACGCATTAAGCCCGAATATAAATTACAAATAGGTGACATGGTTCGAGTTCCACCTGTACGGGTTTCTCAATCTAATCAAGATAACGCTCCATCTCCGAAACTTGCCAAGGTTAATCAATTAGAAGAGCGTATCGTTTATGAAGATAATTATTTGATCGCATTAAATAAGCCTTCAGGTATTGCTGTTCATGGTGGTAGTGGAATCAATTATGGCGTGATTGAAGCTTTACGCAGTTTGAGACCTCAACAAAAGTTTCTTGAGCTCGTGCACCGACTTGATAAAGAAACTTCTGGCATCTTACTTATTGCTAAGAAAAGAAGTGCCTTAAAGCATTTACAAGATCAGCTGCGCAAAAAGTTGATGCAGAAAGATTACCTTGCGCTAGTAAGAGGCGAATGGCAAAAGCATGATAAGTTGATCAATGCACCATTGCTAAAAATAACCCTAAAATCAGGTGAACGCATCGTACGTGTTAATCCCGAAGGGAAACAATCTCAAACTCGCTTTAAAATTGTACAGAAATACCAAGGTGCTACTTTAGTTAAAGCCAGTCCTTTAACAGGGCGTACTCATCAAATTCGTGTGCATTGTCAGTATGCAGGTCATCCAATTGCGTGTGATGAAAAGTACAGTGAAGCTAAATTTGATGATTCTATGCGAGAACAAGGATTACGACGTTTATTTTTACATGCAGCGCAGCTTGAGTTTACTCATCCGAATACTGAACAACGAAAAATTGTTCAAGCTAAAATAGATGATGATTTAGATGCAGTTTTAGCTAAATTAAAAAGAGCTTGATATTAGTACCGTTCTTCGACGAGAGGCAGGGTAATGGCCTGATTTTTTTCAGGCCATTTTATCGGCGCTATAAAACGTGGAAATTAAACGCTTTCAATAACTCAATTAGCTTAATCAAAGGTAATCCAACTAAAGAGTTTGGATCATCGCCTTCTAACTTTTCAAATAATGCAATACCAAGCCCTTCACTTTTAAAACTGCCTGCACACCAAAGTGGTTGTTCTTTATCGACATAACTGCTGATTTGCGCTTCAGATAGATTTTTGAAGTGAACCGTAAAAGGTTCAACTAATGAAGCAAATTTTTGAGTTTGCTTATCAAAAACACAAAGTCCCGTATAAAAAGTAATACTCTTTCCTGAAGCGGCTTTGAGCTGTTCAATTGCCTTTTCAGTCGTCAGCGGTTTTCCAACAATTTGACCATCAATTACCGCCACTTGATCAGAGCCAATAACCAATGCATCAGCGGGATCAACCATCATTGCACCAGCTTTAGCTTTTTGAATAGCCAACCTTTCAACAAGTTGGATTGCCGATTCATCATTTTGTGGCGTTTCATCAATATCTGGTGAAACGGATGAAAAGGGAAGTTTTAACTTTCTCAACAGCTCTTGGCGAAACTCAGAGCTGGAAGCAAGGATAAGTTGTTTCATTTTTATAATGCAGATCTAAACGGTACTTCATTGTGTTTTTTAATCTGAAACGAATCAATCACTTTTTACCAATACCGACTTCTCATTCAGCTTTATTCAATATGATGTAAATATAATCTGACAAAAAAAACACCAAAAACGGCTGATTAGACCAATTAGTGCTTGCTTTACGTTAGCGTAAACGTCACATTATGCTCATTAGAATAAAAATTCATGTGCAAAGTTTGTGCATAAAACATAACTTATGTAAGCAGAATGCTGAGTTAAAGGTACTGGAGTAGATAATGAGTTCGGAAAAACTTGACCAAGATATCGTGATTGTTTCAGCTAAACGAACCCCAATGGGTGGCTTTCAAGGTTCACTTTCAAGTGTGCCATCTCCTAAGTTGGGTGCAGTAGCAATTAAAGCACTGGTAGACGAAACAGGCATTGCTGGTGACAAGGTCAATGAAGTATTAATGGGTTGTGTTTTACCTGCGGGAGTTGGGCAAGCACCTGCTCGCCAAGCAACATTAGGTGCAGAACTGCCATTATCTGTTGGCGCTACAACACTTAATAAAGTGTGTGGCTCAGGCATGAAAACCGTGATGATGGCACATGACCTTATTAAAGCGGGTAGTGCAAATATCGTTATTGCTGGCGGAATGGAAAGCATGAGTGCTGCGCCATATCTGCTAGATAAAGCTCGTGGCGGTATGCGTATGGGACATGGTAAAGTGATGGACCATATGTTCCTTGATGGCCTCGAAGATGCATATACCGGCGGTGCGATGGGCACGTTTGCACAAAAAACTGCTGATGAGTTTGGAATCACTCGTGAAAAAATGGATGAATTTGCATTAAGCTCACTTGAAAAAGCTAATGCAGCCATTAATTCAGGTGCATTCAAAAACGAAGTCACACCAGTAACAGTAACCTCTCGTCGTGGTGACACCATTATTGATACTGATGAACAACCTGGTAATGCTCGTCCAGATAAAATTCCTGCATTACGTCCAGCGTTCGCTAAAGACGGCACTATCACGGCAGCAAATTCAAGTTCTATCTCTGACGGTGCTGCCGCAGTCATGGTGATGACTCGTGCTCAAGCAAAAGAAATGAACTTAGATGTTTTAGCTTCGATTAAAGCGCATACAACACACTCTCAAGAACCCGCTAAATTCACCACGGCTCCTGTTGGCGCAATGATGGATTTAATGAATAAAGTTGGTTGGTGTAAAGACTCTGTTGATTTATACGAAATCAATGAGGCATTTGCCATGGTAACAATGCTGGCAATTTCTGAACTCGGTTTAGATTCAGCAAAAGTGAATGTTAATGGCGGTGCTTGTGCTTTAGGTCATCCAATTGGGTGTTCTGGCACTCGAATTCTTGTGACTTTGATTCACTCACTTAAAAACCGCGGCTTAACCCGTGGTGTTGCATCATTGTGCATTGGCGGTGGTGAAGCTACAGCAATGGCAATCGAAGTCGAATAAATCAATCCCGAGCGAAAATAATAATAAAAGCTCAATGCAACTAACTTTTCGTTAGCTGCTGTATTTCAACAAATAGGAATGTGAGATGGTAACTCAAGTTAAGCACTATATTGATGGTGAATTTACTCTAGGTGAAGGCAGCAAGGAAATTGCAATCACCAACCCTGCAAATAATGAAACGATTGCTGTTGTGAATGCAGCAACAGAGACTGAAGTCTTAACCGCTATTGAAAGTGCAAAAGCAGCATTCGTTACATGGAAAGAAGTTCCTGTATCTGAACGTGCTCGTGTCATGCTTCGTTATCAACACCTATTGAAAGAGCATCACGACGAAATTGCAGAAATCTTGGCTCAAGAAACGGGTAAAACCTTTGATGATGCAAAAGGTGATGTGTGGCGTGGTATTGAAGTCGCTGAGCACGCTTGTAATGTTGCATCGTTATTAATGGGCGAGACAGTTGAGAACGTCGCTCGCTCGATTGACACCTATAGCTACACTCAGCCCTTAGGTGTCTGTGCGGGTATTACACCGTTCAACTTCCCTGCGATGATTCCTTTATGGATGTTTCCACTTGCTGTTGCTTGTGGTAACACTTTCATCTTGAAGCCTTCTGAGCAAGATCCAATGACCCCACAACGTCTTGTTGAATTGTTTGAAGAAGCGGGCGCACCAAAAGGCGTGCTGCAAATGGTTCATGGCGATAAAACAGCCGTCGATGTGCTTCTTGAGCATAAAGAGGTTAAAGCTATCTCATTTGTGGGTTCTGTGGGTGTAGGCCAATACATCTATAAGACTGGTACAGATAACCTAAAGCGTGTTCAAGCGTTTGCCGGTGCTAAGAACCACTGTGTGATCATGCCTGATGCGAATAAACAGCAAGTGATCAATAACCTGGTTGGAGCTTCTGTCGGTGCAGCGGGTCAACGTTGTATGGCAATCTCAGTTGCCATTTTTGTTGGTAAAGCAGCTGAATGGATCCCTGAAGTAAACGCAGCGATTGCAAAAGTTAAGCCAGGTTTATGGAATGATAAAGATGCCGCTTATGGCCCTGTCATCAGTCCAGCAGCTAAAGAGCGTGTGTTAACACTGATCGAACAAGGTAAAGCTGAAGGTGCAACTTGTTTAACCGATGGCAGTGACTTTACTGTTGAAGGTTATGAGTCGGGTAACTGGGTTGGTCCTACTGTATTTTCTGACGTAACAACTGACATGACCATCTACAAAGAAGAAATCTTTGGTCCTGTTCTATGTTGTATGACTGCAGATTCACTCGAAGATGCAATTGAAGTCGTTAATGCAAGCCCATATGGCAATGGTACTTCAATCTTTACTGCAAGCGGTGCTGCAGCACGTAAATATCAACATTTCGTAGAAGTAGGGCAAGTTGGTATTAACGTACCTATTCCAGTGCCATTACCATTCTTCTCGTTCACGGGTTGGAAAGGCAGTTTCTATGGCGATCAACATGCTTATGGTAAGCAAGCGGTTCGTTTTTATACTGAAACGAAAACCATTACTTCGCGTTGGTATGAATCAGATATTGCTTCTGGTCCAAACATGACGATTGAGTTGAAGTAGAAGTAAAAACTATATTTAGGGCAGAGTATTCTGCCCTTTGCTGTTTTAGAAGTCTCTCCGAGACGAGGAGAGTAGACGACACGACACAGGAGTTGTCACATGGATTTTAATTTAAATGAAGATCAACGTCAGTTTGCCGATCTTGCCAGTCAGTTTTCACAAGAACAATTAGCCCCTTTTGCTGGTGAGTGGGACGAAAAGCATCATTTCCCTAAAGACGTGATTCAACAAGCGGGTGAACTTGGTTTTTGTTCACTTTATTCACCTGAGTCAGAAGGTGGGATGGGCTTATCTCGTCTAGATTCATCAATCATTTTCGAAGAACTTGCCCAAGGTTGTACTGCAACTACGGCCATGTTGACCATTCATAATATGGCGACTTGGATGGTAACCACATGGGGCAGCGAATCTTTTCGTGCTGAGTGGTCTGAGTCTCTAACTACAGGTCAAAAGCTAGCATCATATTGTTTAACTGAACCAGGTTCAGGCTCCGACGCTGCATCATTACAAACCAAAGCGGTTCGTGATGGCGACGAGTACGTCATCTCTGGCTCAAAAATGTTTATTTCAGGCGCTGGCGAAACTGAATTGTTGGTCGTAATGTGCCGAACTGGCGAGGCAGGGCCAAAAGGGATTTCAGCAATCGCAATCCCAGCGGATGCAGATGGTGTTATCTATGGCAAAGCCGAAGATAAAATGGGTTGGAATGCGCAACCTACACGATTAATCACATTTGAAGAAGTACGAGTGCCTGTTGCTAATCTTTTAGGTGAAGAAGGCCAAGGCTTTACTTTTGCGATGAAAGGTTTGGACGGCGGTCGTATTAATATTGCGACGTGTTCAGTGGGTACAGCGCAGGCAGCATTAGAGCGTGCAACTGAATATATGAACGAACGTAAACAGTTTGGAAAGCCTTTGGCTGCATTCCAAGCATTGCAATTTAAGTTAGCTGATATGGCGACAGAATTAGTTGCTGCTCGTCAGATGGTTCGTTTAGCTGCGTTCAAATTAGACTCAGGCGATCCTGAGGCTACCGCTTATTGCGCAATGGCAAAGCGTTTTGCAACAGACATTGGCTTCCAAGTGTGCGATGCCGCACTGCAAATTCATGGTGGATATGGTTATATTCGCGAATACCCGCTTGAACGTCACGTCCGTGATGTGCGTGTTCATCAAATTCTTGAAGGCACGAATGAAATCATGCGTTTAATCATTAGTCGCCGCTTATTAGACGAAGCTGCTGCAGAAATAAAATAACCTTGGCTTTGCAAAAGTAAAACGCTACAGCACAGCTAATTATTCCTATTTCTGCGTTGTAATTGCTATGAGTAGTCCACTACACCTTCGCAATTACGCCTTGAACTAGAAACAATTATCAGCACTGAAGTGTAAAGGCTGAATGAATTTAAACCTTGGAATGTAGACGTTTCCGTTATGCAAAGCCAAGGTTATAAAAGGAATCCACAAATGAGCAATATCAAACAATGTATTGAAGGTAATACCGCAGTTCTAACTATGAATAACCCGCCTGCGAATACATGGACTGCGGAAAGTCTTCAAGAGCTTAAAAGTATCGTACTTGAATTAAACAATAATAGAGACGTTTACGCTTTAGTGATTACGGGTGAGGGCGAGAAGTTTTTCTCTGCTGGTGCGGACTTGAAATTGTTTGCTGACGGCGATAAAGGTAACGCTGCATCAATGGCTAAACATTTTGGTGAAGCGTTCGAAACATTGAGTGCATTCCGCGGTGTATCTATCGCTGCTATTAATGGTTACTCGATGGGTGGTGGTTTAGAGGTTGCTTTGGCCTGCGATATTCGAATTGCAGAAGAACAAGCAGTAATGGCGCTCCCTGAGGCGACAGTCGGTTTATTACCTTGTGCAGGTGGTACACAGAACTTGACCGCTTTAGTCGGTGAAGGTTGGACTAAGCGCATGATCCTCTGCGGAGAGCGCATTGACTCAGCTAGAGCTGAGAAAATTGGCTTGGTTGAAGAAGTTGTTGAGCAAGGACAATCGTTAGACGCAGCGATTGCATTAGCAAAACGTGTTGCTAAGCAATCACCAAGCTCAGTTGCAGTGTGTAAAGAGCTTATTCAAGCCGGTCGCACAATGCCACGCACTCAAGCGTTACCATTGGAACGTGAATTATTTGTCGGACTTTTTGATACCGAAGATCAAAAAGAAGGCGTAACTGCGTTTTTAGAAAAACGTAAAGCAGAATGGAGAAACTGCTAATGACATGCCAACAATCAGTTTTTTTTCAAACGCTAGCAACAGCGTCAGGAAAGCTTATTGGTGTGGCAACGCTGAATGCAGAGAAAGCGCTAAATGCGCTCTCTCTGGACATGGTGCGTTTGCTCACTGAACAGTTAACTAAATGGAAAAGCGATACGAATATCGCTTTTGTTGTTTTAGATGGTTGTGGAGAAAAAGCATTTTGTGCCGGTGGTGATGTTCGTGCTCTTTATGACGCATCTATTGCGAACAAAGGTCAAGTTGCCGAAGCTGCTAAGACATTTTTTACTGAAGAGTATCAACTGGATCATTTAATTCACACCTTTGAGAAGCCTGTTATGGTTTGGGGTAATGGCTTTGTAATGGGTGGTGGCGTTGGCCTAATGGCAGGTGCCAGTCATCGGGTGGTTACAGAGACTTCACGAATTGCCATGCCTGAAGTGACCATTGGTTTATTCCCAGATGTGGGTGGCAGTTATTTCTTAAATCGAACACCAGGTAAATCAGGCATGTTTTTAGGTTTCACCGCCTATCAAATGAATGCTGCAGATGCGTGTTATGTGGGTATGGCAAATCATTATCTTAATAATGATGATAAAGAACCTATGTTTGATGTCTTAGCTACGGTTGACTGGAGTGACGATATTGGTATGAATCATCAATACCTTGATGAAGCATTGCATGAAGTTGCATTAAAAAGTGCTGTCCCAAAAGGCGAAAGCGTGATTGCTGATAATCAAGGGTTAATTGACACCCTAATGAGCGGAAATCTAAACGATATCGTGACACGCATGACCGCTCTTGAAACTGACGAAAAATGGCTTAGCCGAGCGAAGTCTTCGATGCTATCCGGCAGCCCAATCAGCTGTCAGCTGATTTTCGAACAAGCTAAATTAGGCACCGATTTATCGCTTGCAGACGTCTTCCGGTGGGAGTTGGCGGTCAGTGTGAATTGTTTGGCTATTGGTGATTTCAATGAAGGTGTTCGTGCATTACTAATTGATAAAGATCGTAACCCGAAATGGCACCAAAACTCTGTCTCTGAAGTACCAAGTGATTTAATTCAAAAGATCATAACATCACCTTGGAAAGAGCACCCATTAGCTGCGCTTTAAAGTAAGGATAATAAGCAAAATGAAAAAAATTGCATTTATTGGTTTAGGTAATATGGGCGGCCCGATGGCGGCTAACTTATTGAAAGCTGGATTTGATGTTAACGTTTTTGATCTTGTTCCAGCAGCCATCGATTCACTTGTTTCTCAAGGTGCCGTTGCTGCAGCGACTGCGTTAGAAGCTGCAACAGGTGTTGATGCCGTTGTTACAATGTTGCCAGCGGGCAAGCATGTGAAGAGCTTATATATTGGCAGTGCCGGTCAACAAGGTCTTCTAGACGTTATTGGTAAAGATACACTATTGATAGACAGTTCGACTATTGACGCTGAAAGTGCAAAATTTGTTGCAGAAGCAGCCGCAATTAAAGGCGTTGAATTCATGGATGCACCAGTATCTGGTGGAACTGCAGGCGCAGCTGCCGGAACACTCACCTTTATTTGTGGTGGTTCTGATCATGCCTTCGAGAGAGCTCAAGCTGTTTTGAATGCAATGGGAGCCAATATTTTCCATGCAGGTTCTGCTGGAGCTGGTCAAGTCGCAAAAATCTGTAACAACATGCTATTAGCTGTGTTGATGGTTGGGACCTCTGAAGCTTTGCAACTGGGTCGTGACCACGGTTTAGACGCAAAAGTGCTATCTGACATCATGAAAGTAAGCAGTGGCGGTAACTGGACACTTGAAAAGTACAATCCTTGTCCAAACGTAATGGAATCAGTACCTTCATCTAACGACTACCAAGGTGGTTTTATGGTAGATTTGATGGTTAAAGATTTAGGTTTATCACAAGAAGCGGCGCTGTTGACGAATTCAAGTACCCCGCTGGGTGCATTGGCAAGAAGCATGTATGTCAATCATGCTCGCAAAGGCAATGGCAGTCGTGACTTCTCAAGTATTTTTGAAGCTTTTGCTAAAGCAAATAACGAATAAGGAACAACCAATGGATTTAAAAGATAAGGTCGTAGTCATTACTGGCGGTGCTGGAGGTTTAGGTTTTGCTATGGCGAAAAACTTTGCTGCATTAGGCGCTAAGTTGGCACTTATCGATGTTGACCAAGATAAGCTTGAGAAAGCTTGTGCAGACCTTGGTACTGCAACGGTTCAAGGTTACGCTTTAGACATCACCGACGAAGAAGACGTTGTTGCGGGTTTTCAGTATATTCTTGAAGACCTAGATCAAGTTAATGTGCTCGTCAATTGCGCTGGTATTCTCCGCGATGGCATGCTTCTTAAAGCGAAAGAAGGCAAAGTAACAGATAGAATGTCTTTGGCTCAATTCCAATCTGTTATCAACGTAAATCTTACGGGTTCTTTCTTGTGTGGACGTGAAGCTGCAGCTGCAATGATTGAGTCTAAGCAGCAAGGCGTGATCATCAACATCTCGAGCATTGCTAAAGCAGGTAACATTGGTCAAACCAACTATGCGGCTTCAAAAGCAGCCGTTGTGGCGATGAGTACTGGCTGGGCTAAAGAATTAGCTCGTCACGGGATACGCAGTGCAGCTGTTGCTCCGGGTGTTATTGAAACTGAAATGACAGCTTCAATGAAGCCAGAAGCATTAGAACGTCTTGAGCATATGGTGCCTGTACGTCGTTTAGGTCAAGCGGATGAAATTTCTTCTACTGTTCAATTTATTATCGAAAATGACTATGTAAATGGTCGAGTTTTTGAAATTGATGGTGGATTAAGGCTGTAGTTTTGATGCTTAGCATCAGCTTAATTTAAGCTTATCTTATGAAGGGAAAGCGATACTCGTTTTCCCTTTGAACTTTCACTTTGCTACTACTGTGCGGTAATACCTTTCAATCTTTTATCAAATCCTTTAAAAACAATAGGTAACAAATTGAATTCATTTTAGTATTAATACTTGGATACAATAAGCTCACAAAGTTCTTTGATCATGCCGGGGCATGGAATGCCTTCAAAAAATCGCAGCTGAGGGAGCTCAGGAAAAATACTTTCGAGTGAGTTTTAAAAGTGGAAGAGTTAAGTGCTAAAGGCTTATCTGTAGAAGGGATAAAAATTTATCCTGGAATCATCAATTTTCTTAAAAGATTTAATCGTAAGCATTCACCAGAGGGGTATTGACAATCTCAAACTCCCGTTTATTGGCATTTATAACTACAAGCTTGCCATTGTTTTGTGACACAAGTACCACCCCGCAAGTAAGTTTCACTGTTTA
>NZ_JAFEUN010000047.1 GCF_016900895.1 Parashewanella hymeniacidonis
AATGAAGATGAAAAAGCCAAGGGGCTGGAATGGCAAAGATACTCCAAGCCTAAAGTGGGCTTATCAATCGCTGGCTAAATTGGGTGGTTTTACAGATACTAAACGTACAGGTATAGCAGGCTGAGAAACGATTTGGGAAGGTTGGGATACCCTTCAATCTTATGTCGTTGGATATAGGATGGCGAAAGAAATGCTAGCTGACGGAGAAATGCTCTGAGATCTGATCAAGAGACAGCAATCATTCTTTAGTCACTAAAATAAATGCGGGAAAATTCAAGATAAAACTCATGGATTTACCATCAGATAGATAAGTACTCGTAATAAATCTTCAGAAAAAGACCGACTAAAACAAAAAAACAGCACAGCTGATTATTAAAAACACAATAATCGCTGTGCTTCACAACACGATTCGTTATAATTCCACACAATCTGGCAGTTAGTGCCGTAAGACAGTTTGGATTTTTAATGACCATTAAGACTGACGAATTACGTACTTCGTTACTTTGTAAAGTTATTTCACCTGCACAATTAGCTTCTGAATATCCACTTACAGATCATGCTGCTGATTATTTAATTCAGCAAAGACGTGAAGTTGAAGCCATTATCGAAGGTAAAGATCAAAGGTTACTTGTAATCATTGGTCCATGCTCAATACATGATACTGAAGCAGCGCTAGACTATGCAAAACGCTTAGCAAAACTTCATCATGAGTTAAAGGATGATTTATGCATCGTTATGCGTGTTTACTTTGAAAAACCGCGTACTATTGTAGGTTGGAAAGGTCTGATTTCTGATCCAGATCTTGATGGAAGCTTCAGTCCTAATAAAGGATTAAGAAAAGCTCGCCACTTACTTCAACAAATTACTGAGCTAAAGCTTCCTATCGCTACTGAATTTCTTGATATGGTAAATGGTCAGTATATTGCTGATCTCATTACTTGGGGAGCTATTGGCGCAAGAACAACTGAAAGTCAAATTCACCGTGAAATGGCTTCAGCACTTTCATGCCCTGTCGGTTTCAAGAACGGTACTAACGGCAATATACAAATTGCTGTTGATGCAGTCAGAGCAGCGAAAGAGCCACACATCTTCTACTCCCCTGATAAAGAGGGTGCGATGTCGGTTTTCCGTACTTCAGGTAACCCTTACGGTCACATTATTTTGCGTGGCGGAACTCAGCCAAACTATTCAGCAGAAGATATCGAGCATGCAAGAAGCCAGCTAGATTCTGTTGGTTTATTTGGGCGAGTAGTGATTGATTTTAGTCATGGAAATAGCCAGAAAAAACATAAAAATCAATTATCAGTGGCTGACGATATCATGCAGCAAATGCGCAATGGTAGCACTGCCATCGCTGGTATTATGGCTGAAAGCTTTATTGAAGAAGGTAATCAGAAAGTCATTGAGGGTGAACCTTTGTCTTATGGCAAAAGCATTACAGATGCTTGCCTTCACTGGGACGATTCAGAAAAACTGATTCGTAGTCTTGCTAAAGCCAGTAAAGATAGAATTAACCAATTAAAGTAATTATACTAATTGGTACTCAAGAGCGCTAATCAGCGCTCTTTTTATGTAAAAAGAATAAGAATAAGAATAATGAAAAAATACCTTTTATTTTGGGTGCTCATTTGTTTGGCACCATTCTCTCAAGCACAGGATATTTCAATCGAATCGACTCTAGAGTCTTGGAAATATGAAAAACTTGAGTTACCACTAGACTTTGCACCGAGTATTACTTACCAAGGATTTGAAGAGCTCAAATTCGCTCCAGGCATGTTCAAGCCTACTTCAACTGATTATTTTAGTTATATCTTTTTATTCAAGCTTGATAACAATTCACTACTCAGTAAGAAAGAACTGAAAACACTATTAGAGGCTTATTACAAAGGTCTTTTTTCAGCAACTTCGGCAAATAAAAAAACAACAGCAACTCATTCAGATATTAAAGTATTGCAAATTCAGGGTTACAAAACCAATTATCATGCAACACTCAATTTTCATGACTGCTTTAATCATTGCCAACAACTTTCAATCATTATCGAGTTGGAACAAAAATTGCAAAATGGAAATTTACATCTGATGGCATCAGCAAGCGCTCAGCCCCAATCTAGTGAAGTTTGGGACATCATGAGGCGTACTTGGTATGAAATAAAATAAGAATGACTTAGTGAGTGACGGGTTTGGCTGTGCGTTGTTTGCAGCCTTCAAGATAACCATCTCTCAACGTTGAAACAGGCTTAAAGCCAAGCATTTCAGCCTTCTTTATGTCTTCAGAATTAATCGTATGAACGTTAATAGATAATGTTGGCCCGCCGCAAACAGCTATCGTCATCATTCCTTGTATCTTCCCACAACTAGAATCATAAACTTGAATACCATCATCTTTAAGCTTCTGAGCTGTTTGCTCTTTAGTCACCCCTCCGCCAAAACACTGCTTTGCTCCGTCATTTATAAAAACCTTTGTCTTGGTGGGCTCTATGGCGTTTGTACAAGCGGTTAAAAAGGCCATTGATGATAGACCTAACGACAGTAAAAGCTTCTTATTCATAACGTTACCTTTTGTTTTCCATATTTTAAACTGTTATACCAACATTTGAGACACTTACACCTATTTAGTTCAACTACTGCAAATAAAGGATAAAAAACTAAAACATACCGTCTAAACAAATTTATTTCTTTTATGTTGCAATAAAACAAATATTTTCACCAAAAACAAACAATGTAAAGATACCATAAACAATTATTTTTGTGACATCGATCACGCTTCTGATTGTATTGATGTAATTTTTTTGTAGAACGTATACAGAATCCTAATTTATGAAATGGTATACAATTCAATCAATGCGAGCAGCATTTCAATTAATCTCTCATAAAAAAACCAAGCTCCTTAATAAATTGTCGATTTTATTGCATACAAATTTACAACAAACTCATATTAAAAGTTAAATATGTGTGAATTGACCAAACACTATAAAAGCGAGGATTATCAATCAATCTTTGATTCAGCTTTCGTTCAGAATGCATATTTATCAAAGTTGGTTAACATAAAAATTATAAATATTCAGGGATTCGTAAATGAAACAATATTCAGTTTTATCTCGAGCAATTCAAATTTCACTTTTCGCTTCAATCAGTCATTCTGCCATTGCTGCAGACGAAGTTGAAGTAGAAAATGAACAAGCTGCAAGTGTTGAACGTATCCAAGTTACAGGCTCACGCATTCAACGCCAAGATATGGAAACTGCATCACCAGTAGCAGTGATTAACTCTCAAACTATTCGTACAGAAGGTTACACGTCTGTTGATGAGATTTTACAGTCACAACCCTCTATGGCAGGTGCGGCACTTGGTGCAACATCGAATAACGGTTCAGGTGGCTCTGCACAGGTAGACTTAAGAGGTATGGGAGCCAACCGAACTCTGGTTCTATTAAATGGACGCAGAATGGTCAGTTCAGGTACCGGTGCAGACAGCGCAGTTGACTTGAACACAATTCCTGTAGCTATGATTCAACGTGTAGAGATCTTAAAAGATGGTGCATCAGCGGTTTACGGTTCAGATGCGATTGCGGGTGTGGTTAACATCATTACTCGTAAAGACTTTGAAGGGTTACAGGTAGATTTAAACGGTAGTATCAGTTCTGAAAGTGACGCTGAAAACCTTGAATTAAGCGGTTTATACGGCTTCAATACAGATACAGGTAATTATACTTTCGGATTGTCGTACACAGATAGAAAAGGTGCAATGCAAGGCGACCGTGATTGGGTACCCGCTGGCTCAAGTTCTTTTGTTCCTGAAGGTTCTTTGGGTGGAAAAGTCAAAGACAAAGATGGAAATTGGGTCGCTCGTACTGAAGGCTACGACTACACACAAGATAGCTGGTTACAAACTCCAAGTAAAAAGTACAGTTTCTTTGCCAACATGGTTAATGAACTGGATAACGAAATTACTCTCACGGGTGATCTTCTTTACACTCGACGTGAATCAGAACAAATGATGGCACCACAACCAGCATCGGTAATGTTGGATGTTTGTGGTGAAGAAAACGTAGATCCCGCTAAATGTATCACTCTTGATCAAAAAATGACCGATGGTGGAATCGAACCAAACAATGGCCAAATTGAGTATCGTCAGCGTATGACAAATGCTGGTAGCCGTATTTCTCAACAAGAAACAGATACTGTTCGTGCCTCTCTTGGTTTAGCAGGTCTCATCGATGTTCATACAGGCATTACTTGGGATCTGTCGTACACATACGGTCGTAATGATGCAACCAGCAAGGTATACAACTCAATCAATGCCGTAAACATGGAAAACTCCATCTACGAAAACCAACAAGATTGGTTCTATGGTGATAATTCCGCTCACATCAATGACGTCAGCTATACACAAGTTGCAGACGGTGGTAATGACCAACACTTGGTTTCTGCAGTCATTAGTGGTGAAGCTTTTGACCTAGATGCAGGTGCTGTTGGTTATGCAATTGGTGCTGAATATCGCCGTGATAGTGGCTTTTTCACTCCGGACGAAATAGTTCAGCGTGGTGAAGGATCATCTGCACAACAGGACCCAACCAAAGGCAGCTATGATGTTATTTCCGTCTACCAAGAACTCAGCATTCCATTCAGTGAAAAACTGACAGGTGAATTTGCACTTCGTTTTGATGACTATTCCACATTCGGTAATGCAAGTACTTGGAAAATGGGACTCACCTATGCAGCAACAGATGAGTTAATGTTAAGAACCGTTGCAGCGACTGGTTTTAGAGCACCAAACGTTAGTGAACTATTCGGTGGTAATGTTGGTTCGTTTGATTACTTGGATGATCCGTGGGGAAATGAAGAGGATCCGCAAATCCTTGTGAATTATACCTCTGACGCAGATCTCACTGCAGAAGAGTCCACTTCATACACAGCAGGTTTTGTATATTCACCAGAAGCAATTGAAGGCTTATCACTGACATTAGACTGGTGGAAGTTTAATATCGACAATGCTATCGCTCGTATGGACGTGCAGGTTGGACTAAATCAATGCTTCGCAGGTGATGTTGCAGCGTGCGAAACATTTAATATCACTCCAGATGGCAATTTAAATAACCTAACGAGCCCTTTAACAAACGTAGGTTATCAAGACACCAGCGGTATTGATATGAATATTCAATATCAATTTGAAGCATTGGGATTAGACTGGAGAATTAATAACGATACCACTCATTTAATTAAGTTTGAGCAAGACGATGTTGATTACACTGGTACCATCAGTGGTAACTACGGCGGTTACGCAGAATACAAAAATAATTTTAATATCGTTGCGAAAGCTGAGAATTGGAGTGTTTCTTACTCAAATCGTTACCTAGGTGAAATGACAAACTTACTTAACGATGAGAAAGCAGAGTCTGTGCTTTATCACAATGTTGCTGCGACCTACTTCCTCTCAGATGAGTTTAAAGCCACACTAGGTATCAAAAACCTTACTGATGAAAAGCCTGTGAGCATTTACCAAGGAAACGATGCGGGAACGGTTCCTGAGGTATATGACACTATTGGACGCCAATTCTACATGGGTGTAACTTATAAAATGTAATCCTGTTTAATTATGTATCTGAGCCCACTTTCCAAGCGGGCTTTTTTGTGCATTTTTTTGATTAACAAAATTTAATTAATCTAGAAATGGTATGTGGTGCGTAAGCATTCACCAGAGGGGTATTGACAATCTCAAACTCCCGTTTATTGGCATTTATAACTACAAGCTTGCCATTGTTTTGTGACACAAGTACCACCCCGCAAGTAAGTTTCACTGTTTATTTGAAAAGTCAATACGGGGCTGGTGAATGGTTACTGTGGTGCTATAGAGTAGTTTTACTCATTCGATTAATAATATTATGGCGATAAAATCGGTAGAACAACTGCAAGGATTAATTGATACTGAAAAAGTTGTATTCAAATGACATCAAGAAAAAACAAATCTATTTACAATGGAAATAACATATAAAGGAAAATCAAAAAAGTTCGAAATCTCAACAGATACGCATCTAAACGCTACATCAATTTTCAGATCTAGAGAGAATAATAGCGTGAAGAAATCATTCAGTGATCGAACTGGTCGATCAACTCTTCATACTGTTGAAGAGTATTTCTCAAGAAATACTATACCTACAGAATACATCATTCATTCTAAATTTAAGCACCCTCAATGGGATATCGATCAAGTTTCATGGAACAATGATAGAACGAATTTCAGACTTGGTCCGGCTGTAAGTCACAGCAGTCTAGAAGGGTTTGATCAGGAAAATCCTCGACGAGAAATTCTTGAAGCTGAGGCAATGTACAGTAACGAAGCAGCATTAGAACTAGTCGAGTATGACTTATCAGAGCTTGATAATCAACTAAACGAATATTAATTTGATTATGGAATTTCAACAGAAAATAAACAAGATGGTGGGTCGTGAAGGATTCGAACCTTCGACCAATTGGTTAAAAGCCAACTGCTCTACCAACTGAGCTAACGACCCATCAGGTAGTTTTAATTCCTAATAATGACTAGATGCAACATTAAGGAATGGTGGGTCGTGAAGGATTCGAACCTTCGACCAATTGGTTAAAAGCCAACTGCTCTACCGACTGAGCTAACGACCCATTTTTTAGTTTTAATTCCTGAATGGTTCAAGAAGTGGTACTTCGTAAAGGATTTTAACCTTCTATCAATTGGTTAAAAACCAACTGCCCTAGCTTTATAAAGAAAGCGACTGAGCTAACGTCCCATCTTTTAGTTTTAATTCCTGAATGGTTCAAGAAATGGTACTTCGTAAAAGATTTTAACCTTCTATCAATTGGTTAAAAGCCAACTGCCCTAGCTTTATAAAGAAAGCGACTGAGCTAACGACCCATTTTTTAGTTTTAATTCCTGAATGGTTCAAGAAGTGGTACTTCGTAAAGGATTTTAACCTTCTATCAATTGGTTAAAAGCCAACTGCCCTAGCTTTATAAAGAAAGCGACTGAGCTAACGCCCCATTTTTTAGTTTTAATTCCTGAATGGTTCAAGAAATGGTGGGTCGTGAAGGATTCGAACCTTCGACCAATTGGTTAAAAGCCAACTGCTCTACCGACTGAGCTAACGACCCATTTTTTAGTTTTAATTCCTGAATGGTTCAAGAAATGGTACTTCGTAAAGGATTTTAACCTTCTATCAATTGGTTAAAAGCCAACTGCCCTAGCTTTATAAAGAAAGCGACTGAGCTAACGACCCATCTTTTAGTTTTAATTCCTGAATGGTTCAAGAAGTGGTGGGTCGTGAAGGATTCGAACCTTCGACCAATTGGTTAAAAGCCAACTGCTCTACCGACTGAGCTAACGACCCATTTTTTAGTTTTAATTCCTGAATGGTTCAAGAAGTGGTGGGTCGTGAAGGATTCGAACCTTCGACCAATTGGTTAAAAGCCAACTGCTCTACCGACTGAGCTAACGACCCATCTTTTAGTTTTAATTCCTGAATGGTTCAAGAAATGGTGGGTCGTGAAGGATTCGAACCTTCGACCAATTGGTTAAAAGCCAACTGCTCTACCGACTGAGCTAACGACCCACTTTTTATATCAACTCGGCCATGCCGTGCTGAGGGCGCCTATAATACCGTTTTCCATTTCTCATGCAAGTGCAATAATCGGTTTTTTTTTTGTTTGACCGAAAAACAGCCTAAGCCTGTATTTTTTCTAATCTTGAAGAGCAAAAAAGCGCTTCAAGATCACAATTTATTTAAGAGAGGCTAAGCTTTTTTTAGCTAGGATGGCATCTGAGCTTTTTGGGTACTCATTTAATACGCGGCGATAATAACGTGCAGCAAGTGCTTTATCATTTTGCTGTTCGGCAATTTTGCCAAGCTTCATCATACTGTTAGGACTCTTGCTAGAATCTGAATGCTTGTTAATTACAGTTTGAAACGCTGACTTTGCCTCTTTGAGTTGCCCTTTATTGAACAACAACTGCCCTAACCAATAATTAGCATTAGCAGCATAAGATGAATCAGGGTAGGTTTTTATGAACTCTTGAAACGCAGGGATAGCTTCATCATACGTTCTTGACTTAAGAACCAGGTTAACAGCTCTCTGATAACTATCGGTCTCAGACAAAGTAGTAGATGTAGCAACATCATTTGTATTTGTTGCGGCTTCTGTCGAAGTAGAAACAGCCGAGGTAGCAGGCTGAGCCTGTAGCTTCGAAATTTCATCATAAAGCTGACGTTGACGTTGTAGCATTTGCTCAATTTGATAAGCCTGCTGCTCATTCAAACCACGTAAGTCTTGTACCTCACGTTGCAACTGTTCCAAGCGTTGCTGTGTTTCCAAAGACGCTTGTTGGCGAGCTTTTACAATTCGTTCTAAACGAGCAAGGCGATCATTACTTGATCCACCAGCAATATCCTCAACAGGCGAAGGCGCAGCATGTGCTGCGCCTACGCTTAGGAAAATTGCCGTAAGTAATACGGCTTTTTTCATTATGTCACTCCTGACTTACTTTAATCTGTTTTGATTAAGTATATTAGTAAACTAAAACTGCACGACGGTTCTTAGAAAATGCCGCTTCAGTGTGAGAATCATCAAGTGGTTTTTCTTCACCGTAGCTCACAACACTCATTTGGCTTGGCTGCACACCCATACCCTGTAGGTACTTCATTACAGACTTAGCACGACGCTCACCCAGTGCGATGTTGTACTCAGGAGTGCCACGCTCATCAGTGTGACCTTCAATAAGCACTTTTACGTTTGGGTGCTCAAGAAGATAGTTACCATGTGCTTGTAAAATATCAGCATAACGACCTTGGATAGCACTGCGGTCGAATTTAAAGAAAATTATGTTTTCTTGACGAAGCTCAGCTTCTTGTTTTGCTTGCCTTTCTTCTGGAGTCAGAATCGCATTTGCGCTGCCGGTTTCAACACCATTGCCGCTAATTTCAGTGCCATTAGTACCATTTGTACCAGCTCCGTGAGCTGACTCTGAGTCAGAAGTTGAGCTACATGCACTGATCGCTAAAACTGGTAGTGCTACTAACATAGCTTTTAACGTCTTATTCAGATCCATCATCTGTTCCTTTTAAATTAATATTGTAAAAATGGTGACCAGGCTGGAGATTTTACTTCACCCTGACCGACCGGCAATCTTGCTTTAAAGCGACCATCCATAGACACGGCTGCGAGAACCTGCTTTCCTTGGAATACTGTACCATATATTACCATAGTGCCGTTAGGCGCAATACTTGGCGACTCATCTAAATGAGTTTTGGTCAAAACCTGTATAAATCGTGTTTTCAAATCCATTCTTGCGATATGAAACTTGCCGTTAGTGCGGTTTACAAAAACCATACTTTGACCGTCTGGTGTAACTTCGCCCCCAAGGTTCCATTCCCCCTCAAAAGTAAGACGACTTATTTTGCCTGACGCTAAATTCACTTTGTAAAGCTGTGGTCTACCTCCCCTTTCAGAGGTAAATACTAACGATTTACCATCAGGGAACCAAGATGCTTCAGTATCAATAGCATAATGATGAGTAATTCTACGTAAACGCTTGGTTGCGATATCTAAAATATAAATATCTGGCTGGCCGTCTTTTGAAAGCGTCAAAGCGAGTTTTCTACCATCAGGTGAGAAACTCGGTGCTCCATTAATACCTCTGTAACTACTTACAACTTGGCGCTGTTGAGTAAAGATATCTTGGATAACAATTTCAGCTTTACGGTTTTCAAACGAAACATAAGCGAGTTTACGACCATCTGGTGACCACGTTGGAGACATCAATGGCTCCTTAGAACGTAGTAACATGGTTTCATTATAACCATCATAGTCAGCAATCATAAGCTGATATGGTGATGGCTGACTTCGATCAACAACGACATAAGCAATTCGAGTTAAGAAAGCACCACGGATACCCGTAAGTTTCTCGTAAACTCTGTTACTGATCATATGAGCATATGAACGAAACTGCTTTTCAGAAATCAACACTTCGCTGCTATCAAGTACCAAATCTTGTGGATTCAATAACTTTTTATCTTGTGGCAATTGTGACTTAATCAAATCAATCAATTGAAAGCTAACTTGGTATTTATCATTACCATACGGTTTAACATGACCGACTAAAAGCGCTTCTGCTTCCACACTCGCCCACTGACTGCTGGTAAAATCAGCAATACTACTCATATTACCCTTCGGTAATGACAAACCATTTAATGGACTAAAAGTACCACTTCTTGTTAAGTCAGACTTAACAACATCAGCAAGTTGTTGCGGTGCTTGACCGGGTCCATCCCAAACAAAAGGCATGACAGCAATTGGCCTTGCTGCATCAACGCCGTCTGTAATCACAATATCTAATGCAGCTTTTACTGGTGTTGAAATAACAACAATAAATAAAAATAGCCACTTCCCAAGTGTTTTCATATTGATCCTCAATTGAAATCTCGTAATTTCAAAAATATAACTAATTTATTTCAGGCGAAACTTTTAAATTTATATCTTTCATCTCGTTATAAACATTCGCATCCGGCGAAACCGGTAATCGACCAGCTTTCGAAATAGCCGCTTTCGCAGCACGGCAAACAATGGTATCTCCACCAAGTACATTTGCAGAAATAACAAAGCCGTCTTGAGCTAAGCGAATGTTTACACGACAGCTTTTACCTTGCATCGATTGGTCGATAACAAGATTACGCTGGATGGTTTGTGAAATAAGCGCCTTATATTTTTCAACTTCACTTAATACTTGTCGACTTCTCGTTTTATTAAGTGACGCTTGCTCTTGCGCTAATGCATCTGCAAGCTCCTTTTCTTGTTGAGCTTTACGAGCTGCATCGGCTTTTCGTTTTCGTTCAGCAGCCTCTTTGCGCTTGCGCTCATCAGCCGCTTTTTTTGCTGCCGCTTCTTCACGTTTACGTTTATCTGCGGCTGCTTTGGCTGCTTTCTCCGCCACACGACGCTCTTGCTCTTTTTGTTTGCGTTGCTTTTCAGCTTGAGCTGCTTTTTGTTTCTCTTGTTGCTGCTTTAACTTAGCTGCTTTAGCTGCAGCCGCCGCTTTATCTGCTTCATTTTGTTTCTGCTTGCGCTGTTGTTCAAGCTTTTTAATTTTATTCTGCTCTTGTTCGCGTGCTTTTCGTGCTTCATCAAGCTTTCGCTTAACTTCAGCTTGACGATCACGCTCTTGTTGAGCAGCATCCGCTTTTTGTTTGCGAATTTTAGCGATTTGCGCCTCAACTTCTTGTTGATTCACTACAACAGCTTTTATGGCTGGAGCCGAAGCAGCTTGTGGAAGTGCTTTCGGTTTCTCGTCAAAATTAACACTCACAGCTAGCGCAGCAATAACACCGACATGAACCACTAAAGAAACAATTAAAGGGACTGAAAATGAAGACTTATCGGCCATCTATTTCTCCTCCGGAGAATCAGTCATAAGTCCTACAGACGGTACACCTGCGCTTTGCAATGTTGTCATCAATTGAATCACACGATCGTAAGGAATATTCTTATCAGCTTTCACAACCACCGGTCTTTCTGGTTCAATTTGTATAAGTGCAGCAACAGAAATAGCAATACTCTCTAATGTTTTTGGAGCACTTGCAGCACCATCGCCATCATTTAAAAAATAGTCACCCTGTGCATCAATGGAAGCAACAATAGGCGGCTTGCTATCTGCAGGCAAAACTTCAGCCTTTGCCGATGGGAGGTCGACTTTAACACCTTGACTTACAATCGGTGCAGTAACCATAAAAATAATCAACAGTACCAACATTACATCAATGTACGGCACCACATTGATTTCAGCGACGGGTCGACGACGCTTACGTTGATATACCTGCATTAAGCCTGCTCCTTCTTGCTGTAGGCTTGACGATGAAGAATGCTTGAAAACTCTTCCATAAAGTTTACATATGACATTTCCAACTTTTCAACGTGAGTGGTAAATCGGTTATAAGCGATAACAGCAGGAATCGCTGCAAATAAACCCATTGCCGTTGCAATCAAAGCTTCAGCAATACCTGGAGCGACCATCGCTAATGTTGCGTTTTCAACTGCACCCAGCGCAATAAAGGAATTCATGATTCCCCATACAGTACCAAATAGACCGATATATGGGCTTGTTGAACCAATGGTTGCTAATAGCGGTAAATGAGTTTCGAGCTGATCAATTTCACGCGACAATGAAACGCGCATAGCTCTGCCGGTACCATCCATTACCGCTTCAGGCATATTGCCACTGATTTTCATTAATCGTGAGTATTCTTTGAAACCAGTAACAAACAAATTCCCCATACCTTTGTTATCGTCACCTCTCGCAGAAAGCTCTTTAAAGAGATTATTTAAATCAACGCCAGACCAGAATCGGTCTTCAAATTGTAGGGAATGTTTTTTAGCTGACGTTAATAACCTTCGACGTTGAATAATGACAGCCCAAGACATTACTGATAAAGCCAAAAGGGTCAGCATTACCAACTTTACAAGTAAACTCGCTTGTAAAAACAAGCCTAGAAAAGAAATATCAGCGTGCACTCATTAACTCCTGAACGATATTTTGTGGGATTGCTTTTGGGCGCTTTTTTGATAATGCGATACAAGCAACAACTACAGAAGCTTCACAGTAACATTTTCCATTGTCATCAACTAAAGACTGTTGGAAGGTAACTGAAGCTTTTTTCATTTCTATAATCTTAGACACCACAATTAGATTTTGTTCAAACTTAGCTGCAACTTTAAAATCAATATCACAACGTTTAACAACAAATGCGATGTCTTGCTTGAGCAATTTGCTCTGATTTATACCAAAACTTTTAAACCATTCTGTGCGTGCGCGCTCAAAAAAGTTTAAATAGTTAGAGTGATAAACAACCCCACCTGCATCAGTGTCTTCGTAATAAACGGAAATAGGCCAAGAAAACATAAAACCAAATAAAGATTCTTAAACAATAAAACGTTAACTATACCTATTGCGATGCGCTTTGTGAATTGATTCTGCTGAGATTGCTGGTGTATTTCGAAGAGTTAATTCTTTGTGAACTGATAATGCTCACTTTTGCTTCTTCTTTTTATTTGAGTATTACTTTTTTATGAAAATTAACGCTCTATTCAAAATGTTAAACCCTCACCCAAAACACAAGTTAAATTAATAGTAACCAGAAGTGACTAATTATGCAGTCAGCAGCAAAACCCTTTACTATCAAGGTTTGAGGTGAAAATTTTTAATTTAACACAAAATAGTTCCATTAGTTTTTCTAATCCAAATAGATAGTTTTTCTCGCTTGTTGAATAACCAAAGCAACAATAAAATACATTTGTTTTCAGGAAGGACTCGCTGAATAAGCAAGTTATGAAAACAAGAACATTTATCAGGTGTGCCAAGCACGGCTGATTTCTCTGGTTCTTTTATACTGACTTCCCTACCTTCAATTTGTTGATTGTATTGTGCATTACTTTGCCCGCTTACTTTAAGTGGGCTTTTTTTTTATCTATTACATTAACAATCATTAACTAACTTATCTATTACATTAACAATCATTAACTAACTTATCTATTACATTAACAATCATTAACTAACGTTTCAGAAAAAGGTTAAGTTATTATTTTTCATTATACCCCTTAGATTGACTTACTTATGTCTGTAGCTACTGGATTCAATACAAAATCCCCTCCTGATGATATTTGGGTAGTTTGCAAGACTCCCGATAAGGGTGAAGGTGTTTACGAGGAGTTTTCTCTAAGTAATATTGATAAAACACTCACTGATCAGAAGCGAGCGCTAGAATCACACTTTGAGTCGCACTTACCCCAGTATTCTAGCGTTGTTAATATACTTTATTCCCATATTAGTGGGCTCTCTTTGACGTCGATTCGATACCGCAAATTAAAATCTCAACTCTGTCATCTAAATTCACTACTTACTTCAAGCGAAGTTCAAAAAGCAAAAAAAGTAGAAGTTCTTACTGCACTATCTAAGCAATTAAATAGCACCCCCCGCTCTGTTGAACTAGAACGATTAGTCATATCTTTAAACTTTAATAAAGCTAAACTCAGTGACCTTTTAGCGAATGCAGAAACAAGACTCCTCAAAGAAGCAAAAACAAATTTTAGAAAAAGGTTTTCCGATGAGGTAACAGATGAACAGCTAAATCGTATTGCATTACGTAATGGCTACCCACTTTCTATTGAAGAAACGTCTCTCGGGGGTATTAGTCAATCAGTTATTGAGCAATATACTCAAATACTCAATGATACAATGTGTTCAGGCTCTTTAATTTTACAAGTTTCCATGGATTGGAGTAAGTCGTTCACTCTTGAAAATTTAGAAAAAATAAAAAAACTTGAATCTTTTGACGAAGCTCATATTGAGAACTGCATCCCTTTTTCTTCAGTAACACATGAGCATTTTACTCATGACTCTCAGTATCTGAAGAAATCAAGGCACTTAGCAAAAGTTTTATACATTGCATTGATTCATAGGGCTTGCCCGCTCTTAAAACCTGATGATGAAAACGGTGTTCAATTTCAACAGGACGACGATGTAATTTGGTGCCACTCCGATTCGGTTTTCTATTGCGGCTCTTCCCATGAAACTGAGTCTCCTACACCATTAGCAGAGCTAGCTAATGCAAAACCAATGTTGGATAATGCAAGTGACAAGCAACTACTTTTGTTTAATAGGCACCTTCTATTATGTACACATGATTCCACTTCTTTTTCTCAATACTTAAGAGAGCTAGCTAGTGCAGTAGGTCTTCCTAAAGCAGTCAAAAGCGGTATTAAAGCAATGCTGTACCATCATTTTCAAGGGCATGACAAAACTAAACATGTTGACGGTTTTCCTCCTTGTATTGATTTTGATTTTTTAGAGCTTGCACAGACTATTGAATCAGAAAATTTGATGAGAAGGTTAGAAGCCATTAAAAATAATGAAAGTGAATCTAGTAATAAGTTGGAGCATTTAATAAAACTGTTAAAAACTTTTAATTATGATTGTTGTTCAAAGTTTAAAGATAAGTTATTCACTGCAATTAAACATTTTATCGGTACTCAACATTTTAGTTCTCAAGACATTCACTACATCGCTCAATCGTTACCAGACAGCTCAAAAGACCTGAAAAAATCTCTACAAGAGCTTTGCTTCAACCACTTATGTAGCGAAATTGATGACTTAAAGGATATTGAAGGCGCCGTTGACTTACTGGTATCTATTCCCGATTTCTGCACTCAAGACTCAATAAAATATAGAGAACTCTGCGAGAAACATCAGTCAAAATTTAAAGCTCTAGTCGCCCACAAAAGTAGCGAAGAACTCATAAAAATAATCGAACTTCTGACAGGTAAAGATTTAATAACTTCCGCAATAGGCAAGGAATTAAACTTTATATCCTACATTCATCAGCAATTCTGCAAAAACTTACAAGGAGCCAAAACACTTGATGAATTACAAGCTCGAATGGAAACTATTGATCCTAAACTAGTACTCTTTGATGAATCACAGTCACAACTCATCAAAAATAGTTTCAACAAAGCTTTTTTCCAACTCAACAGCTCTGATCATTTAAAATTAAACGTTGAATTACTTAATCCGAATGTGTCTGCCGATGAATTAGAAGTGATATGGAATAAAGCTGTTGAAGATGATAACCCTGAATTAATCGTATTTCTTCACCAAAATGGTGTAACAAAAAAACTAAAGAGTTCACTCTATGTTGAAAGTGTAGTCACTGCCGTCAGCGAAGGAAAGCCGAAATGCTATAAGACACTTTTTGAATTGGCAAGAGGCAAAATAGAAAAAAGTAATTCAATACTCTCTGAACTCATGCATAAAGCCATTAAACATAAAACAACTGAATATTTAGAGCCATTAAGACCTCTCAACAACTTGAAAGAAAGCTGCCGAGAAAAAGTGGACGGTAGCACTCCTTTCTTATGTGCGGTCATGAATGGAAATAAAGCGCAAGCAGAATGGTTCTTAAGGCACTGCCCTACAGTCATTGAAGATAAAAATGACTCTTATCAAACGGCATTTCACCTTGCTTGTGATTGCCAAGGAACAGAGATTTTAAAGGAGTTAATTTCTTTACACACCGATGATGAACTTATCAACCATTTTGACAGTAATGGATTGTCGCCTTTACTCATGGTTTGTAAAACGGGTAAAAAACCATTTTTAACAGAACTATTAAAATGTTCACACCTTGACCTTAGTGCTTGCGAGGCACAAACCGGTAGAAGTGGCTTACATTTAGCCGTTGCTGAAGGAAAAGAGAGTATAGTCTCAATACTTCTAGGCAAATCAAAAAGCTTTCTCGACTCAAAAGATAATAATAACGAAACGCCTATAGGACTTGCATTAACACTCGGGCAATTCCAAATGTTGGATAAATGCCTAGAAACCTGGCCTGATTTCGATTTTTCGTCGCCAGTGAGTAAAGATAAACCTCTTATGGCTGCAATTTGTAGTTCACCAACAATATACCAAGGCAAGTATTTATCTGTAGCCATAAAGCATGCCGATTTGGATAGCAACTATGGTGAGCAAGGCCAAACAATTTTTCATTTAGCTGCAGCATCAGGTTTTTATTTCAAAGAGCTCAGCAAAGGAGTAAGCGTTGAACAAGTATCCGCCAGAGATAGTAATGGTCAGGCCCCAATACATATTGCCGCAACTAACGGACATGTTGACGTTTTTAAAGTCTTAGCTAAAGAGGGAGCTAACATTCAAGCGTTGTCATCTAACCCTAGAGGTAAAAATTCGCTTTATTTTGCCGTTAAATCAGGAAAAATCAAGTTCGTTGAGACAGCTTTTCAAAGGGGGGTTTCTCTCACCACTACAGCTCAAGGTTTGAAAGAACTTCTTTGTACTGCAGTCGAAAACAATCAAGGCGAAATGGTGATTTTTTTATTGAAGAAGTGTCAATATAAAAAACAATTTTCAGCACTTCTTAAAGATGAAAGTATTAACCTTGTAATGTTAGCTGCTGAGCATAACTCCGGCTTAGTGATTAAAAGCTTGCCCAAAGCCTATATCACAGAGTGTTTCAAGCGCTCTACAAAATTTAATCCTTTCATGGAAGCTGCAAGACTCAATAATTCTAAGGCCGTCGGAGCAATGATTTCATATTGTCAAGATGAGTTAATGCATCGAACAGAACAAGGTTTGACAGCGGTACATATTGCAATTGAAAATGACTCGTTCGAAGCACTCAAAGTAATGGGAATACAAAAAAGTTTACTATCTGAAGCAATTAATTCCTCATCTTCTTCTTACTTTAGTTATACACCATTAATGTATGCAGCAAGCTTAAACAAAAAAGCTATTTGTAAACTACTTCTTACTCAACTTGAAGACGCACAATCACAAACAAATAACCAAGGACTCAATGCTGCCCATATTGCAGTAAAACACAACTCTGTAGATGCTATACAAGTATTCCCTATAACAATGCTTAATACACGCATCAATGGTGAAGGTACATCTTGGAATGGTTATACCTGCTTACACATTGCAGCGTTTAAAGACTCTGCAGAAATGATCAGGCAACTTATAAAGCAGTCTGCAAACCTCAGCATTTCAGCATTTACTAATGGTGATTTAGCTTATGTTCCATTAACTGTTGCTGTAATCCAAGGTTCAGAAAGTGCCACTTTTGAAATACTGCAACACACTAAAGATTTAAGCATTATCTTTGAGAAAAGTGATGACAACATGAGTGAGGAACTAATAGAGTTAAAACAAAGCGGGTTCAGTAATAAGAAAGCGGTTTCTGAATTTGCCTATCACTTATTTTTATCTAGGATTCCTGAATTTAATTACAAGTCTATTCGCCAAAGTATCTGGAGTAAATTCAAAGAATTCAACCCATAATAGTCAATTAAAATTGAACGAAATAATCAGATAAGCTTAACCATTTTTATTGATTTGAATAATCACACGTCTATTCTTAGCTCTTGCAGCTAGCGTATCATTGGCTGCTACATGCCTTTCTTCACCGTGACCTTTTGTTACGATCCGATTTTGTTGGATCCCACTTTCCATAAGGTATTTTTTTATCATGTCGGCACGGCGCGTAGAAACTCGTTTATTCGCACTACGACCACCATAACTGTCGGTATAAGCATCCACTAGAACCAACTCAACTTCCGGCTCGTAAGATAGGTACTCTTGAATGCGATCCATTTGTTGCTTTGAAAACCGAGTTAATTCAGTACTGTTTGATTTGAAATTCAATACCGTAAAAGCTATATCATTGAATGAATAAGGTAACAGATTTGATAAACAACGCTGAAATTGGCTGTATTTGTGATGAAAATTTGCTGCAGATAACCCTACTGCCACTCGTTCAAACTTATTATACCAATCAGCATAATAGAAGGTAGGTTGCATCCCCTTAGACAACTCATTTAGCATTGTCCAAGCTTCGGCTTTTGGCACTTCACCATTAAAATATCTTTGATAAGTTATTTCAGTCAGTTTTTTGTCTGGAATCCCTGGGCGCCAAATAGGAGCACGACTGACCAATTCAGCCTTTGTAACCTTTTCAGGTTTTCTCCACATTTCTAACATGAAGTCTAAGTTCAACTTCTTACTAGCTTGACTGGAAAAAACCGCATTACCATACATAGGAATATTATGCTCTAACTGGCAAGAGACTGGATTATTCTGTGTGATCCGCCATTGGGAGTTATCAAGAGAAGCAACAAAATGACGAAGCTCTGCGCTCACCGTAAGCGGAGCACAGCATAAAGCAGTCAATAATATTCGTCGCAGCATAATATTTCTCTTTTTTTGATATTACTTTTGTTATCGACCAGTTTTTTCGAAGCTTTAGTGCATAAAACAATCAATCACACATGACACTTAAGCAGCAATAACAGATAATATGTTGCAATAATGATTTATCAAACTTCGGCAAATAATGAGCGATATAGCAGAACATAACCTATTAAAAAATCGATTCCGTGGCTACTTCCCTGTGGTTATTGATGTAGAAACTGCGGGATTCAATAAAGAAACAGATGCGCTTTTAGAAATTGCCGTAACGTTATTAAAGATGGATGAGCATGGTGAACTCGTGCTAGACAGAACCTTGCATTACCATATAGAGCCCTTTGAAGGTGCGAATCTTGAACCTGAAGCATTAGCTTTTAACGGAATAGACCCAACTAACCCGCTTCGTGGCGCCGTAGATGAAAAAACGGCGTTCAAAGAGATAGTCAAAGAGGTCAAAAAAGCTCAAAAAGCTTCAGATTGTCATCGAAGTATCATTGTTGCCCATAATGCAGCATTTGATCATGGCTTTGTAACCAAAGCCTTAGAAAGAAATAGCATTAAGAGGACACCGTTTCACCCGTTTGCTACTTTTGATACCGCAGCACTATCTGGGCTCGCTTTAGGTCACACTGTTTTAGCAAAAGCTTGCCAGTTTGCAGGTATTCCTTTCGATAATAAAGAAGCACATTCAGCACTTTATGATACTGAAAGAACCGCTGAACTTTTCTGCCATATCGTAAACAAGTGGAAAAGTTTAGGTGGTTGGCCGCTATTAGCAAATGAAACTTCTGAAGACTAAAGTGCAGTACTTCAGCTTCAGACATTAAAAAAGCCACCTAAAAGGTGGCTTTTTTGTACTAAGAACCGCTAAGGCATCATAGAGGGCTGATCAGCACCTTCTTTTTCAATCTCAACTGGCATCATATGCTCACGATTAATTCCTAAACGAATCGCTAAATAACTTGCCACGTAGATTGATGAATAAGTACCTACGATAATACCCATTAGCAATGCTGTCGCAAAACCATGAATCATTTCGCCACCCTTCAAGAACAGAGCAATAACAGTAATTAACGTCGTTAATGTTGTAATTACTGTACGGCTCATAGTTTGCGTAATCGAGGTATTCACTACATCTTCAGAAGAGCCTTTACGCATTTTCAAGAAGTTTTCACGAATACGGTCATAAACAACAATAGTATCGTTAAGTGAATAACCTACAACCGTCAATAACCCTGCAAGTACAGTCAAATCAAATTCAAGCTGCAATACTGAAAACACACCCAAAGTTACAATAACGTCGTGCGCTAGTGCTGCAACCGAGCCAGCCGCTAGACGCCACTCGAATCGGAACGATACGTATATCAGAATACAAATCAGTGCAATAAGAACCGCAAGACCACCTTGTTCAGCAAGTTCTTTACCAACCTGTGGGCCTACGAATTCGACACGTTTTTGAATTACACCTTCATCAAGCACTTTAGCGACTTTCATCACTTCAGCCACTTGAACGTCACTTTTTACACCTTCTTTAACTTGAAGGCGAATAAGCACATCACGAGTAGAACCAAAGTTTTGAATCACAGCACCTTGAGTACTTTCATGATCAAGGTTTGCACGAAGTTTTGTTAAGTCAACCGCATGGTCAAACTCAAGCTCAACAACTGTACCACCAGTAAAATCTAAGCCCCAGTTAATGCCCTTAGTTGCTAGCGATAAAAACGAAGCTGCAATTAACACCATCGACAAAATACTGATTGGAACAGCGTGACGTAAGAAATTGACTGTGCCTTTAAAATTTAAAATCTGAAACATAATCAATCTCTCCCTAGATGCTCAGCGTCTTCTGACGCTTACCGCCCCAGATAGCGTTTACAATTGAACGTGTACCGACAATTGCTGTGAACATAGAGGTTGCAATACCAATCATCAGAGTTACCGCAAAGCCTTTAACTGCACCCGTACCGATAGCAAATAAAATCAACGCCGTTAAGAACGTAGTGATGTTTGCATCTGCAATGGTTGAGAATGCGTTGCCGTAACCTTCGCTGATTGCCTGTTGAACACTGCGTCCTGCACGTAATTCTTCACGAATACGCTCATAGATAAGCACGTTGCCATCAACCGCCATACCAATGGTCAATACCATACCTGCAATGCCCGGCAATGTAAGTACAGCGCCTAACATTGACATAACGCCAACAACCATCACTAAGTTTAAACCCAATGCAAGGTTGGCAATAAAGCCAAAGGCACGGTAGTAAATCAGCATGAAGATAAGAACAATTGCCGTGCCCCAAAGCATCGCTTGAAGACCGTTATCGATGTTCTCTTGACCAAGGCTTGGACCAATTGTGCGTTCTTCTACAATCGTTACAGGCGCAATCAAGGCACCAGCACGAAGTAAAAGTGCAAGATCTTGTGCTTCTTCAAGCCCTAGACCATTGATTACAAACTTACGTCCTAAAGGTTCATTGATGGTAGCAACTGAAATAACTTCTTCTATTTTCTTCAGTTTAACCGTGCCATCAGGGTTACGCTTGCCACTGTCTTTGTACTCGATAAACAACGTCGCCATTGGCTTGTTTACATTCTTACGAGTCACTTGCGAGAAGATGGTGCCGCCTTTCGCATCTAGACCAATACTTACTTGCGGACGACTGTATTCATCAAAGCTCGGTTGTGCGTCAGTAATGTGGTTACCGGTCAACATTACTTTCTTCTTAAGTACAACAGGTTGACCTGTACGACGCTTATAAAGAACGCTTCCGGCTGGTACTCGGCCAGCTACAGCAGCGTTTACATCAGCTTTTTCGTCAACCATGCGAAATTCAATCGATGCTGTCGCACCCAGAATTTCTTTGGCACGAGCAGTGTCTTGGACACCTGGTAATTCAACAATAATACGATTAGTACCTTGGCGTTGAACAAGAGGTTCTGTCACACCTAACTCATTTACACGGTTACGAATCGTCGTCATGTTTTGTGAAATGGCATCTTCACGAACTTGACGTAAAAAGTTTTCACTCATTACACCCAATAACATTGGCTGAGTATCCGTAGATACGTCAGTGAATACCATGTCATTGTTAGTACGCTTCAAGAAGAACTCTGCTTTAGACAGCATTTCTTCATTGCGGAATTTAATTTCAACACCACGAGGCTTTAGACGAACACCTGAATAACGAATTTTTTCTTGACGAAGTTGAGTTCGAAATTCAGCAACTTGTGACTGTTCCATTTTACGAATGGCTTCTTTCATATCCACTTCCATTAAGAAGTGAACACCGCCACGTAAATCAAGACCAAGCTTCATTGGGCTGCCGCCCATTGACTCTAGCCACTCAGGTGTTGCCGGTGCAAGATTCAATGCAACGGTATACTTATCACTTAAGTTATCAGTGATAAGTTCTTTTGCTTTTAATTGATCATCGGCATGCGCAACACGAACCAACAGTTGACCATTAGCCAGCTCTGAGCGTTTAACCTCAATGCCATTTTTTTGTAGGAGCTCGTTTACATTTGCAAGAGTAGTGTCTGTAACTTTAGCGCCACGAGTTGCCACAACCTGTACTGCAGGGTCTTCCCCGTAAAGATTTGGCATAGCGTAGAACAAACCAATAGCGGCGAACAACACCACCATTATGTTTTTCCACATTGGATATTTATTTAACACGCATTAGCCCTCTTGGCTTACAGCGACTGAATAGAGCCTTTAGGCAATACCGCTGCAATGTAGTCCTTCTTAATAGTGATTTGAGTTGTATCGTTTAAATCCAACAATACATAATCACTGTCATCGCTGATTTTAGCGATCTTGCCAAGAATACCGCCGTTAGTAAGTACTTCATCACCTTTAGAAATCGATCCCATTAGGTTTTTGTGCTCTTTAACACGCTTAGATTGTGGACGGAAGATCATGAAATAGAAGATCAAACCAAACATCACTAGCATGAATACCAGTTCCATCGTTCCGCCTGTCTGTGGTGCTGCGCCAGCAGCTGCGTGTGCATTTGAAATAAACATAAGTCTCTCTTTTCGTTTTCTTTATTAAAATTTTATTCTGCTTTAAATGTCACTCCAGCAAAGCTGGAGTCAGTCGCTTTAAAAACTAAAGTCACTAGATACCAATCAAAGTTGGTATGACAAACTCAGCGTCAATCTTTCAGCTCTGGTACTTCCGGAACTTCCCGACCTTGGCTGGTGTAAAACTCGTGAACGAAGTCATCTAATGTACCTGCGTCGATGGCATCACGCAAACCTTCCATCAACATTTGGTAGTATCTTAGGTTGTGAATGGTGTTTAATCGCGCACCTAAGATTTCGCCACACTTGTCTAAATGATATAGATATGCGCGTGTGTAATTTTTACAAGTGTAACAGTCACATTTTTTATCTAAAGGTGAGGTATCAGTTTTGTGTTTTGCGTTACGGATCTTAATTACGCCTTCACTTGTGAACAAGTGACCATTTCGCGCATTTCGAGTTGGCATTACGCAATCAAACATATCCACACCACGACGAACACCTTCTACCAAATCCTCAGGCTTACCCACGCCCATTAAGTAACGAGGTTTTTCTTCTGGGATTTTTGGACATACATGTTCAAGAATACGGTGCATATCTGGTTTTGGCTCGCCAACAGCTAGGCCGCCAATCGCATAACCATCAAAACCAATGTTTACCAGACCTTCTAAACTTTCATCACGCAAGTCTTCATAAACACTACCTTGAATGATACCAAACAGGTTATTTGGGTTTTCTTGACGATCAAACTCATCACGTGAGCGCTGTGCCCAACGCAAAGACATCTGCATTGATTTACGCGCTTCATCATGGGTTGCTGGATATGGTGTACATTCGTCGAAAATCATCACAACATCACTGCCCAGTGAATATTGGATTTGCATCGATTTTTCAGCATCCATAAAGATCTTGCTGCCATCAATTGGCGAGCGGAAATGAACACCTTCTTCAGTGATTTTACGAATATCACCTAAACTGAATACTTGGAAACCGCCCGAGTCCGTCAGGATAGGACGTTGCCAGTTCATGAAGTCATGCAAGTCACCATGACTGCGCATGATCTCTTCACCAGGACGAAGCCACAAATGGAAAGTATTACCCAAAAGGATATCAGCACCTGTCTCGCGTACTTCTTCCGGCGTCATACCTTTAACAGTACCATACGTGCCTACAGGCATAAATGCAGGCGTTTCAACCGTACCTCGTTCAAAGACTAAACGACCGCGACGAGCACGGCCATGAGTTTTATCCAACTCGAATTTCATTTTCATATTTACTACAACCTTAAGCCAGAGAAACAGTCTGACGTTTTATTTTTGGCTTTGCGCCATTAAACAATTATGGCTGCCAAAAGCAGCCACAAATCTAGTTCGTTATACCGTTTTACGAGTGATAAACATTGCATCACCGTAACTGAAGAAACGGTACTTTTCTTCAATTGCGTGCTGATAAGCATTCATCACGTTTTGTTGTTCAGCAAAAGCGCTTATCAACATAATCAATGTTGATTCAGGTAAATGGAAATTGGTTACCATGGCATCAACAACGTTAAATTCATAACCTGGATAAATGAAAATGTCGGTATCAGCACTAAAAGCCGCTATTTTACCATGATTTGCTTTCGCTGCACTCTCTAACGAACGCACTGAGGTTGTGCCCACTGCAATGATTCGTTTACCTGCTTCTTTAGTCGCTATTATTTGATCTACTACGTCTTGAGGCACATTCGCCCACTCAGAGTGCATAACATGATCATCGACATCATCTACACGCACAGGTTGGAACGTGCCCGCTCCCACATGCAAAGTAACAAAGGCAATATTAACGCCTTTATCTTTTAATTTTTGTAATGTTTCGTCGTCAAAATGCAAACCAGCTGTTGGTGCAGCTACGGCGCCAGGAGTCTCGTTATATACCGTTTGATAGCGCTCTTTATCTGAATCTTCATCTGGACGATCGATATATGGAGGCAGTGGCATATGCCCAATCTCTTCCAAAACGTCCAGAATAGTTTTATTACCAAGAAGCTCAAGTTCAAACAGTGCATCATGACGAGCTAACATTTTCATTTGATGATCGTTATCTAAATTAATAATGGCATCAATTTTCGGCGATTTAGAGCTGCGAACATGAGCAAGTATTCGCTTATCATCTAGCATGCGTTCTACAAGGATTTCTAATTTTCCACCTGTAGATTTTTGTCCAAACAAACGTGCAGGAATGACCCGAGTATTGTTGAATACCATCAAGTCACCTGACTCAATAGAATCAATAAGATCAGTAAAATGCTTGTCGGCAACACAACCCGAATTACCATCAAGGGTAAGTAGACGTGACGCTGTACGCTTTTCTGTAGGATAACGAGCTATTAGCTCATCAGGGAGATCGAATGAAAAATCGGAAACTCGCATTTAACTGCCTCTAAAACTATAAACCTAATGAAACGGCGGCTAGTCTAGGGGCAGAAAGCTTTAAGATCAAGAATCAGGTATTTCTTTCTCTTGTTTTTCAGAATCTTTTTTATCAACATTAAACGCTGAGTAATCGAAAGGTGTGCATTGAATTTCTTGAAATGGGATATCAACATACATTTTTACGTGTCGACTTTTTTCTTCTTTTTTACCAAAAAGTTTTTTTAAAAAATCTTTTATCATCCTTGAACCTTTATAAGTATTATTAGTAGAAACTTGCTTAATTTGTTAATGCGACACTAATAAGCGGTAACTTTAGTTAATTTAGTTAATGTTTAGTGACTTAATAACAAGGTAAAAAGTAAGGGAATGATACATTATGGTTACAATTTGTTCCAACAAAATTTAACAAATAAAAAACATTCTTAAATTTTGAATTCACTTTAAAAATACAAATACAATTTTTTCTACTAAAAAACTAACCATAACTGGTGTTAACACCTATACCCAGCAATGTAAGCAGCCTAAAAAAACCACTTATAACTTTTAAGTCTTTTTTATAACAAATTAAAAACCTATCTCTATAATTACATCTCGTTTAATATTTCTTTTATCTTCATTAATGGAAATAGCAGTTGAACAAGATAACAAACTGGTTTTTTAAAATTTCTTGGAAAAAATCATTTCGAGATTTAGCTATATTCATTGTTATTCTTACTGCTGTTAGCTTATTTATTCAAAGGAACATGGCTTCAGGACAAGCTCCACAAATCAATGCCATTTCAACGACAGGTAAAAAGATTCAGTTACTCCATAGCGGTAACAAACCTACTCTCATTTATTTTTGGGGAACTTGGTGTGGCTACTGTCGCTTTACCTCACCAATGGTGGAGAGTATTTCTAATGATTACCCAGTGATTTCAATTGCGGTGAGCTCAGGGAGTAATGATGAAATTAACGAATACCTTAAAGAGCATGATTTGACCTTTAAGGCTTTAAATGATGGCAATGGATATTACTCTCATCAATGGGGTGTATCTGGCGTACCCAGTATTTTTATCATCGACACTCAAGGTAACATTGCTTCAACCACTCAAGGGCCAACGACAAGCTGGGGGTTGAGATTTAGACTGTGGTTGGCTGCGGTATTTTAATGCTGATTTTTGCTCCTTGAGCAACGTTCACTGCTGAAATATCACCATTGTGTCGAGCTACTATTTCTTTACACAAGAATAACCCAAGTCCTTCTCCGCTTGCTTTAGTTGTATACAACGGAGTAAATGTATTTTGTAAATTTTGAAAACCCTTGCCATTATCTGTAATCGAAACAATCTGATTACTTCCTTCATTGAAATTCGAAATGTCTAATTTTGTTGCGGAGGCTTCTTTTGCATTTTTCATTAGATTAATCATCAATCGCTCAAACAAAATCGAATCGGCGACTAAAACCGACTCTCCTTGAAATACGAAATCTAATTCGTATTCATTCGAAATTTTAGAAACTAGCCGGGATAAATCGAGTCGTTTAACCGTTGCTTCAGGAATATTATTTGAGTATTTAAAACTACTGACAAATGTTAACAATGTTTCGCTACGATCTTTAATTCTTGCTAATGCTTTTCGAGTGGTATCTTGAGGAAGTTCTGGTAAATCTAATAACGTATCGGCGAGTGATGCCATCGGCGTCAATGAATTATTCAACTCATGAGATAGTACCCTGATTAGCTGTTGTTGCACTTGAAAACGATTATGCTGCAATTCATCAGCAATCGACTGAGCCATCACAATATAATTACTATCAAACTTAAACATTTTTAGCTGCCAGCTTTCATCAAACACGGAATGTCGAATGAGTCCGGCTTCAATTTCAAATCCAATTTCATCTATACTCATTCCTTCGATCAACGGTAGATTGATTTTTTGATAAAATGCTTGGTTAAAAAAGATAAGCTGTTTCTGTGCATTTAAAATAACGATCGGCATCGGCCAGCTAGTAAAAATAGTCTCCAGAAATCTTGAATTGAGCTGTGTATTAACTTGTTGAGTATTCGCAACCAGATTTGCCAAACTTTTAAATGGAGAATCATACTCATCAAAAACTAAACTGATATTGCTTGCTCCTTGAGCTCGCATCCGCATAAAGGCTTCAAGTTGATCAAAGTTCGATTTATATCTACTTAATGCTCTTAGCGAAATATACAACAATATATATCCAACAATTATTATTACCGTAAGCACCACAAGCCAGTCTTCGAATAACAAATACAAGTTTGAAGCCAACAGACCTAGAATGAAAGTATCAATGCCAATAACAAGCGCAGCCCTTCGGTTAAAGTAATTCAGCAACCGACTACTCATATTCTTCTGCCAATTGATATTTTTCTAAACGGCGATAAAGCGCATTTCTAGAGATGCCTAGCTCTTTTGCTGCAATAGAAACTTGCCCCTCAGCCTTTTCCATCACATAAACGATTCGTTTCATTTCTAGCTCGGCCAGACTCAACTCTGGTATCAATTCACTCTTAATCGATCTTTTTTTGAAAGAAGAAAGCGGAATATGTTCAGCTAACACTTCACTTCCATCACTGAGTAATAAAACGCGCTCCATAACATGATTGAGTTCACGTACATTACCGAGCCAAACGTGATTGACGAGTTTCTTTATAGCTGAATCAGATAGTTCAGGGACTGGCTTCTGATACTTGGTAGCCAATTGATGCAATGCTGTCATTGCCAGTGGAGTGATATCTTGTTTGCGTTCTCTTAGTGGCGGGATTTCAATCGTAAACGTATTTAAGCGATACAATAAATCTTCCCTGAACCTTCCTTGCTCAACGGCATCATCTAAATCAGCATTTGTTGCCGCAATAATTCGCACATCGGCTTTAACCGTTTCATCTGCCCCTAATGTCGTAAAAGATCCATTTTCTAGTACTTGCAATAACTTGGGTTGTAAGTGAAACGGCAAAGTACCAATTTCATCTAAGAACAAGGTGCCCTTTTCTGCCCGCTGAAATGCCCCTTTTCGATCAAACTTTGCATCCGTAAATGCCCCCTTTTTATGACCAAACAATTCACTTTCAAATAACGTTTCTGGAATTGCAGCCATATTCAGCGACTCGAATGATTTTTCTGTTCTTTGGCTTGATTGATGAATGTGTTTAGCAAGTAAAGATTTCCCAGTTCCGTTTTCACCAGTAATGAGAATATTGGCATCGGTTATCGCCAGCTGTTGAATTAATCTCTCTAACTGTTTCATTGCTTCAGATTCAGCAACCCACGGTTCTTGGTATTGCTCATATGTTTCGACACTACTGCGTTGTCTTTTTATTTTCTGCAAAAGTGACGTTTTATCCCAAGGTTTTTCAACAAAATCCACCGCCCCAGCCTGTAAGCCTTCAACTACGAGGTCAACACACGCCCAGGCCGTCATCAGTATGACTTTAAGCTTCTGTGGCACCAATGTTTTTAAAAGCGATAAGCCTTCACGTCCGGAAGTGGTATCTTGAGTAAAATTAAGATCGAGAAGAATTAAATCTGGTGCAATTTCTTTTAGCAGCAACTTACAAGCTGTTGGAGAGTCAGCTTCATAAACTTGATAGCCTTGATGAGTCAAAAGCAAAGTTAATGCAAAACGCACATCTTGATCGTCATCGACAATTAGAACTGTTTTTATCGTCATTGTTTTACTGCTGGCAGCAAACAACAGCTACCAGCTCCTTGTAAATTTATTTTTTGCACACCAGCGCAAGCTGGTGTCCAGTGACTTTTCAAGAAAATTGCAAAGTCGCTAGATACCCGATTACAACATTCGGGTATGACAACATCAAAGCTCTCTTAACGCTTGCATTGGCTCTGCATTAATCACACGCCACACTACATAAGAAATTGACGTTAACACAATTGCAACCAATAAGCTTGAGAAGAATAACAGAGCATCCCATGAGAACTCGGGCAATACCGTAACTCGTTGCTGTATGCCCCAATAAACCAATGCCGACACCACTAGCGCTAACACCAAGGTTATCGAAATTAAGCCACAAAATTGTTTAAGGGTACTCCTTAGCAAGCGCCCTCTTGATGCCCCTGTCGCCATTCTAATGGCTAATTCAAAGCGTTTAATTTCAGCAAAGCTAAATGCAATACCTGAGCTACCGAATGCGGCAAGAGTGAGAGTCAGTAATGACAAAGCAATGATGAAATGCAGCTGTAGCTTTTCGTCCTTAAAATGCGAATCAATGCTTTCCTTTACATTCGATAATTCCACAGAGCCAATTTCGGGCGCATGTGATTGAATTAAGGCTTCAATCGCTTCTTTATCAAATTCCAACGATGCTGGAAGCTGCATAATTAGAGCAAAATGCATCGGTTCTTCTTTAGGGTAATAAGCAGAGGCAATATTCCCTTTTGGATTATACTGAGTGTAAAAATCATCCAAAATACCCACAACTTCTCTGCGCCCAAACTTTTGCCCAATTGCGGCAAAAAGGTCATCACCTTTTGTAATAAATTTTGCGGCATTTTTATTGATTAGAGTGACCCGATCTAAGTTTTTAAATTCTTCACGAGTAACATTTCTACCTGCAAATAAATTGAGACCAAAACTTGTAACAAAATCATCGGCAATATTGTGTGTTGAATATGAGGTAGAGGTATTCGAATCTTCATTACTGGTTATATGAAACGTAGTAAAACCATTACCAAATGGTTCTGATGAAGTTCTTAAAACTTCAATTTTAGGATTATGCTGTTGTAATTTTTGAGTGATTTCTTTTGCGAGCTGACGATTAGCTAAGTGATATTCCGAACTTTGCTTATTACTTGTCGCTCTATCTTCAGAGAAAGGCCGAGATTCCTCTTTAATACTGATGCTTGCAACTAAAGTATTTCCTACCTTAAAACCTCTTTCAAAAAATATTTCATCATATGCGGCCGTGGCAAGCATCGCATTTGCTGTTAAAACAATTGCGGCAAACGTTAACTGCAGTATAAAAGTTACTCTTGATGTTTTAGATAACGTCCCTGATTTTTGACCTTTATTTCCAGAGCTTATTACCGAGTAAATGTCCTTTTTATTAATTTGAGCAACGGCTAACCAAGCAAAAACACTATTAATCATTATCACGATTAAAAGCGAAATGATGATTGTTGCCGCATCAATTTGAACTAAGTGCAATAACTTAATATTGCCACCGCTTATTACGGGTAATGCTCTAATGATCCAAAAAGCACCGACAATTCCTAAGACTGCTGCGGTTGCGAACATTGGAATATTCTCAAGAAAAACACCTTTGCGTAATACACGCTTGGTCGCCCCTAAACTAAGTTGTGTTGCGAACTCTTTTTCTCGCTGCTGATAGTGACTCAAAAATAGGTTTAACAAGTTCATTGCAGCCATAATCAGCAAAACTATCACTGTCACTTGTAAAAAAATAACCGTATTTTTTTGTTTCAAGAGCAATGAATCTCGATAGCGCTCAACAGTATTTTTTTGAATGAGACTTTTATAAAAGTCAGAACTAAAAATCGTATTATGATTTTTAGGTAAATTCGAAATATAGTTACTGTAAAACTCTGTTAATTCATACTCTTTTAATGCCCTTTTTTTAGCCCTGAATAATGATTGAAAACTGCCAGAGATACTAAAAGCACCATCTTCAAAGTGATTTAAATGATCAGGTAAATGATAAAAACGCCAAATTTGCTGCGGGTATCGTTCTGACGCTTTGTATGATTCAAAATCTTTAGCAACACCTCCAATTTGATATGTTTTATCTTTAATTTGTAAGGTCTTAGCTAGAATACTTTTTGTTCTATGAAATGCAGTATGCCAAAGTGATTCAGAGATCCAAACTGAGTCTTGGTAATTTTCTTTATTCGGCGCATCACCAATTAGCAATTTCCCACCAACATTGTGATAAAAATTATCTGTAGCGAAAAATTGAGTAACAGCAAGTAGGTTATTATCGATATTTACTTCGCCACTATCCACATCCAGCGAGCTTACTTCACCAATCGCTTTAAATCGGTCGTTAAATGCACTTAACGCTGTTTTGGTGAAAGCATTAATCCTCACACCGCCTGATGCTTCTAATCCTATATTTACACTGTATAGATTTTGCTCACCTTTTATGTCCGGCAACGGCTTAAATATCAAATTCGAACTCATTGCCACAACTGTTAGTACCGCAGCTAAAGTTAAACTTAACGTGAGTAACACGGGTAAAGTTAATCTCGGCAATGTAAAAAGGCGCATCACACCATGACGTAAAGCACGCATATAAAAACTCATACCACCGCCTCCTGATGCTCAACTAATACTTCACCATCAAATATCTTGATTTGACGACTTGCCATGCGACTATAGCGTTCATCGTGAGTTACCATGACAATCGTCACACCTTGCTTATTGAGTTTAATTAGCTCCTGCATCACCAAGTCACCATTGCGGCTATCTAGGTTTCCGGTTGGCTCATCTACTAGCAAAATTTTGGGATTACCTACCAAAGCACGAGCAATGGCTACTCGCTGTTGTTGTCCACCTGAAAGTTGATTGGGTTTGTGATGGATATGACTTTGCATATCAACAATCGCCAAGGTTTCTTCTACTGCTTGTTTAATATCACTCGACTTTTCACTTCTATGCTCCAGTGGCAAAGCTACATTTTCAAAAACAGTAAGATGGTCAATAAGATTAAAAGATTGAAATACATAACCAATATATTGATTTCGAATTTTAGAGCGTTGATCTACGCTTAAACTTTCAACATTGATATCTGTGAGTTGGTAAGTACCAGAAGTTGGCGCATCTAATAACCCCAGCAAGCTCAGCAATGTTGACTTACCACAACCGGATGGCCCTGAAATCGAAACAAACTCACCTTCATTGATTTCAATTTTAATGTCTTTGAGTGCGTGAGTTTGAATTTGGCCTTTTAGAAAAAGCTTATTGATGTCCTTTAAGGTAACTATTGTTGTCATTTTTCTTCCCTATTTTTCTATGTTTATCTTATTAAATTCTTGCCACTGAGATAAGTCATTGAGTGAAATTTTGTCGCCTTTTCTTACGCCTGATTTAATCATCACAACGCCTTGTGATAATTCACCAAATTGGAGAGAACGTTTTTCTAACAAATCAATTTGAGTATTTTGTTGAACAAAAAAATCTTGAGTGGTGAGAGGCACTAACCCGGGTTTTTGCACTACATAAAGTGAGTTTTTAACTTTCTCCACAAAAACATAAGCGTTTACTTGCTGTGATGGTCGAATACCCTGAAAGGTATCTTGCTGCAAAGATACTTCAGCACTAATAAAACCGTTTTCAATCACAGAGCTAAGTTGTGAGATTTTTCCGAGTATCAGCTTGCCTTTATGATTTACTTCAACAAAGGCACCGTACTGAATTTTATTCGATAATCGCTGCGGGATTTTTAGGTCAACAATCAATTCGTCTTTAGAGCCAACTTTTGCGATAGAAGCACTTTTAGACAGCCGCTGTCCAAGTTCAATATTAAGCTGCTGAAGCGTGCCATTAATACCCGCTTTAACCGTCAAACCATCAATTTTGCTTTGAATCAATTGTACTTTTTGCGATTGCAACTGAACTTGCGACTGTTTTTGCTGCAACTCTTTCTCATGCATCTGTTTTTGTTTTTCAAAACGATACTGGTTGAACTCTTGCTGCTTAACTAATTGCTGGTGCTTTAGTTTCGCTTTTTCAAACTCAATCTTGGCGACAATACCATGTTTGGCTAACTCTTGATTCGCATTGAGTTCAAGTTCAGCGGATTTAATCTGATTTTCAATATCAGCAAGCTGCGCCTGTGTCGCAAGCTGTTCACTTTGCTTTTGTAAACTTAAGGTTTGATGTTCAGATTCTAGTTGCAATAAACGGTTATGTTCATCAGCCAGATCTTGCTCTAAATCTGGGTTCGATAATTTAGCGATAACAGAATCAACTTCAACGTCTGAACCAGCGCGCAAATAAATTTCAATCACAACGCCATCGCTCGGTGCATTAACTAATCTTTCGTATTTTGAGCTAAACTCGCCAAAAACTGGCGCCATGATATCAATATCATCTTGCCTTACTTCTACGAGCTTTAATTCACTCGCATCAAGTGTTGGCACTGGGTTATAAACAATACCTAGAATAGAGAAAGCAATAACTATTGATATTAAAATAACGAGAACTGCTTTTTTCCTGTTTTGTATTTTATTATGGTCTTCTATCTCTATCTTCATTTTTCACTCCAAAAACCTTTAATAGAATGATAGAAAGATGTATGCCAAAACTAAAAAACGATGAAATCAGGTACTGGAGAGCATTTATTCCTTTTCAGCCTCCTAATTATGTTCGGATATGGTTCTAGATTGTTCGGTTTTATATTTCGGCACCATTTACTCGCTTAAAAGAAGACTTAACCCTACGAAATCAGCATGTTTACCAACAGAGGTCATACAACACTAACTGACAAAATAAATAATAAAGAACTTAACAACCACCGTCTGAAAGACGGTGGGTTACACTATGCAGGCTGAAAGCCCGCTCCTATACGACATCACTCCAAATCAAAATTATCGTTATCTTTTCGCTCAAAGTGATGCTGTAAATA
>NZ_JAFEUN010000048.1 GCF_016900895.1 Parashewanella hymeniacidonis
ACTCTAATCTGCCCAATCGCGATGGACGAAGGTTTACGCTTCGCAATCCGTGAAGGTGGCCGTACAGTTGGTGCTGGTGTTGTAGCTAAAATCGTTGAGTAATATCGACGTTTAGTGAACACAGAAAAAAGGTCGCTTAGGCGGCCTTTTTTAATGGATAAAATAAAGTAAGGCCATCTTCACTTGAAGGGTGAGTACGTTAAGCTTTTCAGCCCAATGGCTGAAAAATAGTAAGCGAACGCCACTTGGCTCTGACAAGTAACCGGATCTTTACAGTTGGTGCTGGTGTTGTAGCAAAAATCGTTGAGTAATATCGACATTTGTAGAGGGCGTTCCCAATGAGTCATTTTAAATTTAGGCGTAACCCGGAGGGCTGTGTCTATTTTATTTGTTTGTTCTTTATTGCCTAATGTTTATACAGAATAACTGCACTTCACATTCGTCGCCTTAACAAATCGAAAATCGACTACAGCAAATCAAAATAGTTAATCGAGAACGCTCTCTAGGGATATACAGTGGGTTTCTCAGTCACAGTTTTCTTATTGTGTGATTGCTCTATTGCTTGGTATCGATCTCTTAAACCCAAAGAAGTTAACCCTTTGGCTGTTAAAGGCTCTGAGTCTAAACCTGCGGGATCAGCTATACAACTGAGTTCGATGGATTGGTACAACCTTGAGGTACAACTTTGCAAACTTCTTAGTGCTATATGGGTGAGGCTTCTCTGCTCTTGTTGGTGAGATGTGGGTTTAACTTGATGTGTTTGTTCTGCATGGGTATCGACTTCTGGCATCAATGATGGTGGTTGGCGAATTTCTTCTTGATAACTGATATAAACCATTAAGAATGTAGTAAAGGCCATATTTCTTCTGTTTAAAAAGTCCTTTCGCTCACTTTTTTCTCTTGGTGTCATTGTTTCAAATTCATCGCATTGAACTTTTAACAATTCCATGTTTTTGTCAAATTCTTCTGAAATAGGTTGCCAATTGTCTCTGGTAATATTAAGCCTTAACAGTAAAGTTTTTATTGGGGCAATTTGACCTGAGGTTTGAAAATAAAACTGACAGAGTGCTGGTAATAAGTTTCCGTCTACTTGGTTGGGATCTGAAAATGCTTCTTCTGACAAAGGTGCCATTTTCATAGATTGTAGTAGAAGATTAAACTCATGTAAGTTTTGTTTAGCGTGTAGCGCAGACAAAGTTACAATATGAAAGAATAAATCTTTATTCTCAATTCGTGCCGCAAATAATTGTTCAGTTAATGTTTGAGATATCTGTAATTCACCATCTAAATAAATGGCTTGAGTTCCCGTGAGAGCGTCATCATGAAAGGTCAATCTTTTTGCAATATCTGCTTTTAGTTTACATTGTAACCATTCAAACTTATGTTTAATGCCTATCTCTAAATTTGAGAATGCAGATAAACAGTCCACTCTATCACTCAAAAAGAAAGCAGAATCAGGTCTTGGGAGATCGAAACTTCCACGGTAAATAAAACACATGTTATGGTGCAGCATTGCGTGGGTTTCTTTAAGAAACTCTACTTTACTTTTTGTTCTAAAAAGCTCCAACAATTGATCTCTATAACCTAACTCGGTTGCTGCCTTTAAATCGGAGGTGAGTAATTTCCGAATTCTATCTATTGATATGGAACCATTAGCATGGTATTCGGGAGGTATAGGTACTGGTTGTGTCGCATATTGAAGCATATTTTATCTCAAATTAATTCTCTTATCTGTATGATAACAATATGAACTTTGGTTTAGACTTTAGTGAATAAAAATTAATTATTTATCTGGCTTGAAAAAGCTGAACGGTTTTATTCATACTCTGCTCATTTGGATTCGATGGATGTCACTATGTCTTATATTATAATTGTCGGCGCAACGGGTGGACTAGGTCAGGCCATCACAAAAGAACTCTTAACTCAGAAAAAGAAAATGCTTTTATTGGGTCGACAGAGCAAAAAATTAATCGAGTTACAAAAACTGTCGGCAGAATATATTGATGTGCAATGCATAGATGTATCTGACAATCTTATTCTCGAACACTTCCTTGATGAACTTATGGTAGCAAACGGTGCGCCAACGATGCTTATCAATTGCGCTGGTTCTGGGTTATTCGGTCAGTTAACAGATTTAAATTCAAAAGAGATTGAAAGCACGCTCAGTAACAACTTGTTAAGTGTTATTAATCCCTGCAAAACACTTTTTGAACCGATGAAACGAGCGGGTGGCACAATGGTCAACATTATGTCTACGGCTGCGCTAAAAGGTAAAGCAGGCGAAAGCATATATTGTGCGGCTAAGTGGGGCGTCAGAGGCTTTACAGAATCTTTACGAGAGGAAGCAAAAGGCTCTAAGCTACGGATTGTGTCTGTTTATCCTGCAGGAATGAATACGCCGTTTTGGGATCATTCAGATGTTGATTATCCGACCGACACTTTTATGTCGGCAGAAGAGGCAGCTGACATGATTGTGAATGCTTTACCACAAGCAGAAAAAGGCTATATTTCTGAGATCACCTTAGCAAGATAAGCTTGGGTAAAAATCAAGGCTATAAATATTGCTGTAAGAAATCATACAGTACGCTGACCTTGCTGTTATTTCTTAAGTCCTTGTGATAGATAAACCAACTTTGCTCACTGTGCCCTTCGATTTGAAATGGTGTCGCAATCAATCCCTTGTCTTTGGCTATGTTGGTTGTGGCAATGCCTATCCCAATGTCTGCTGAAATAGCACCTGCCATGTCTGAAAAGTGGTTGGACTGATAAGTGATGTTATTCAGAGGTATGGCTTCTAAAAGTGGTTTAAACACGGGGATTGACCGTTTAAAGCCCGTTGGCATGATCCAGTAATGCTGGTTCACATCATCGATGGATTCGGGTAACCCGTGTAATTTACGATAGTTATTGCTGGCATAGAGTTTGAGCTGGGCACTGGCTAGTGGCTTGGTGATGATATCGTTGCTATTGGGTCTATTGCCAGGGCGAATGGCAACATGTACGGTTCCCGCAGCAAGTGAAATAACTTCGTCGGTCGCTAACATAGTGAGACGGACATTGGGGTAAGCGTCCATTAATGCTTTAAATGCTTTGTGCATTCGGGTCGCATAACTGGGGACCGTGGTTATGACGATTTCACCAGACAATTCTTCAGTGGTATTTTGAATCCGCTCTTGCAAGCGAGAAAACTGGTGCTGAATATTCGGAAGTTCTTGCAATAAGATATGTCCAGCTTCTGTAAGCTGATAGCCTCGTTGATGCCTGATAAACAGTTTTGTATTTAAGTGTGCCTCTAGGCGATCGATATGCCTGATCAACGTTGAATGAGATAGGGCCAAGTGCTTTGCTGCCTGACTTAAACTGCCTGCTTTTGCGACTTCGAAAGCACTTCTATAATCGTCCCAGTTGTCGTTCATAAGGAATATCAGTTGTTCATAAGTGAACAATAGTTTTCCATAATTGTCCATTTTAATCCAATAAAAAACTGGTTAATCTTAACGCTCTGAGTAAATTGAGAAAGTAGAATGCAGTTAAAGAATACTCATAGCCGCTATGGCCTTATTGCGATATCACTTCATTGGTTAATGGCGCTTTCCATTTTCGGGTTATTCGGCTTAGGTCTGTATATGGTTGAATTGAGTTATTACGATGAGTGGTACAGAGGCTCACTTGAATTGCATAAAGCGATGGGCGTTATGGTCATCGGCGTTTTAGCTCTACGAATTATCTGGCGTTATTACTCGAAACCTCCAGCAGATATTAAAAGTAATTCTGCAGTGGTGAATAAAGCTGCAAAACTCGCACACAGGTTGTTATATGCGATTCTTGCTACTCTTCTGATTTCTGGTTATCTAATCTCAACAGCCGATGGTCGTAGTATAGATGTATTTGGCGTGTTTGAGGTCATGGCGATGCCGAGTATGCATGAGCAGCAAGAGGATATTGCTGGAATCATACATTGGGGCCTTGCTTGGACGCTCATTAGTCTGGTGGCTTTACATGCTGCTGCAGCCTTAAAACATCATTTTATTGATAAAGATGAAACATTAAAGCGGATATTGCCGTAAAAGGAATGGAAATGAAAAAAACAACATTATTAGCGGCAGCGTTTGCCACTGTATTAGGGTTTTCAGGGGTAGTAAATGCCGCAGATTATCAAGTCGATGTACGAGGTGCTCATGCATTCGTAAACTTTAAAATTAAGCATTTAGGCTACAGTTGGTTATACGGCCGCTTTAATAAATTTGATGGTAAATTTACTTGGGATGAATCGAATCCAAATGGGTCGAATATCAATATTGAGATTGATACTGCCAGTATTGACTCTAATCACGCAGAGCGTGACAAGCATCTGCGTAATAAAGATTTTTTAAATGTCAGTAAATATCCAACGTCGACATTTAATAGTACGAAGATTAAGTTTGATGATAAAACTCACGGTGTAGTTACTGGAGAATTTACTCTTCATGGCGTAACCAAGACCATCAGCTTTCCAATTGAAAAATTAGGTGAAGGCAAAGATCCTTGGGGAGGATACCGTGCTGGTTTTGTCGGTACGACACAAATCAAATTGTCTGACTATGGTATCGAATATAACCTGGGCCCAGCCTCGACTCACGTTGAACTCGAATTAGCCATTGAAGGAATTCGTTTGTAAAAATAAATTAAACCTAAATGAAACAGTTAAACGCACAAATTTTATCTGCGTAAATCAATCTTCCCAACTGAGTTATTTAAGTTAAACGTTTATCAAGCTTAAAATGCCGCTCATTAATTGAGCGGCATTTTTTTATCTAAATGCTATAAAATGCACCGCTGCACATGTATTATTGAGAATCATTATCATTAAGGGGCGAAGGACAGAATAAGATGAAACGAATACTCACGGGATTATTGTTCGCAGGTGGCATCATGTCGACATCAGCACAGGCTGCTGATGAACAAGTAAATATCTACTCGTTTCGTCAACCTTTCCTGATAAAGCCAATTCTTGAACAGTTTACGACAGAAACTGGCATTAAAACCAAAGTGGTTTTTGCAAAGAAAGGGTTAATTCAGCGCTTAAAGCGTGAAGGCGAGTTATCACCAGCCGATGTAGTGTTAACCTCAAACTTTTCTAAGTTGTTACAGTTAAAAGATGAAGATTTAACTCAAGCATATAGGGTAACACCTGAAATCAAATCACAGATTGCACCACAGTTCCGCGATTCTGATCAGCACTGGTTAGCGTTAACTAAGCGTGTACGTAATGTGTATTCATCGAAAGCACGTGCAGGTGATTTATCTGCCATGCGTTATGAAGATCTGGCTAAACCTGCGTTCAAAGGAAAAATTTGTACTCGCAGTGGCAAGCATCCATATAACCTAGGTTTAGTTGCGTCAATGATCGCCCATCACGGTGAAGCAGAAACAGAAAGCTGGTTACGTGGTGTTAAAGCGAACCTAGCACGCAAACCACAAGGTAATGACCGAGCACAAGTTAAGGCGATCAAAGAAGGCCTATGTGACGTTTCATTAGGTAACAGCTACTACCTCGGTAAAATGCTTAAAGACAAAAAACAAATTGCTTGGGCTAATGCCGTTAACTTAAACTTTCCGAATCAAGCCGATCGTGGTTCACACATTAACGTATCAGGTGCAGTCATTGCGAAACACGCACCCCATAAAGATGCGGCGCAAAAGTTGATTGATTTCTTAGAGGGTGATAAAGCTCAAGCATTATATGCAGAGCTTAATATGGAGTACCCAGTAAACCCGAATGTGGCACCCTCGAAATTAGTAAAAAGCTGGGGTGAATACAAAGCCGATGGATTGCCATTAGAGAAAGTCGCTGAGTATCGTCCAAAGGCGTTAAAACTGGTAGATAAAGTAGGCTTTGATTTATAGTAAAAAATCGTCACTCCTATTATTTAATGGGGTGTTACAATCCGGGCACTGAAAATAAAAGATTTTATAAAGATATTGATAGTGTCGATTCGAAAAAAAATAAACGCTTCCAATATTCTAAGCTTGCTATGTGCCAGCTTAGTTTTTATTCCGCTATTGGCACTGGTTGCTGAAGCGTTTTTCATCGGTGATGCGGGTGCATCGCTCGATGATATTCCTAACAATGTGTTACTGACCTACATTGTCAACAGCATTGGCGTTACGTTCATTGCGATTGTTACTGCGCTAGCGATTGCCATTCTACCTGCTTGGTGGTGTAGCCGTTATCAGTTTAAAGGGCGCTTACTGCTGAATGTATTAATGGTGCTACCTTTGGCAATACCGGCCTATATTAATGGCTATATTCTGACAGAATGGCTCGATTTCGCAGGTCCAATCCAAACCACATTACGAGCATGGTTTGGCTGGCAAACGGCGCAGGATTATAGGGTGCTGGACATTCGTAATGTCTGGGGTGAAGGGGTTGTACTGGGTTTGGCTCTGTATCCCTATTTATTCCTACTGGCTTACAATGCATTTAGGTAATTACCTGAGAGCTTAACTGCAGCAGCAGCGACATTAGGCGCCTCTTCTTCCCGTATCTTTTGGAAAGTACAATTCCTATGATTCGCCCTGCTATCGCTGTAGGTTGTACGCTGGAGGCTATGGAAGCGTTGGCCGACTTTGGTACTGTGCAGCTATTCGCCGTAAGCACATTAACGACAGCAGTGTATGACACTTGGTTAGTCTACGGCTCATTAGCTACTCCGTCTAAAATTGCTGTACTTACGCTGATGTTTGTATTGATGATTGTAGTCTTTGAGCGTTACAGTCGCAGACGGCAACGATTTTTTTCGGCAAAAAACGACCAAGGTAAAAATAGTCGACAACAAGCGAGTTTAAAATTACAAATCGGTATTTGGCTTAGCTGCCTTATCGTGATTGCTTTTGGCTTTGTTTTACCTGTGGTTCACCTTATTCAATACCTTATTGATTATTGGCAGCAGAATATTGAAAGCGATCAATGGCAATACTTATTGCAAACGCTTAAGCTAGCAAGCATTGCCGCTGCGGTCACCGTGATAATGGCGCTCATCGTAAACTTCAATTTAAGAGCTAAACCAAGTATACAAAACCGTCGTGTATTGAATATCAGCTCGCTGGGGTATGCTGTGCCGGGAACAGTGCTAGCGATTGCGGTACTCATTCCACTAACGGGCTTAGATAAATGGCTAAATACATGGTATCACTCGTTAACTAATAAGCGTTTAGGACTGCTGTTTTCTGGGAGCGTGTTTGCGTTAATCTTGGCTTACAGTATTCGTTTTGCGGCCATCAGTATTGGTCAAGTCAGTTCAGCTTATCAGCAAATGCCAACCAATATTGATGAAGCCGCAACAACGCTTGGTGCATCTCGCTGGCGCTTATGGACTCAAATTCAATTACCCATTTTAAAGCCTGCTTTGTTCAGTGCGTTTGTATTGGTGTTTATTGAGTGTATTAAAGAATTACCCGCCTCCCTACTATTGCGTCCTTTTGATTTTGAAACCCTCGCTACGTATGTTTATCAACATGCCTCCGATGAGCAGCTTGAAGTCGGCGCTTTGAGTGCTTTACTGATCATCTTATTAAGCTTAATTCCTGTCACCTTCGTTTCTAGAAAAATGGAGCAACTCTAATGACACAAGATCGACAACAAATGATTGATACACCCATGCTGAAATTAGAGAGCCTGTATTATAAAATTGGAGGCAATGAGATTATTTTTGATCTCTCTTTGTCACTTAATGCAGGTGAAACCTTGTGTCTGTTAGGTGCCAGCGGTTGCGGGAAAACGACCGTGCTAAAATTAGTTGCAGGCTTACTTAAACCTAAAAAACTCAGTTGAACGCTAAATAACTTTTTAAGCTTATGAAAGTAAAAAAATAATCTGATTAAATTTTACCACCTATTGGGTGAATCGCTCTACGCTTACAAGCTGGCTAAAATTGCCGTTATCTACGTTAGAACGTGCAGCAAGTAGATTAACTACTTGCTGCACGTTCTGCCTTGCTACCGATAATTTTTTCTGCGCTTGAAAACGTACCCAACTGAGTTTTCTAGGTTAAACCTGATACCGGTAATATTGCTATTGCTGGAGAATATGTAGAGGGGCGACAATTTAAACCGACGCAATCTCGAAATATCGGTTTTGTGTTTCAAGACTATGCACTTTTTCCCCATATGACGGTAGCAGAAAATATTGCTTTTGGTTTAAATACATTGAGTAAGCACCAGTAAACAACTCGAGTAGAGGAATGTTTAATGCTGGTGGACTTGCAAGGCTACGGTGAACGCTATCCACACGAACTCTAAGGTGGTCAGCAACAGCGTGTTGCTGTTGCGCGCGCATTAGCACCTAAGCCAAATATTATGTTAATGGATGAGCCATTTTCTAATGTCGACAGTCATTTAAAATTAAATATTATGACTGAGATAAAATCGATTTTTTTAGAACAGGGGGTTACGGCCATTTTTGTCACTCACTCGAAGGAAGAAGCAGACGTTTTTGCTGATAGCATTGTAGAAATGAGAGATGGCAAGCTCATCACAACTAGCTAGCCCACTTAATAATCTATCCATCTGTTGTTATACCAATTACAGTAATTGATATTAATTAATGTCTAGTTAAGCTTTCATCTCTATACTCTGGATTATGATGACTTAAATTAGAGCGGTTGTTAATGTGACCAATTGTGTGCATAACGTTTGGGATTTGCCTCGGCGAATATTTCATTGGCTAAATGTATTTTTTGTTTTTACATTAATAGCTCTTGGTCTGCTCATGATGAATAAATCCGCTTTAGGCATTACGGGCACAGAAGCTAAAGTAGGCCTAAAAACTCTGCATGTATTGATAGGTTATGGTTTTTGCATCAACTTATTGCTGCGCATTAGTTGGGGGCTAATCGGCCCTAAGCATCCCAAGCTAAGCCTTAAACGAACAAGCCTCAGTGAACTATCCAATTATCAAACTCGAATAAGCAAAGGTCACAAACCGCAATATTTGGGGCACACACCTTTAGGTCGAGTTTCGGTTATGCTCATGTTTATTTTGTTGGGTGTTATCATGATTACAGGGCTGGTTAGAGCGGGCACGGATATTTATTATCCGCCATTCGGGTCGACTGTGCAGGCATTCATTGCGGAGCATGGTGAGTTACCATCTAAAATAAAGCCTTATAATGATACTTATGTTGACCCGTCAGCGAAGCTGCAACTCGGACCTTTCAAATCACTCATGGGCAATGTTCATCGTTACAGCGTTTACTTGCTAATGTTCATACTCATAATGCATATATGGGCAGTGGTTAAAACTGAGGTTACTCTGCATCCTGGTCTCATTTCAGCAATGGTTTCGGGGAAAAAAATCATAGAAGGGAAGGCCGAAGACGAATGACTTCAGCCTTATAATGGCAAATGCTAGATGACTCGCGAGAACTGTTGTTGACGGGCTTTGTCTCTAAAGTATTTGTCGAAACACATACAAATATTACGAATGAGTAGGTGGCCTGTTGGACTCACTTTCAACACTCGGTTGTTTAAGCTAACCAATTCATCATCAATAAAGGTTTGCAGTAGCTTTAAGTCTTCTGCGAAATAGCTTTCAAATTCAATACCAAGTTGTTGTTCCATTTGCGCCATGTCGAGTTCGAAATGACAGATCAGCTGTTTAATCACTGCACGGCGGATTTCGTCATCACGATCCAGTGAGCAACCTTTCCATAGCGCATGTGCGTTATCATCAATCGCTTGGTAATATTCTCGCACTTCTTTTTGATTTTGAGCATAACAATCGCCAATTTGGCTGATGGATGACACTCCTAAACCAAGTAAGTCGCATTCTTCTTGAGTCGTGTAACCTTGGAAGTTTCGATGCAGCTTACCTTCACGTTGTAAGCGAGCGAGTTCATCATCAGGTTTAGCAAAATGATCCATGCCGATAAATTGGTAACCAGCAGCCGTTAGTGACTCAATGGTTTGATGCAGAATTTCAAGTTTAGCTTGTGGTGCCGGCATATCTGCATCTTTAATTTTACGTTGCGCCGCAAAACGTGAAGGCAGATGAGCGTAATTAAAAACCGATAAACGATCAGGCGAAAGCTCGATGATGCGGTCAATGGTTTTAGCAAAGCTTTCAGGTGTTTGATGTGGTAGACCGTAGATCAAATCTACGTTAGTCGAAACAAACCCAAGTGCTTTGGCTCGGCCAATTAAATCGAAAATAAACTGTTCGTCTTGTTCGCGATTAACTGCAACCTGAACTTGCTTATTAAAGTCCTGAACCCCAACAGAAATACGATTGAAGCCAGCTTCTTTGAGCGTATCCAACATAGATAACTCAATTTCACGAGGGTCGATTTCAATCGAATATTCACCTTTATTAGCGAAGTTAAAAGCAGATTTCAGTTGTTCAGTAAGCCACAAGATTTGTTCTGGCTCCAAATAGGTTGGTGTACCACCCCCCCAATGCATTTGGGTCACTTGATAATCTTTAAATAAAGGCGCACGTTTGATGATTTCTGTCTTTAAATACTCAAGATATTGCTCTGCTTTATGCTTATGGCGAGTAATTATTTTATTGCAGCCGCAGTAATAGCAAAGCTTGGCACAAAATGGAATGTGGATATAAAGCGATAGTTGACGGCTGTTACTGGTTTCAATCGCCGTCAATAGCTGCTGGTGGCTGAAGCTATCATCGAACTCTAAAGCGGTTGGGTAAGAGGTATAGCGAGGACCACTGTAGTTGTACTTCTCGATCATTGACTGATCCCAGCTAATTGTAGGTAAATGACTCAAAACCTTTCCTCCGGCTTTAGGGTAAATCTGTAGAATTGAGCGAAGTATGCCTTAACTCAAGATCCAAAACTTTGATCTAAAGCAGGTTGTGAATTTGACAGTGATATAAATCATGTGTTTTTTACAGTTTGTTAATAAGTTAAGGTTTACGATAGGATGCTACAAAACAAGAAGAAAACGGAAAACATAATATGAAGCGAACCCTACTCGCAGCCAGCTTGACGATACTCAGCGTGAATGCATTGGCTGATACCATGATTTATGCCGGTCAGCTCATTGATGGTAAGCATGCTGTGCCGTCTAAGAACAAGACCATTATCATAAAAGATGACAAGATCATCGCCATCAAAGCTGGGTTTGTAACACCTTCAAGTGACGATGTTGTCATTGATTATAGTAAGGGCACTGTGATGCCTGGCTTTATCGATATGCATACACACTTATCCTATCAAGGTGGCCCTAAGTCTTACATGGAACCATTTACACTGAATCCCGCTGACATTGCGCTACGTGGCAGCTTGTATGCACGAAAAACACTTGATGCTGGCTTTACTACGATTCGTGATTTAGGCGACTCGGGAAATGCTTCTGTGGCGTTGAGAACCGCTATCGCAAAGGGCTACATTCAAGGCCCTAGAATCTATACCGCAGGAACCTCGATTGCAACCACGGGTGGTCATGCCGATCACACTAATGGCCGCAATCTTGAGTTAATGGGTGATCCTGGGCCTAAACATGGTGTTATCAACGGCGTTGAGGACGCATTTAAAGCCGTAAGGCAACGTTATAAAGAAGGTGCTGATCTCATTAAAATTACTGCTACTGGTGGTGTGTTATCAGTAGCCAAAAGCGGTCAAAATCCTCAATTTACTGATAATGAACTTGAGGCAATTGTGACTGCAGCAAAAGATTACGGCTTTAAAGTCGCCGTTCACGGTCATGGAAAAGAAGGTATTAAACGAGCCATTCTTGCAGGGGTCGATACAATTGAACATGGGACCTACCTTGATGACGAGTTATTCAGTTTGATGAAGAAGAATGATGTTGCGCTTGTTCCTACATTGAGTGCTGGTGCCTATGTAGCTGAAAAAGCAAAAATAGATGGATTCTTCCCTGAAGTGGTTCGTCCTAAGGCCGCCACTATAGGTCCAAAAATTCAAGGAACCTTTGCTAAGGCATATAAAGCTGGAGTAACTATCGCGTTTGGCACAGATGCAGGAGTATTTGCTCATGGTGAGAATGGCAAAGAATTCAAGTTGATGGTAGATGCTGGAATGCCTCCGATTGAGGCGATCAGAAGTGCGACCTACGTAGCGGCAGAGCGACTTGGTGAAGACAATATTGGTCATATTGCTAAGGGGAAGTGGGCTGACTTGGTTGGTGTCGATGGCGACCCGTTGCAAGAGGTTGAGCTATTAGAGGCGCCAAACTTGGTCATTAAAGCGGGCAAGGTCTTAAAACAGTAAATGTTTCAAAAAGAGCAGCAGAAGCTGCTCTTTCTCATTAATGAAGTACGGTTTCCAATTTAAAATGTTGCAAGCTCTCCGCTTCTTTTAAAATTTCAGCTTCTAAGGCGGCTTCAGATTTCATACGCTGCATATCCAGTTGCATGCGTTCACGCTTCTGCAATGCTTTACGGTGCTCCATAATAGGATGCTTGCGGATCACTTCAAAGTGTTGATATAGCATTGGGTATCGAACATTCACTTGCTCAGTTAATGAAATGACTTCAAATAAACGAGCAATACGCACGACGCCTTCAGACAGCTCACAGCGGTCTTCAAGCATCGCTGCAGCAATATAGCGAACATCTTCCAGAATGGACTCTTTCTTGGCCTTAGCTTGTTCGTGCTTTTGTTGTTTAAGCTGTTCTTTAGCTTGTGTTTGCTTTCGCAGCTGTAACATCAACTTAGTGGCATAAGCTGTAAGACTCACAATAATGATGAAACCAACAATAAATAATGCCGTAACCATAATTAGTCCTGACGATACATATCTAACGCTGACTCACCTGACTCAAACTGTTGTAACAGTTGTTCGTCTTTATCCGTTGGTGCTGGCTTTATATCATCTTCAGCACTTAAGCCTAATTTTTCCATTAGACGCTCCATTTCGTCTAATTGAGTATTCAACCACTTCTCATCTTCAGCAGCGAGTACACGACCTTCTTCTAACTGATCCAGTAATTGGTTAAGTCTTGGATCTTCTTCCAGTTGCAGCAACCGCTGTTGATCATCCATTTTTGGCTGTTTAGGTTTTGGTGAAGAAGCGACTTTTTTAGCGGCTTCAACCGTTAACGAAATGGCTTTTTTACTGCCGTGTCGTGGATCTTTTGCTATACCAGCAACACGTGAGTCAGATTTTAACTGGGATTCGTTTTGACGACTTCCTGGCTTTTTACCATTGTTACGTTTCTTTCCGATCACTTGGCGATCGGCTTTTTTGGTTCTTGGCGCATGCTTAGGCGCATTTTCATTTACTTTACGAGTTTTTTTACTGCGTGCCATAGTGTTCTTCAGAGAGCTAATGGATAGGAAATTGAGCGTATTGTATCACAAAAGAAAAAGGCTGCAGATTTGACCCTGCAGCCTATAGTTTTGAGTGTCAAGGACACCTTATTCTTGATCCCAAGTATCCATACTTGCGTAGCGACGCTCCCGGTCGGTATCTTGACTAACAGCTTTCCTTGCATCGAACTTATTATTATTGGTCTTCCAGACGCTTTTTGTTAGTGTCACTATCGTGACTTTTAGATTGACGACATTTGTCATCAGTACATCGTCTGTGATGCAGAGCTAACCATCCATGTTATTGTTGATGTGAGTGCATTTATTGTATTTATCATTGAATCCTTCAACTCTAAATAATCAAATACCTCAAAGGTGTAAGGAAGTGCAAAATTGCTAAGTGACTAAAATCAGTCGTTCCTTACAATATTGATAACCTGGGCTTTAAATTAAAGCCACGACTCTTATTATTTTTAGAGAGCGGTTTTAACGAATGTTATTATTATTGATTTAACTTTATTCTTATATCTTAAATGTAATGTCCGAAACCTGCTCAATAGATAAATGTTATTTTTTTATGAACAGTTGGGTTCATCTCGGTACAGGGCGCATTAAACCCAAGTTACAAAAGAAAGTCAATAAATTTAATTTTAGATTGACGTTAACGTTAACGTCATTATTTTGATTTAAAAAAAGGATGCCACAACACACCCTTTTTTTAATCAATCACTTACTACTTTAAAGAAGCAATATATTGAGTGATGGCATCGATATCGCTATCGTTAAGTTTTTTTGCTACGCCTTCCATCATGCCATTTAAATCATTATGGCGTTGACCCATCTTAAATTTATTAAGCTGAGACTTGATGTAAGTAGCGTGTTGCCCTGTAAGCGATGGAAAGCCTGCTAGTCCCATACCTTTACCGGCTGGACCGTGGCATGCCATACAAGCTGGGATACCGCGCTCAGCATCACCTGCTTCGTACAGTTTCTTACCTATTGCAGGAAATTCAGCTGCAGGAGTGTGAGTAACTTTTTGGCTTGCGAAGTAAGCGGCTAGATCAGCCATATCTTGATCGCTTAAAGCCATAACAAAACCAGCCATAATAGGGTCGTTACGACCTTCTTTGCCACCAGAGGTAGCTGCTGATTTAAAGTCATGTAATTGTTTGGTTAAGTAAGGGGCGTGTTGGCCGGCTAACTTAGGGTACAGAGGTACCATACTGTTCCCGTCCATACTGTGACAGGCGGCGCAGATGGCAGCTTTTGCTTTACCGGCTTCTGCGTTACCTTCTGCAGCTTGTGCAGACACAGAAAGTGCGGCAAAGATAACAGACAGCACTAAAACTAACTTTTTCATGGCGTTCCTACTTCTTTTTAAGAAATATTGTCCTGAGCTTACTAGGATGACCCGCAAGCGTGATAACATACAAATATTGTGATCAAGCTAATATTCTACACGAAAACGTGGAAAAGTAAGCAATCCTTGAATAATTATAGTATTGCGTTTGAAAATTGGAGTAAAAAGTGGCTGACCAAGAGTTAGATTTTCGTAAAGCTAAGTTTCTAATCAGTGCCCCAGACATTGCACATTTGGATCAGCACTTGAACGCTGAACAGGGCATAGAAATCGCTTTCGCTGGGCGTTCTAACGCAGGTAAGTCAAGTGCATTAAATACACTGACTGAACAAAAAAGCTTAGCAAGAACCAGTAAAACACCGGGTAGAACTCAATTAATCAATGTTTTTGAAATAAATGAACATTGTCGTTTGGTGGATTTACCGGGGTACGGCTTTGCTCAAGTTCCACTCGCCTTGAAAAAAAAATGGCAACAAGCCTTAGGTGAGTACTTACAAGAGAGATCAAGTTTAGCAGGGGTTGTGGTTTTGATGGATGTTCGTCACCCTCTGAAAGATCTTGATATGCAAATGATCGAATGGGCTGTAGCAAGTGAGTTGCCGGTTCTGGCTTTGTTGACTAAGGCCGATAAATTAGCGCAAAGTGCTCGTATGAAAGCGGTCAATGAAGTTCGTAAAAAACTGGCTAAGTTTGATAAAAAAGTGCTTGTTGAGCCGTTTTCATCAATGAAAGGTTTTGGAAAGCCTAAAGTTTACAATGTACTTAATTCTTGGTATCAAAATCATATGGATACCGTTGAAACAGAAGCATCGGAATGACTTGAACATCAGTTGTATATGAGCCGGCATATGTTGTCGGCTTTTTTATTGAAAAATCTTCGACCATAAAAAAACCGGTAACAATTGTCACCGGCAAAAAATAAATTAGCTCTTTTGGGGAGAAGCTAAAAATTTCAACAAGACTCAAGTTCCATCAAATACATTTGATGGCGCTCAACAAGACATAGCATACCTGAAAATTTCAAAAATTAAAGTAAAAACTCTAAACTGTTTCTATGAGATGATATCGATGTTTAACCGTATTTTAATACTGTTGTTTTAAACGTTATGTAAGCGTATGAACTTATGCAATTCTTTTATCTGCTCATGACTAAATTTGATGGTAATGATGTCTGAAATAATATTAAAAAATGTGAATTTAAAAGATATGATTAATGAGAAATGATAAATTACAGACGAAAAAAAGCCCCAGCTAAAAAGCTGAGGCGCCGAATCTGGCTTATCACTATAAAGTGATTAAATAAAGGTCTGAAAGATAGAACATCTTAACCTCTGTACCCTACAACGCTAATATTAATCGCTTTGTTTCAAATTGAAAAACAGTTTTTACAAAAACGATGCAATTATGTGAACTCGATCTAGGTTCTAATCAAGTAATCACCTTTACCTATCCATTTATACGTTGTGAGTGCTTCTAACCCCATTGGGCCTCTAGCATGTAATTTTTGTGTAGAGACAGCGACTTCAGCGCCGAGTCCAAATTGAGCGCCGTCAGTAAATCGAGTGCTAGCATTAACGTACACCGCGGCGGAATTAACTTGATTCAGAAACTGCTCGGCGTGCTGCAAGTTATTGGTCAGAATACTGTCTGAGTGGCTCGCATTATGTTCGTGCATGTGAGCAATAGCAGCATCAATATTTGAAACAACTTTAATGCTTAGCGTGTTACTTAACCATTCTTTATCATAATCACCTTGTTCTGCTAAACGGACATTCTCGTTGTTGAACATCGCATTTGCTGATGCTTTATCAACAACAAATAATACTGTCTCTGAAAGTGTTTGTTGTAGTGTTGGCAAAAGCTGGCTGGCAATTTTTTCATGAACTAAAAGGGTATCCAGAGAATTACAGGCGGATGGACGATGGAGCTTTGCATTACTAATGACTTGAACTGATTCGGTTATTTCAGCACTATCATCGACGAAAATGTGGCTAATGCCGAAGCCGCCAATAATGACTGGAATGGTACTTTGTTGCTTGCACATGGTTTGTAATTGAGGGCCTCCACGGGGAATAATCATGTCAATGTACGTATCTAGCTTTAACAAGTCAGCAATCAGTTGTCTGTCGGTATTTTCAAGATATTGAACCGCTGAATCTGAAATTCCTACTTTTGATAATGCCTTATGGATAACTTGAATTAACGCAATATTCGAATGTAATGTTTCTTTACCGCCTCTTAGAATGCAGGCGTTACCTGTTTTTAAACATAAAGTCGCAATATCAACGGTAACATTTGGTCTTGCTTCGTAAATGACACCGATCACGCCAAGTGGCGTACTTCTTTGACAAAGAGTCAGGCCATTGGCAAGCACCCGTAAATTACGCTCAGAGCCAATGGGATCGTCCAAAGAAATGACATGCTGAATATCATTGACGATGGCTTTAAGACGTTCAGGATTGAGCAGTAAACGATCTTGTAAAGCACTCGGAGTATTTGCTTGTGCTGCAACCTGCATATCTTTAGCGTTTGCAGCAAGAATTTGGTCAGTATTGATCTCTATCTCTTGCGCTATCATGGCCAGTGCATCATTTTTTTCTTTTGTTGGAAGACTTGCGAGTTCGATGCAGGCTCGCTTTGCTGATCGTCCGATGGTCTCTAATGTTTGATCTTTCATTTAACGTTACCTTAGAAAATCACTAAATCATCACGGTGCAGAGCTTCACTGCCATAGTCATAACCTAATATGTCATGGATCTCATTGCTGTGATGACCAATGATCTTGGTTAAGTCGTCACTGGAGTAACTGATAAGTCCTCGAGCAATTAAAGTGCCTTGGAGACTTTTAATACGTACTACCTCACCGCGGTTAAAGGTGCCAGAGACTCGAGTAATCCCCTTTGCCAATAAGCTGCTGCCATTTTGAGTTATTGCGGTTAGTGCACCATCGTCAATCGTCAGTTCACCTGATGCGGTTGGGCCTGCAAGAATCCATTTTTTGCGATTTTCGAGTGCGTTATCAGAGGCTGAAATGGTGGTGCAATTTGCATCGCTATTTAAGCTATCTAAAATAGCATTGCTGGATAAGCCTGAAGTGATGAAAACTTCAATGCCAGCTCTTGTGGCGATATTCGCAGCTTGTAATTTAGTCGTCATTCCGCCAGTGCCAAGTGTCGAGTTACTGCCTGTTGCAATTTTCATTAAATCATCATCAATGTCATTTACCCTTTTGATCAACTGAGCGTCAGGGTTGGTATTCGGATCACAGCTATATAAGCCTTGTTGATCGGTCAGCATCAGCAATTTATCTGCACCACATAGAATCGCTGCAAGTGCTGAAAGGTTATCGTTATCGCCCACTTTAATTTCACTGGTGGCGACGGCATCATTTTCATTAATAATAGGAATAATATTGTGAGCCAGTAACGCATGGACCGTGTCACGGGCATTCAGAAAACGCTCTCTGTCTTTCAGATCTGCACGGGTTAACAGCATTTGGCCTATTTTGATATCGTACAAACCGAAAAGCGTCTCCCATGTATGAATAAGTTGACTTTGACCTACGGCCGCAAGCAGCTGTTTGTTTGCCATAGAGTTATTAAGATGAGGGAACTTAAGGTGCTCACGGCCAGCTGCAATGGCTCCAGATGAGACCAATACGACTCGATGACCAGATGATTTGAGTTGTGCACATTGACGAGATAGCTCAACCATATGAGCACGATTTAGTGCTTGGGTACCAGTAGTTAAGACGCTAGTGCCAATTTTAATGACGAGTGTAAATTGACGAGCAGGAAGCTTGGTGTGTTGATTCATATGCTCATAGTCTGGAGGAAACTAACTATGAGCATAGAAAATTCAGCGAACTTGTAAAATTAATTTTAGTTTTTCAATATTCTTTTAATGCAATTTAGTGAGCTTGTTGCCAGTTTTCTCCTAGACCTGCCTCTGCAAGTAGGGGAACATCGAGGTCGGCAGCCTCAGCCATTAACTCACATACTTTTTGTTGTAATGACTCGGCATGTGCAGCATCAACTTCAAACACCAATTCATCGTGTACCTGCATCAACATAGTGATTTCACCGTGAGTTTCCGACTCAATCCAGTTTGACACGATAATCATGGCCTTTTTGATGATATCAGCAGCTGTGCCTTGCATTGGGGCATTAATCGCTGCGCGTTCAGCCGCTTGGCGTCGCATGGCATTGCGAGCGTTAATCTCTGGTAAGTATAATCTGCGGCCAAATAACGTTTCAACATAGCCCTTGTCAGCCGCCAGTGCTCGTGTTTCTTCCATATAACGTTTTACACCAGGGTATCGTGCAAAATAAGTGTCGATATATGATTGTGCCTCTGCACGTGCAATATCTAATTGTTTAGCTAAACCGAAAGCTGACATACCGTAGATCAAACCAAAGTTCACAGCTTTGGCACGGCGACGTTGTTCAGTCGTTACCTCTGAAAACTCAACATTAAACACTTCAGCAGCTGTTGCACTGTGAATGTCTTTACCTTCTGCAAAAGCATCCAGCAGGCCTTTATCTTGAGATAAATGCGCCATGATACGCAGTTCAATTTGTGAGTAATCCGCAGCAAGAACACGTTTACCTTCCGGAGCGATAAAGGCTTGGCGAATACGTCGGCCTTCTTCAGTTCGGATTGGAATATTCTGTAAGTTTGGGTCACTAGAAGATAAACGGCCAGTAGCTGCATTAGCTTGGTGATAACTGGTGTGCACACGGCCTGTTTTGCCATTGACCATCAGCGGCAACTTGTCAGTGTAAGTGCTCTTTAATTTGGATAGGCTGCGGTGTTCAAGAATGATTTTAGGCAGTGGATAATCCAAAGCCAATTCAACTAACACTTCTTCAGCTGTTGACGGTGCGCCTTTTGGTGTTTTTTTGATGATCGGATAACCAAGCTTTTCGAAGAATAAGGCTTGTAATTGTTTAGGTGAGCTTAAGTTAAATTTCTCACCGGCAATTTCAAAGGCTTTTTGTTCAAGCTCATCAATTTTTTGTGCTAATTCTTGGCTTTGTTGCCCCAAAAGCATGCTGTCTATCAGTACACCGTTGCGCTCCATTTTCGATAAAATCGATAACACTGGCATTTCGATATCAGTAAAGACCTTAGCAAGCTCTGGAGACTTTTCTAGGCGGCTCCATAAATGCTGATGCAAACGAAGTGTAATATCAGCATCTTCAGCGGCATAAGGTGCAGCTTGGTCCAATGAAATTTGATTGAACGTGAGTTGTTTCGCTCCTTTACCTGCAACCTCTTCAAAGCTGATGGCTTTATGGCCTAAGTATTTCAGCGCCATACCGTCCATATCATGGCGAGAAGCAACGGAGTTAAATACGTAAGATTCTAGCATTGTATCGAATTCAACGCCTTTGAGTTCAATACCTACATTTGCCAGAATGGCGATATCATATTTTAGATTTTGGCCAATTTTTTTAATCGCAGGGTTTTCTAAAATAGGCTTTAACTTGGCTACAGTGTCATCAAAATCCAATTGCTGTGGCGCATCTAAATAATCATGAGCTAAAGGTAAGTATGCGGCTTTGCCTGCTTCTATTGCGAACGATAACCCGACAAGCTTAGCATCCATGTAATTTAGGCTAGTCGTTTCAGTATCCAAGCAAACTAACTCAGCTGCTTCGAGTTTAGTTAACCATTGGCTTAATGACTCAGCTGTTAAGATCGTATCGTATTCAGCATCAATAGCGTCCGGCTGAGCTTCATCATCGCCAGTGTCTGCAGTTTGGTGATTAATGACACCTGAACTTGAATCAAGTAACTCTGCGAGCCAACGTTTAAATTCCATTTCTCCAAAGCATTTAATCAGTTCATCTTTATCTTGTTGTTTGTGGATAAGTTCTTGCCAAGCTTGTTCAAGTTCAACATCAATTTTGATGGTCGCAAGATCGTAAGACAGTTGGAGATCTTCAGCATTATCTCTAATTTTAGCGGGCATCGACTTTGAACCACGGAAGGTCACTTGAGTGACAGCGTCTGGATCGTCGAGTAACTTCGCCACGCTGCCAACACCTTGAAGCATCGCCAATGCTGTTTTTTCTCCGACGCCAGGTAAGCCAGGGATGTTATCGGCTTTATCACCCATTAACGCCAGTAAATCGATGATCAGATTTGGACCAACGCCGAACTTATTTGTGACCTCTTCTGTTCCCATTATGGTGTCAGTCATAGTGTTGATGAGGGTAACGTTTTCATCAACCAATTGCGCCATGTCTTTATCACCAGTACTAATCAGGACATTTCGACCTTCTTTACTGGCATTGACGGCAATCGTACCAATCACATCATCAGCTTCTACACCGGGTATGGAGATGAGGGGTAACCCCATGGCTTTTATAATCCGATGAAGTGGCTCAATTTGAGTGCGTAAATCATCCGGCATGGGTGGACGGTGAGCTTTATAATCGCTGTACATATCATTTCTGAACGTCTTGCCTTTAGCATCAAAAATGACAGCAATATGCGACGGAGAGTACTGCTTTAATAAGCTACGAAGCATGTTTACGACACCATAAACTGCACCCGTTGCTTCACCTTTTGAGTTGGTTAAATGTGGCGGCGCATAATAAGCGCGATAAAGGTATGAAGAACCGTCAACTAGGACGAGTGGGTTTTCAGCAATCGTAGGCATAAGTTATTAATAGTTTAAAAAGAAGATGAATAGTGGAATAGTCTGCCACAGACAATAAAATTCAGCTACGAAAAAACGCCTTCAGCCTGTGGATAAGTCTGTGGGTTTTAATGCGCGATCCTGTTGAACGATCTAAGATCTCATATCTGTCCGTGTCATAAGTCTATGAATATTATGAATTAGTCTTTGTTGAAAAAGAAGTGTGATTTAGCTTGAATTATCATCGAAAAATGTGGATTTTGTTTTGATCATTATTTTCATCCATGAAATGTTATTAAGAACTTGTAGCCTTAAGGCATTCAAATAAGTTAGCATGTTTTTTGAACAAATCAATCATAAAATAACCAAATTTTAAGTTTACAGGTAGAAGCTATGAAGCGAGTTGCAGTATTACTGAGTGGTTGTGGTGTTTTCGATGGAACTGAAGTTCATGAAGGCGTATTGACGTTATTAGCCATTGCACAGGCTGGAGCTGAATATGAATGTTTTGCACCAAACGAAGACCAAATGCATGTAGTGAATCACTTGACTGGTGAAGTTGAAGAATCTCAACAACGAAACGTTCTCATTGAATCTGCCCGGATTGCTCGTGGAGAGATCTGCGACGTAAGTAAGATTGATGTCGATCAGTTTGATGCTTTGATTGTTCCTGGGGGGTTTGGTGTCGCAAAAAATTTAAGTGATTATGCGGTAAGCGGTGCTGATTGCGAAGTGAAGCCACAAGTGATTGAAGCTGTGGATAAATTTAAAGTGGCCAGTAAGCCCGTTGGGTTTATGTGTATTGCGCCAATTATGATCCCAAGAATATATGGTCCTAAAGCGAAAGCAACGATCGGTAATGACGAAGATACCGCATTTGCATTCAATTGTATGGGTGGTCAGCATGAATCAACGGCGGTTGATAATATTGTCATTGATGAAGAAAATAAAATTGTGAGTACACCAGCTTATATGCTGGCGAACTCAATTATAGAAGCGAATGCAGGGATCAGTAAGTTAGTGAATAAAGTGATTGAAATGATTTAGACACTATCCTTGGCTGGACGTCGACAGTCTACCCAACCTTGAATTAAGCCCACGACAAAACCAGCTAAGTGAGCACCATTACCAATCGGTAAAGGTAATAAACCACTCAAACCTAAAATGATCCAAGCAACGGAAACGATGATTAATGCTGGCGGCATAATCAAACCATAGTCTGGACGTTTTCGGCTGACAACCCAAACGTAGGCCAATAACGCATAAACTACACCTGATAGGCCTCCAAAATTTGGGCCTGACATCCAGTATTGCACAGCATTAGGTAGAATTCCTCCCGCAATGATCAGTGTTAAGAGTGGCGTAATGCCGATTCGTTTTTCGACTTTTCCACCGAAATACCACCACCAGAGCAAGTTAGACAAGATGTGACTGAGTGAGAAATGGATAAAAATTGGGGTGATTAAGCGCCAAACTTGACTCGAACTGTCGGTACTCGTGGCACCATAAAACGATAAACTCTCATAAAGCTGCTGCCCAAAGCCTACCTTCATTAAAGTAAAAATAGCCACACAAATAATGAAAATAGACAATGAAAACGGGCCACTTTCGGCTAAAAATTGCCTCACTAAAGGTGTGCTTGACGAACCGTAATTGAACCGAGTGTTGGTATCACCGACTTCCCATGAAGATTGAGTATATTTAGAATGGAATGGCTGCTGCATAAAAGCGTCAAATTCACTTTGGACTTCATTGATCATATTCTCGTCTGCAATGAATATCTCTACACCAGATTCAAGCGCATTAAGATGGCACTCTACATTGTGTAGTTTCATATAATCATAAAAGGTTTGAGCAACTCTTTCATTTGGGCAAAGTCCAATTAAATGCATAGGCTATCCACACTGTTGATGTTGAGAAAACGATTAATTGATTTGTTAATCGCTACTTTTAACCAAGTCGGTCCATGATCCGTCATATCATTATGGCGGGATTTTTCAATTGTCACCACACAAGCCCGGTATCGTTCAAGTTCCTTTGCTGTATATAGCACATTAGGATCAGCAGGAAAGTCAGCCCCTCTTATTGATAATACCCTAATGTTTTTTAGTCTAGGTAAAGGAACACGACGATGATCCAAAGTGATCAAGGCATGAACGTGCTTAGAAATATTTCGAATATACCAAGCACTAATATCACCACCATTTGAATGGCCGACCAGAGTCAAATGCTCAAAGTTGAGCTCAGGATACGAAGAGGTTAGCGTATTAATGACGTAACGGATGTTTTCAGCCCCTCGTTGCCAATTCTCTGCACGTGTTTTTAGGTAAGGTTGTGTGATTGATAATGGTGGATCGGTTTCTCGTTGGTGTTGAACGGTTACCACCGCAAACTGGTTATTCAACAGTGTATCAGTAATGAATTGGTATTCTGTGTGCAATACACCATACCCTGAGCTTACGATTGCAACGTGACAAGGTGATGATGTTTTACATTTGTTCTTCTCTGGCAATGTAATTGTAATCGAAATTGGACGTTGCCTCTTTGCATCAAAAAGAACCTGTTGTGTCGCTTGTGAGAAGAAGGAAAACAGTAGGAAAATGAGTATAAAAAAGGAACGTGGAATTACCATGGCTATTTAAATTTTTATCCATAAATGAAAGCAGTGTAACGGATTTATTCTCAAGTTCTATAATTTTCATCATGATTGACACCAAAGAAAAATGAGCACAATGTCAAAAACTTCTCCTGCAACAAATCCGATACTGATACTCAGTTCAACCAGTATAGCAGCTTGGCTATCTTACAAATGGTCAATGCCTTCTCCATACATGTGTATTATTACTTGTTATATTTTGACCAATATCTATGCCCATGAAATTTACTTAAAAACTACGGAGCGCATCACTGGAGCTCTGCTCGGTATCTTCATTTTAAATTTGATTGTGAGCATAGGAAGTAACTTTATTCTGATACAGCAGGCATTGTTTCTGATAGCAATTTAAAGCTGTTTCTATTTGTATTTGATTCGTTTTCGTCCATATGCAATGCTCATTTGTTCGATTGTTCTTGCATTTACGATGGCTGCTGAATTGAATTCATCTGCCAGTTTTGCGCTCTCGTTGGGGGAGAGCTGGACTTTGGATGTCCTACTAGGCAGTGCCATTGCGGTTTCGACGAACCTTTTAGTGAAAAGCGGGAAAGACATTGGCAGAGTCGCTCCGATTGACAATGTTCGGTTTGAGATCGAATTATTGACAACATTATTAAAACAGGAAAGCTCGTTACGAGAATCATTAATCTGGGATGGTAAAGCCTTAGTTAAATCGATTCGAATCATATTAATATTTTTTGTGGTCGTTATAGTGAATCAGTTTACCGAACTGCAATCTTTGACGGTGCAGGCACTGATTGGTGCCGCAGTTGTTTCTATACAGCTGACTTTTGAGCACAGCCATACTAAATTTTTCCATCGAGTCTTTGGTGCCAGTTTAGGCGTGCTTTTTTCGTTATCGACATTACAAGCGATTCATTATTATCAATTGCAGATTAACTGGGTGTGGATACTTGAAGGTTGGTTGTGCATTTATTTGTTGTTGATGTGGTGGCAGCCCTCCAGGAAATATCTCTTTTTTCAGGCTGGATTAGTGACCATAATGTTGTTGACGGGTGTCAGTGGCGCACATGTCCAATCAATCGATATTGCCTGGCAAAGAACCTTAGGCAATGTGGAAGGGGGCATTATTAGCTTAATCAGTATTGTGCTAAGCGACCGTTTATTTAAGTTTAACGAGGATCCTGATGGATGATCACTTCGGCATATTTAAATTCTGCAGAAATGTTTTTCTCTACTTGGTCAGCAATATCATGCGCTTCCCTTAAGCTTAAGTCTCCATCAAGTTCAAGGTGCATTTGTACAAACACCGTTTTACCTGATTGGCGAGTGCGTAGGTCATGAAAGCCTTCTACTTTAGGATGCTCAGTAGCAATTTTGACAATTCGCTGTTGGGCTTGTTCGCCTAAATCTCTGTCCATGAGCTCATGGATTGAGTGGTAACCTAAGTTAAGACTTTGCCAACCAAGATAAAGAGCTATCAGAATTGCAAACAAGCCATCTGCCCACCAAAAACCATATTGAGCAAGATATAAAGCAATCAAAACCGCTGCATTAAGCATAATGTCGCTGGTGTAGTGAACAGAATCGGCTTTAATCACTTTACTGTTCGTGTGCTTGAGTGCCTTTCGCTGCAGCAGTACTAATCCCAGGGTAAGAATAATGGCGAAGATACTGGTCCATATGCCAATCGTGGTATTGGTTACTCCAGAAGGTCCAGTCAGACGTTCTCCACCATAAAAGAGTAACAAAAACGCCGTACCTAATATAAATGCAGATTGTGCTAAAGAAGCTAATGGTTCTGCTTTCCCATGACCAAACTTATGATCATCATCGGCAGGTGTAATGGCATAACGCAGTGCAATAAAGTTAATGACAGAAGCACCTGCATCAGCGAATGAATCAGCAAGTGAAGCTAACATACTGGCACTGCCAGAATAGAGCCAAGCAAATAATTTAGCGATGATCAGAATCAGAGCCACAATCACTGAAGCTCGGCTGGCGAGTTTTACCCAAAAATCATAATTTGAAGAATGGTGCATGGCATAAAACTAAGGTAGTTACATTATTGATAATAGTAAACAAAGGCCTTAGTTTATGCCAATAAAGCGTGAATAATTAACGCTTATTTTTGAAGTTGGTCTTTAACTCTTCAGCTTTAGCTTGCTGTTCAGACGTTAACAGTTGATAAAGATCGTGTTGTAACTTGATACGAGCGACAGCCTTATCAAGGCGTTTATCGCTGTTTTGAGAAACCAAGTCTTTTGCTGCTTGTTCATCAAAGTTATCCGCTTTGACTAAAGCTAGAACCTTATCAAAATGCGCTCGGCGATCATCTACGGATGCACGGCTATTCTTCATGTCTTGTTTATAGGTCTTTACTAAGCTTTTTGCTTGCTGCTTCTGCTCATCGGTAAGATCAAGTTTTCGCATCATTTTCATCATTGGTACTTTATGGCTTCCTCTATGATGATCGTGGCCTTGACCTGCGAGTACCGTTGGTGTAATGCTTGTGGCGCCAACTGCGATCATTAATGCCGTTAATTTAGCTTTAGTTGAAGTTTTCATATCGTGCTCCTTTCATTAGTCTGGCAATAAGCTTACAGAGCTGAACGTAAGGTTGACTTGGTGTTAAGTAAAAGTATGTAAATGTCTGATTATCAATTTAAAGCTATTGTTAAAATGCTACTATCAATAATACGTTCAAACCGATTTATGCATTCAACAAGAAGAGGTCGCTATGAATAAAATATTGCTGATTGATGATGATCATGGTTTAGCTGATTTACTCGCTCAATTGCTAGAGTTAGAAGGGTTTGAACTGACACTGGCTTATGATGGTCAGCAAGGTCTAGATAAAGCGTTAGCTGGGAACTATGATCTCATTCTGTTGGATGTGATGTTACCTAAGATGAATGGTTTTGATTTGCTCAAACAACTGAGGCTTAAGAAACAAACCCCAGTGCTGATGTTAACAGCAAGAGGCGATGAAATTGATCGAGTGGTGGGTTTAGAGATTGGTGCAGATGATTATTTACCAAAACCATTCAATGACAGAGAGTTGGTAGCAAGAGTTAGAGCGATATTACGTCGCAGTTTAATTACCGCCGCCGGCGAAACCGCATTATCAGATGAAACGACATCATACGAAGACTTAACTCTGGATCCTCGTCGGCAAGAAGCTTATTGCAATGAGCAACTGCTCGAACTTACAGGAAGTGAGTTTTCACTCTTATATGAGCTAGTTGAAAACACAGGTGAAATGGTCAGTAAAGAAGCACTCAGCGAAAAAGTGTTGGGTAAGAAGCTTATGCCCTTTGATCGCAGTTTAGATATGCATTTATCCAATTTAAGAAAAAAGCTACCAGAAAGAAAAGATCAACGTCCACGAGTGAAAACTGTACGTGGTAAAGGATACATTTGGTTGCCTTAAATTGAATTAAATTAAAGAGGTCGCTTGCAGATGCCGAATCGAATATTCATCAAATTGCTCTTAGGTTTTTGGTTGTGCAGTTCTATTACGTTGGGCGCCGTGGCCTTATTGCCATTGTTACAAGAACAACACGATAGAGCACCTTTACCGGATCACTTGCAGCGAATCTTAAAAAAAACCAGTAAACGTATTCAAAAACAGCCACTACTACTGACTAAAAAACAATTTCATGGATGGCAAAAAGTCCGAGACTATGAAGGCCAGTCTCTTAAGCTGTACCTCGTAGATGGTGAAGGCAACATTTTAAATTACATTAGAAACAGTCGTTTACTCAGACATTTTATGTTTTTGGTGGAAGAAGAGGGGCAGCCGTTAAAGCACCAATTTCGCAAGCAGTTATTTTTTGGTCCATACACATTCTTGCTCAATGGCAGCGAATACAGCTTATATGGGCAAGTTGAGAATCGTCACCCTAAGCCATGGTTTTTGTATTTTGCAGACAACAAATTGTCCATTTTATTGATTGCCATAATACTCTCTGGCCTGTTATGCAGCTTGTTGGCTTGGCACTTAGGTAAGCCGTTAAAACAGTTAAAACAAAGCGCAGATAAATTGGCACAAGGTGACTTAAGTAACCGTGTGATTCAAAAAACAGCTGATCGAGGTGATGAAGTCGGTCAGCTTGCTCGTGCTTTTAATGGAATGGCGAACGCAATTGAAGAGATGTTAAACCAGCAGCAACAACTGATAGGTAATGTCTCTCATGAACTGCGAACGCCACTCACTCGTCTGCAGTTGGCATTAGCTCTGGCGAGAAAAAAAGGGCAACAAAGCAGTGAGATAGAACGTATTGGCTACGAAGCTGAACAGCTTGAAGAATTAATTGAAGAGCTATTAACACTCTCAAGAGCCACCATCAGTCAATCCCGTTTAAGGCAACAAACCATTATTATCGATGTACTTCAGCAAGTGATTGATGATGCTGATTTTGAGGCAGAACAGCAAGGAAAGCTACTGTTCGCAAATACCGATATTGAAGATTTACAAATGTTCATCTATCCAACTTTGTTATCGCGTGCCGTAGAAAATGTGCTACGAAATGCGGTTAGATATGCTGAAAATAAAGTATCAATTACCGTAACTAAATCTAACCAAAATCTTTTCATTCAAATTTATGATGATGGCCCTGGTATTGAAGAAAAAGAGCTCAATGCCATTTTTGAGCCGTTTTATCGACCAGATAGTGCCAGAGATAGATCAACAGGAGGCTGGGGTTTGGGCTTAGCCATTACGGCTGCGGCGATAAAAGCTCATCATGGCCAAATTGCGGCAAAAAATATTGAGCCGCATGGTTTAGAGATCAACATATCCTTGCCAATCAATGGCATTGCAGATCAGTAGAATGGTGTCGGGTCAACATCCAATGAACTTGGCGAGATCCCTCGCTCAATATTGAGATCGCTTTTCAGTAAATCGACATTCTCTACTTGGACATAACGTTTGTAAGTCAATGAGTAGAAGCACTTGACGACAGGATGGAGCACATTTCGATTTTTTGCTTCCCAAACGATACCGACTCGCCCATCGGAGAGTTCAACAAGTGAGCCAACAGGATAAACGCCAATACAGCGAATAAAATCATAAACCAGTTCTTTATCTAAATGGAATTGTGTCAGTTTTAGCAGTATTTTAAAAGCCGCAGCAGGGCTCATTGCTTCTTTATAACAACGGGTTGCTGTTAGCGCATCGTAAATATCAACAATACAACTCATGCGACCGTGCATTGGAATTTGCTCAGCATTCAAGCCTCTTGGATAGCCGTTACCGTCCAGTTTTTCATGATGCATTAAACAGACATCTTGAGTAATTTGAGAAAGACCAGGTGTTTGAGCCACGATATCAATAGCATGAGTTTGGTGGCTTTTCATTTCGGCAAACTCTGCATCAGTCAATTTGCCAGGTTTGTGCAGGATGGCATCATCAATATAAATTTTACCAATATCATGCAATAACCCACCAACAGCAAGTTGCTTGAGAGTGTCTCGATTAAGCTTTAAGAAGCGACCGAAAGTGACCAACAAGAAGGCAACGTTAATGGAATGTTCCAATAAATAGGCGTCTTTTGTTCTTAATGCGGCGATACATTGCATGGCATCGGAATCTGTGATCATTGATTCGATCATTTTATCTGCCAACACTTCGAAAGGTGCAACTTCAATGGCCTTTCCTTCGAAGGTTTCGGCAAGTACCTTTTTGATCAATCCCTTTGCTTCACCGATTAATTCTTTGGCATTATCGTGCTTTTGTTCACGTGAAAATAGTGAAGCGTTTGCTGATGTATTGGGATCGATATCTGTAGATGTATGAGCTGCAGGCTTTGGGGTTGGCAAACCGCAATTCGAAGCTGAGCGTTCAGCATCAACCCACACAAACTTGATTTTGTGTTGCCTTAATTTATGAATATCACCAAGGTTTCTAATTTGACCGGCATTAGAAATCACAATCTTACTGCTGGTGGTTTCAATTTTAGTGATGAACATTCCTATGTTCAGCTTAGCAACAGGTAACTTGAATACCTGTGCAGCGACTTGTGACTGCTCATTCACAGCAGACAACCTCCAATGATGGGATTAAATCCATTATACCGAATGAAATGTTACCACCTTTTTATGTGTAGAACGTCGTTAAAACAGCTGTTTGGTTAACATATGAGCAAAAAATGAAGTTATTAATCAAAAGTATTAAGGCCATCTCTAAAATAAATAGTTAATGATTTGTTAATTATTCATGCGGAAAATATACAAATTAGATTCATTAAGACGTTACATCGACGCTTTCAACGTCGAAACTCCTTCGTTATTCATGAACATGAACCACGCAAACATTGTGATGTTCATAGCATTAATTAAGACTGGTATTACCAGTTTGTTCAATATCTGATATTATTGAGTTTTGCTTAAAATTTGGTCGATTCATGTATAAAGTCACTATTAAAGCTGTAACGTCACTCAAAGACTTCAATACTCAATATTTAGATGAGTTAAATAAACAAATTCCTGAATTAGACACAGGGATATCTCTTACAGAGATTGAACGACGCATCGCAGATAAACCATTTTTGTTGTTGCTGGCTTTTGTTGAAGGTGATATTGCAGGATACAAACTCGGTTATGAGATAGACGAAAAAAGTTTTTATAGTTGGGTTGGTGGTGTAGCACAAGATTTTCGTAAAATTGGGGTTGCAGAAACTTTACTTATTGCTCAGGAAAACTGGGTAAAAGAACAAAGCTATCAAATTCTTAAAGTTAAGACACAGAACCGCTACAACGGTATGTTGTCGATGTTGATAAAGCATCAGTATCAGATTTTAAACGTGAATAACGAGAGTCAAGATTACTCTGAATACAAGATGTTACTGGCCAAAAGCGTCGTATAAAACATACTTATCCATCGCTTTCATTTTTTACATAATCTTGTAGAGTAGAGGTAAGCTGTAAGTTTCTTTCACAAGTTCGGAGAAGTTATGGAACCAAATTCGGTTGATATGTATTCATCGTTGCGTTCAAACGTAAGCAATCTAGGGCAAATCCTAGGTGAGACGATGAAGGCTCATCTCGGTCAAGAGTTTCTTGACAAGGTTGAGCAAATCAGAGTGCTCGCAAAGCAATCACGCCAAGGTGATGATAATGCTAAAAAACACGTACTCGAATTATTGACCGATTTACCTGATGAAGAACTCATTCCTTTCGCAAAAGCATTTAACCAGTTTTTAAACCTAGCGAATATGGCTGAGCAATTCCATTCAATCAGTCGTGATTGTGATGAAAAAGTGTGTGCACCAGATCCGATGGAACAGGTTTTCCATAAGATAAAAAATCAAGTGACTGATGCGAAATCCGATTTCATTGATTGTTTAAAGGAAATGGAAATCGATTTAGTACTAACGGCGCATCCAACTGAGATTTCTCGTCGTACCTTGATTCAGAAATATGCAGCTGTCGTAGACTGTCTTGCAGAACAAGAAAACCCAAAATTATCTGAAATTGAACAACGTAAAGTAACTTTGAGATTGAGAGAGTTAATTGCGCAAATTTGGCATACCAACGAAATTCGCAGCCAGCGTCCAACACCGATTGATGAAGCGCAATGGGGGCTGACGACCATTGAAACTTCCTTATGGCAAGCAATGCCAGAGTTCTTTAGGCAATTAAACGATCAACTCGAGCATCATTTTGGTGAGCAACTACCGATCGATATTGCGCCTATTCGTTTTTCAAGTTGGATGGGGGGAGACAGAGACGGTAACCCTTTTGTGACCGCTAAGGTCACCAAAGAAGTTTTAGTGCGGAACCGTAAGGCCGCTGCAGAGCTTTATATCGAAGATATTAATGAGCTAGTTGGTGAGTTGTCGATGGAGCAAGCCAATCAAGAGCTGCAAGATTATGTTGAGGGTAAACCAGAACCCTATCGATTTGTATTAAGAAATCTCAGATCTAAGCTTGAAGAAACGATCGGTTATCTTGATGCCAGATTAGAAGGGCACCAGCCAGATCTTGATAAGCACACTTTGATATGGCAAGTGGACGATCTCAGAAAACCATTGATGATGCTGTATAACAGTTTGTGTGAAAACAGTATGCGAATCGTTGCGAACGGTAAGTTGTTGGATATCTTACGACGTATCGCTTGTTTTGGCGTTAACATGCTGAAACTTGATATTCGACAAGATTCCGCTCGTCACACCCAAGTGGTTGAGGAGATCGTAAGTTATCTCAACCTAGGAGATTACCAGTCATGGACTGAAGAGGAAAAACAAGCGTTTTTACTGCAAGAGCTGCAAAGTAAACGGCCGCTGATCCCATCAAATTGGCAACCATCTGCCGACGTTCAGGAAGTGATCGATACTGCTCATCTCGTAGCACAACAGCCGAAAGAAGCCTTGGGATCATATGTTATCTCAATGGCAAGTAATCCGTCAGATGTCCTATCAGTATTATTGTTATTGAAAGAGTCTTGTTGCCCACATCAAATGCGAATCGTACCACTGTTTGAAACTCTGGATGATTTGAATGGAGCCGCAGATTGTATTGGTCGTTTACTCGCAATTGATTGGTATAAAGGTTACACCCAAGGTTTACAAGAGGTCATGATTGGCTATTCTGACTCTGCAAAAGATGCTGGAGCCATGGCTGCTGCTTGGGCACAGTATCAAGCACAAGAAGAGTTGGTTGATGTGTGTGAAAAAGCAGAGATTAAACTGACGCTATTCCATGGTCGCGGTGGCTCTATCGGACGTGGTGGTGGTCCATCTCATCAAGCTATTTTGTCTCAACCGCCAGGCTCAGTAGATGGTCGTATTCGCGTAACTGAGCAAGGCGAGATGATACGCTTCAAGTTTGGTTTACCAAAACAAGCGTGTAAGAGTTTAGGCTTATACACATCAGCAGTCATTGAAGCAACATTGTTACCACCACCGGCTCCCAAGCCGAGCTGGCGTGCTGCAATGGACAAGCTGTCTAAAATCTCAGTGAAAACGTATCGCGACTTTGTTCGTGGTGAGCCTGATTTTGTGAAGTATTTCAGAAGTGCGACGCCAGAAGTCGAGCTTGGTAAATTACCCCTCGGGAGTCGGCCAGCGAAACGCCGTGTAGATGGCGGTATTGAAAGCTTACGTGCCATTCCTTGGATTTTTGCTTGGTCACAGAATCGTTTGATGCTGCCGGCGTGGTTAGGTGCTGGTGAAGCACTGAGGAAGCTGATGGACGATGGCGACTTGCCTATTTTGAAAGAAATGCAGTGGGAATGGCCATTTTTTACAACGCGACTGTCAATGTTAGAAATGGTTTATGCTAAGGCCGAGCCAGATATTTCCAAATACTATGAAACCTATTTAGTGGATAAATCATTACATCATTTAGGTGACAAATTACGGGAACGTTTGTATAACGGCCGTGATACGTTACTCGAGATCAGCGGATCAGATACGCTGATGTCGATGACACCATGGAGTCGAGAGTCGATCAATTTACGTAACCCATACATTGATCCTCTGCACTTTTTACAAGTAGAAATGTTATCTCGTACTCGCAAAAATGAGCATTCTTCAGTAGATTTAGAATTAGCATTAATGCTGTCGATTGCAGGTGTTGCCGCAGGCATGCGCAATACGGGATAGAAGTGAGAGATAATTTGAAAAAGGCGCAACTTAAATTGCGCCTTTTTTGTTTGCCCAGCGAAGCTGGCAAACCCGACAGGTTGAAAGAAACCTGTATCGCCCCGACTGAGGGGAAGATAATCCGAATGGCAAGGGCGTTGTTGGCTAACGGCAGGGTCTGAA
>NZ_JAFEUN010000049.1 GCF_016900895.1 Parashewanella hymeniacidonis
CAACTCAATGAATGATATCAACAGCATGACATGATGATTAGATCGGTCAAATGATCGTGAAAAATAGTGAGTTGAGTGCAGGTATTTTGTTCATTTAACTTTCAGAGTGCTGAATAGTTACGAAACATTAAGGTTGCGATGTTGATTTGTAATCGAGGCGGGAAAACTGCTCGGGTATTGCTGTTCTCCACTGATACCGATTTGGATGCGATGACTTTAATTGCTTATTACAAAGCTCGATTTCAGATAGAGTTTGTCTTCCGAGATGCGAAACAGTTTACAGGATTGATGGATTGCCAAGCTCGTAAAAAAGAGGCGATACATACACACATTAATGCCTCTTTAACTGCGTTAAATGTACTGAAATTTGAAGATGCGATGACCAAGGGTTGTCACTCTGAGTCCGTGATATCAATAGCCAGTTGGAAGCGACGTAAGTTTAATCAATACTTGATGAAAATCATTTTTGACAAGTTAGATATCGACCCGAGTAACGAAAAAGTATCTCAAGTCATCAGTGAACTTGAAGAGTTCGGGGTTATTGCAGCATAAAACTGTCCGCAGTATTGATTTTAAATAGAACTGCTTAATACCTCTTTTTCGTAATTGTTAACTATTATTAATGTAGTTTTTCAGTTGTTTGATTCTTTATGCTTATGTTTTTCGGCTGATTATGCTAAATTGTGATGGTAATTTGGTCTGACCAATTTGGTCGGGTAAAAGGCATTCCTATCGGTAATTTTTGAGGTTTCTATGGCGGTAAAGAAAATTGTCATTGTAGGTGGTGGGGCAGGTGGTTTAGCTTTAGCATCGAGATTAGGACGTAAGCTTGGGAAAACGGACAAGTTTGATATTTGCTTGATTGATAAAAGCCCTGTACATCTATGGAAACCCAAATTACATGAAGTCGCTGTTGGTGCCATCGATCGTTCTATAGACGGTTTACTGTATCGAGACCATGGCCTTAAAAATGGTTACCGCTTTATTCGTGGTGAGTTTACGGGGTGTGATGTTGACAATAAGACAATTGATTTAGCACCTGTTTACGCTGAAGACGGTGAGCTTCTATTGTCATCTCGTAATATTGATTACGATATTATGGTTTTAGCATTAGGTAGTGTTTCGAATACATTTGGGACACCTGGTGCCATTGAGAACTGTATTTTTCTTGATAACCTTCTCAGTGCAGAATTTTTCCATCAAAAGTTGTTAGATGCTTTATTGCAACTCAGTGAAAGTGAAGATAAGAAACTGAGCATAGGGATTGTGGGTGCTGGTGCAACAGGTGTAGAGCTTGCTGCAGAGTTGTTCCACGTAATTGACTCGGTAAAAGACTTTGGTTATGACAACGTTTCTGATGGTCATTTAGATGTTCACTTAATTGAAGCTTCACCCAAGATTTTACCTCAATTACCAGAGCGCATCAGTGCCAGAGCTCAGTCTTTGCTAGACCGAATTGGAGTTAAATTGCATATTGGTGTACAAGTTCAAGAAGTTACTAAAGATGGTTTTATAACTCATGATGGAAACCTAATACCCGCCAACATCAAGGTTTGGGCTGCTGGAGTGATGGGCCCTAGTATTTTTGCAAAATTGACTCAACTTCCTGTAACCAAACGCAACCAAATAGAAGTTGACCGTTTTATGAAAGTTGACGGTGTTGAGGATGTTTATGTTATCGGTGATTGTGCGGCTATGGAGCTTCAGGATGGAAGAATGTCACCGCCGAGAGCACAAGCTGCGGATCAAATGGCGCACCGTTTACATAAAAATTTGGTGAACAAATTTAAAGGAAAGGCAGAGAATGAATTTGTCTATAAGGATTATGGGTCATTAGTTTCTTTGAGTCGATTCTCTGCTGTTGGTAATTTGATGGGCAGTATGCGTTCTGGAGAGTTTTTTGTTGAGGGGCACATTGCACGATTTATGTATATGTCACTTTATCAACGCCACTTATCCAGTCTATACGGTTATTTTTCTGCTTTAATTTATCGTTTCGCACAAAAACTACTTCGCTGGCACCGACCTAAGCTTAAACTTCATTAAAATGGCTTTAGCAGTTTCCAAGTGCTGGTAAACTGCTATTCAAAGTGTTCTAACATAAAGTTGATAAACGCTCTTACCTTAGCTGAAAGGTTCTTGCGGCTTGGGTAAATTAAGCAAAACTCAATATTGTCTTTTGGTAAGTGACTGAACAGTTCAACCAATCGTCCTGTCGCAATAGCTTGCTCTGCGAGTGCAACTGGTAGTCGAGCGATACCTATACCTTCTATGCATAGCCGCATAGCTATATCTAAATTATTTGCTGTAAAAACACTATTCAATTCAGCTTTAAGTTGCTGATTATCTTTATCTTTGTATAACCAAATATTCGGCGTCTTGTGATTGCTGTAGGTTACGGCCTTATGTTGGCTTAACTCAGTGGGACACTTTGGCAAACCTTGCTCTTTTATATAGTTTGGAGCTGCAACGGTTACGCTATAAGAGCTTCCGAATTTACGACTGATTAGACTAGAGTCTTCTGCGGTATGGACGGCGCGAACAGCAACATCGATGCCTTCGGTAATTAAATCTACTTTTCTATCATTGAGCTCCACATCCAGAATAACTTTTGGATACGCTCTCATAAAGCGAGCAAAGATTGGGCTGAGTTGAACAATGCCAAAACCTACGGGGCAACTGATTTTTAGTTGACCTTGTGGTTCAATTTGCTTCCCTTCTAAACCATCTTGTATTGCTTCAGCACTTTCAATGATCTGTTTACAGGTTTGATAATAAAGTTGGCCTTCTGGGGTCAACTTTAACTTGCGAGTTGTTCTTTGGAGTAAACGAACTCCGAGCCTTTGCTCCAGTTTATTGACTTCTTTACTAATATAAGATGTCGAATGCCCGCAATTTTGGGCCGCCATAGTAAAACTGCCATTATCAACAACGCTGGCGAAAATCACCATGCCATCAAGTAATTCTGATTTCATCACCAACAACCTTATTAGGTGTTATTTGGAAATAATTTATACCCAATGAAGGGATTAATCATTGCTAGGAAATAGTCTAAAGTATTTCATATATTCATTCAGTTAGGAAAGAACAATGAAAGTTTTAGCTATTGGAGCCAGTAACAGTCGAAATTCTATTAATCAGACATTGGTAAAGTATGCCGCTAGTTTAGTCAAAGGCGCTGAAGTGAACGTAGTGGATCTTAATGAATTCGAAATGCCAATCTTTAGTGAAGATCGAGAAAAAGAGCTCGGCTCCCCTCAGCAAGCACAACAGTTTTTTAAACTCATCGGTAACTCTGACTTAATCGTAATTTCTTTTGCAGAACATAATGGTTCATACACCGCTGCTTATAAAAACGTATTCGATTGGACTTCTAGAATCGATATGAAAGTGTTCCAAGGTAAAGCCGTTATCATGCTTGCAACATCACCTGGTCCAGGCGGTGCAAAAAGTGTATTAACGACAGCAGAAAATTCAGCTCCCCATTTTGGTGCTGAAGTCTTAGGTACGATTTCATTAGCAAGCTTTTACGACAATTTTGATTTTGAATCTGGTAAAGTCGTTAACAATGAGTTCAATAAAAAACTAACAGATGTCATTGAAACTTTAAACTGAACGTTTGAAAGGTTAAAAAGTACTTTCTCTTGATTTTGAAATGAGCTTTATGACGTATACCCATGATACCTGAAGATGCTCGATTTCAGCGAGAATGCACAACTTGTTAATCAAGGCGACGGTGTGCGGCAATAGTGAGCTATTGTTAGCACTGGCAACGAAGAGTAACAAGTTGTGCAACTCGCACTGCGTGGACTTCTAAGCGCCAATTCTTCTTTGTTACATTAGCTCGAAAGAATCCCGATATTCCTTCGCTAATGCGCCTCAAAGAATTGGCGCTGAAAAAGTCCTGAAACATGCATCTTCAAGTATCATAATGGGTATATAAAGCTTAAAATTAAAATCAAGAGGCAGACATCTCATGCTTCATTGGGCTACTGATTAAAGTTATTAGCCTTTTGTTATGGAGTGAAAGCTGAGATAAATAACATAGGCTTTGAGTTATCGCTCATGTCTCCATAATAAATGCAAAGTTGAGATTCTTGGTTAAGTCGATTGACTTTTTTTATAACGGTTGGTTCTTTATTTAGCTTATCTTTATTTTGATCCCAAAACTTATTAGCTTCATTTATTGCTGTTGCTGGACTGTCTTTGAGTTGAAAGTCTTAATCCTACGACATAAATGAGTATTCCATTTGTTGATGGTCACATTTCATAAGCTAAGTATCCGTCATCTTTAGGTATAGCGCATGGAAAAGGGGATAGAACATTTTTTAAATCTTGTGATGTAGGGCACGCAAAGTTGGCAGCAGGTACATCATTGGTAGAAGAAGCACTTGGCTTAGGGAGATTGTTAGGACTAACTTCATTTTTATTGGTACTACTTCCGCCGCAAGCCGTTAAACCAACCACTGCAGAGCAAAAATCAAAATAAGAAACCTGATAGAACTTTCTGTATCAGGTTGAATTTCATGCATCTTATCCCGCTATATAAATATTGAACAGGATTCTAAAGTTAGATGTTTATCTATCTTCAATAATGATGAATAAAGCTTAATCATCGAATTGAGCAAAAATAGATGCAAAGATATTATGAAAATAATAATGGAAAACAGAAGTTATGATAACTAAATAAGAGAGAAGTATTGGAATGGTGCCGACACCAAGAGTCGAACTCGGGACCTACTGATTACAAGTCAGTTGCTCTACCAACTGAGCTATGTCGGCATTCCAATATTCTTCTTTAAAAGAATGGTGCCCGAACCCGGAATCGAACCAGGGACACGAGGATTTTCAATCCTCTGCTCTACCGACTGAGCTATTCGGGCAAATCTAACGCTCTTAATTAAAAGAGTAAAAATGGTGCCGACACCAAGAGTCGAACTCGGGACCTACTGATTACAAGTCAGTTGCTCTACCAACTGAGCTATGTCGGCGTATTCTTAAATAGAGTTCTTTATAAAAAAGAGTCTTACTTAAAGAATGGTGCCCGAACCCGGAATCGAACCAGGGACACGAGGATTTTCAATCCTCTGCTCTACCGACTGAGCTATTCGGGCATTTGATGAAGTTGTATCAAGTAATTTATAACTCGTCTCCTTCAAAGCGGGCTAAATAATATAGCGAGAGGTTCTGTGCTGCAAGCTCTTTTTTTTAAAATTGTTTCGATTGTTGAGTTAGTGTTCAATCTGCTTAAATAAACGTGATTTTGATAACGCTATGAACGTTTTTACAGCAGGAGATAGCCAGCGGTTGCTACTCCAAATCATATTTAAGGTTAAAGAAAGATCAGGCCCTGCCCAATCTAATACAGTGAGTTTTCCAGCGTCTATGTCCTTTTGCGCAGAAATTCGACTAATGGCCGCAATTCCTAGCCCCATGCTTACACAAGACTTGATTGCTTCAATGCTGACAAATTCTAAATATTTTATTTGTACAGGTTTTACATCGTTCAAAGCCGTCAGAAATTTTTTCCTATATTGGCAGCCTTGCTCAGTAAGAAGGATGGTTTCACCTTTAAAATCTTCAGCTGTAATCGAATTGCGGGTAACTAAAGGGTGGTCTGGTGCAGCAATGACAACAATTTGCTCCTTTCTTAAAGCGAACTTTGAAAACCGCTCTGCAATATCTTCATGACCTAAAGTAAAAGCGATATCGACCTGATGATTGATGACTTGTTCAGACAGTCTTCTTACATTTAACGAACTTACAAATAGGTTCACTTCAGGAAATTGTTTACTGAACTCGGTAATAAGGGGGGGAAGACGATAGGTTAGCACCGTTTCATAAGCTGAGATATTGAGCTTACCAACGACGCTTTGGGTCGAGCGAACGGCGGTTTCAGCTTGTTCACGTAAATTAAACAGCTGTTCCGTATATTGGTAAAGTTGAATGCCTGCTTGAGTAAGTTTTACATTTCTGCCATGTCGGTCAAACAGTTTTACATTAAGCTCAGTTTCCAGAGCTTTAATATGAGCCGTTACCGCCGATTGAACGTAGCAAAGAATATCAGCAGTTTCTGAAAAACTTTCTGTTCGTGCAGCGGTTCTGAATGTCTTTAATTGCTTAAACTCCATCGTTTCACCTGTGTAAAACACTTCACAAAAAATGATACTAAAAATCAGTATATATCAATATCGCATATTGCCTTGTGATACTACACTGAGACTCCCTTTATTTTGGATATGAGATTGTGATAATGACAGCGCAAAGACAAGGTATTTTAATTGCTCTTTTTTGTGTGTTGGTTTGGGCTTCAACAGCAAGTGTTTTGCGCCTGAGTCATAACTCACTAGATCATTTTCAATTTTTATTTTGGTCGAGCCTTTTTTCGCTAATTGCCGTTACTGTAGTCTCTTTTTATAAAGGGACTTTATCTACACCTTTCAAGTATCGAAGAATAGATTGGGTGATGACTATCGGTGTCGGGTTTGTTGGTACATTTTTATATTACTTGTTTTTGTATGAGGGCTTTTCTGAGGGTAAAGGAATTAATGTCATTATCATCCAATACACATGGCCGCTAATGTTGTCGTTTTTATCGGTGTTTTTATTTAAAGAAAGCCTTAATTGGCGAAAGGTTATTGCCACAACGTTAGGTTTATGTGCTGTTGTTATCGTACTTTCTAAAGGTAGTGTGGATGATTTTTCGTTACAAAACCCAAGATTACTTGGTTTCGTAGCTTTAGGCGCGCTTTGTTTTGCCATATTTAATTTAGGCATGAAACATTTAAAGCTTGAAGCTACGAGCCTATTCGTGGTGTTTTTCAGTGTAGCGACTCTGTGCTCTTTTATTGCGATGTTAATTAAATCCAAGTTCATATGGCCACAGGGGCTAGATTGGTTCTCAGTGATATTTGTGGGAGCTTTAATTAATGGCTTGGCTGACTTGATTTGGATGTGGGCTTTAAGAAAGTCAGATGCATCTTGTTTAGCACCGTTTGTTTATTTTACGCCAATATTAGCAATGATGTACTTAATGGTTTTTTTTCACGAACCCTTCTATCCAGCTTATGGAATAGGGCTTGTGCTCATTGTTATTTCCGGATTATTAAGCACGAATATGAAAGTTAGATTATTAAAGCGCAAAAAAATTCAGGCAGCCTAAGCTGCCTGAAAGTCTTAACTCTGAATGGAATTACAGAGCGTTTTTGAAGATTTGGCAGATTTCTTCATGAGTAGCTTGTTTAGGGTTAGTGAAACCACAAGCATCTTTAAGTGCGTTATCAGCAAGAGTTGGGATGTCTTTTTCTTGAACACCAAGCTCTGTGAGTGAAGCAGGAATATCGATAGAAGCTGCAAGGCTCTTAATTGCATCGATAGCTGCCGCAGCGCCTTGTTCATCACTTAGACCTGTAACGTCAACACCCATTGCAACAGCAACGTCTTTCAATAAGTTAGGAACAACTTTTGCGTTGTACTCTTGAACATGTGGAAGAAGCAATGCGTTACAAACACCGTGTGGTAAGTCGTAGAAACCACCTAATTGGTGTGCCATAGCGTGAACATAACCAAGGCTTGCATTGTTAAATGCCATACCCGCTAAGAATTGTGCGTAAGCCATTTGCTCGCGAGCATCAACATTTTGACCGTCTTTAACTGCAGTTGTTAAGTTGTCACGGATAAGCTCAATAGCTTTGATTGCACATGCGTCTGTGATTGGGTTAGCAGCGATAGAAACATAAGCTTCGATTGCATGAGTCAATGCATCCATGCCTGTTGCAGCAGTCAATGCTTTAGGCTTTTTAAGCATAAGCTCTGGATCGTTTACAGATAAGATAGGCGTAGTGTTTTTGTCAACGATAGCCATCTTGATATGACGTTCTTCATCAGTAATGATGCAGAAGCGAGTCATTTCACTTGCAGTACCAGCAGTTGTGTTGATTGCAACTAATGGAAGTTGAGGTTGTTTAGAAACGTCAACACCTTCGTAATCTTTAATGCTGCCACCATTAGTTGCAACAAGAGCGATGCCTTTAGCGCAATCATGTGGAGAGCCACCACCTAGAGAGATTACGAAGTCACAATCGTTATCTTTTAAGATTTTTAGACCTGCTTCTACATTGCCCATTGTTGGGTTAGGCTGAGTACCGTCAAAAATGAAAGCTTCAATACTCACGTCGGCAAGTTTAGCAACTAAACCGCCAGCAATACCGATTTCAACTATTGGCTTATCAGTTACGATAAGTGCACGTTGAAAGCCCAAAGTTTGGATATCACCAATTGCATCATCTACAGCGCCTTGTCCTAGTACATTCACTGATGGGATAAAAAATTTAGCAGCCATTCTCTCTCCTACAAATTTAAAGTTAATTTTTTAAAAAGTTTTAATTCTCTACTGAGTATTAAATTAACAATGAAACTAAGGAGGTAAAGTGATTTAGATCTAAATTTTTGCGGTTTGTATTTTTTTATATCAAAAATGTCGTTGTGGTCAAGTCGGGCGGTTTTTTTTGACCTACGACGTGTTAATTCGAAAGAGTTTGCCATGCTCACAATTCTAAAGGTTAAGTCAAATTATTCAGCTTTTACATCAAGAGTAACTATAATGAAACGTAGTTAAGTTACTGGTTTTTGTTAATGAGTCGAGAATTTAAATTCACTCTACAACCGAGAGAAGGAAGTCTAGATTTCGTCTCTGGTAATCTTGAAGAGTTGAAAAAAATAGATGCAAGGAGTGAATTTGTTTTTAAGGTTGACTATAAGGGAAACCTTGAAAGTAGCAATTCGCCAAAAACATTCCTTGTAAGAGCTATTTCCTCAGAAAACAAAGAGCAAACCGATCCACAATCACAAGATTCAGATCTTAAATCACGCACTCTTGAATTTCTTGAATTTACCGAGAATGAGGGTTTTATCAGTCTTGAAAAAACGAATGAAAGTAAACAACTCAAGAGTTGGTTTTTAGCTAGGATTGGTAAAGTTTCACCAGAAACCCCTGAATTACAAAAAAATGACAATGCAGTAAAAGTAGAGTGCGAGTTACCCAAAGATACTGAATTGAAAAGATCCTCTAAAAAAATAGAAGTCGAACAAATTCGGGACAAAACGGTTGGGTTTTCTGGCGGTTTAAATATGTGCTTTGCTAATTCAGCATTAAAACAATTATTACTCGAGCCCGGGAATCAAGAATTAGCAATGTTAAGTATCCCACATTCCGTGCACCCGTTAGCGAAAGCATTTCAAAGTTTGTCAAACGTTTTTCATGATATTAGAGCTGGCAACAGACATCCAAAGAGTATTTATCACGTTTCGAAAGCGTTTTTTTCAGCGTTGATAGATTTTCGCTCCAGTAATCCAAAAGGATTAAAGGGAGCTGATTTGTTGGCATATCAAAAGTTAAAGGGCTCGATAGCTAGGTGGTTTCAAAGGGAACAAGATGCAATGGAGTTTTCAGATAGCTTGTGTCAACTGCTAAGGCTTAATAAGCATGAAAATACGATTTATGAGAGAAATCGATTCGAATTAACACCACCTTCTGAAAGCATGCATTTTACTCATGTGCAATCACAAAAGCCTGAGTTAGGTGCTTTTAAAATGATTTACCCAAAAGGAAAGCTACTTGCAGAGACCTTCAGTGAAGAAGTGGAAGCTGATAAAGAGTCTTTTATAACTGTGGTAAAAGGTCAATACTCCAAAACCAAAGACGCTTGTTTATACAATAGTTTCGGTTGTGCAGCTATAGATGAAGTGAAATCAATCAGGCTGTGTGCAAGTGTTTTTCAGCACCCTAATATTAGAAAAGTAGAGGGTGGGCACGCCTTATTTGATGAAGACGATGACAGTATTTGCCTTAAGTTCAGAAAAAATCTTGATATTGAAGAAGGTCAAAAGGAAAGCTATACCGATCCTACGGTTGAGGTCGTTTCAGCTAATTTTAAAATTCATACTGTTGTTTTTCATGTGGGAGGAAATACGGTAAACAGCGGTCACTACTTCACTCTTGAAAATTTAGGAGACAAATCCTGGCTGATACACGATGGATTGTCTATTAGTATTTATGAAGGCACCATGAAGCAATTTGTTTTAAATAATCGCCAATGTGTTCCTTACTTACTGAACCTGGTCAAAGTATAGTTTTACCATTCAGGTTTTCCTCTCATCACTCAAATCAGTTGTGAACAATATTTAATCGAAACTAATTCTGACTATTTATAAACTTAATGGATCTTAAATTAATCAATAAACAGTTTTGATATGTGTGCTGAAAGGTTGCTCTTACAAATGTTCAACAGCCGACAGCAAGGGGCTTTACCTGAGTTTATTGAAGATGTTTTCCAAGACTTTGTAGTTATACATTGCATAAATAACTCAGCAGAACCTTCTTATGCCGTTAGTAGCCATACTCAAGTTGAACCTAAATTTGAAGCGTTTGTTAATAGCGATACACGTAGTATCAAATCAAATTCTGGAGCCACTTTTCAATGTTGGAGTGTAGATAAGAGCTCAACGGATATACAAAAACTCACGCCGGGGTTTGAAAGTGAAGGGGGTAACTGTTTTGCTAATGCGGCATTAAAGCAACTAATTTTAGGCTCTGCTGGGTATGAGGTTTCTCCAACTAAAGTGCCTGTATTTGCCGGTAAGCTAGCTCAATCGTATAAAAAATTAAATGAACTGTTCTGTTCGTTTAGAGTAGGAAAATGTGACCAAAGAGAAATAGATCGTGCTCGAACAGCGTTTTTTTAATGAAATAAAGAAATTGAAGGTAGTAAAATATGAATGATTAGATGAAAACCAAAAAGTTGCACTCAAATATTTGGGTGAGCAATTTAAAAACTTTGGTGTGAGGCAATGGGGTGCGCAAATATTCTCTGATGCCATTTGTCAATTTTGTGGGTTGATCAGTGAGGATAATACGTTGTTTCTGCACCACATATATGGGTATATCATCTTGAACAAAGCTGGAAAGGACAGTTAACGATTGAATCAAATGCAAAAGAGAGCGGTTAATTTTTATCAATTGATGTGGATGGTAAAAACTTATCTGATATTTTATCTAGTGAATTTCAATCAACCCATGCATCAAGAGTCGAAGTTACAGGCGATGATGGGAATATTAAACAATTGGCTTCAACGTCAGTGAGTTCATCGATTAGATGTAAGGCGAGTGAGAAACTAAAGTCACTAAAAATTCAGGCAAAAATATTTGCTGGAGTAGACAGAAGAAAACCCATAGAACCTTGCGCACTTTTTACGGATAGTGATGACCACTTAATAATATCAATCGTTGATTCATCGTTGGATTTTAAGTTCCTAGATTTTAGGATAAGAACCGTTATCTGCCACATTGGTTCTCGCTCAGTTAATAGTGGTCATTACTTCACTCTTGAGAATCTAGGCGACCAAAGGTGGTTAGTTCACTCTGATAGGAGCATTAAATTTTACAAAGGAAATTTAAAGGCGTATTTCACTCATAACTTTAGCACTCTTCCTTACCTATCCGATTTAGAGAAGAATGTTGATGAGTTGACTGATTATTGATTTTATCGATGTTTTTATTAGTATTTTATTGTAGAGTAAAAGCACTACTTCTTCTTTGAATGTTAATGATGAACAATCGAAACTTCTTCCAGAATGGATTTACTTTAATTGAGCTTGTCGCCGTTATTGTACTTTTGGGTATCCTTGCTGTTGTTGCCGCTCCTAAGTTTATTGATTTTTCTTCTGATGCCCGTAAAGCCACATTAGCGCAAACAACCGGAACCATTAAAAGTGCAATTCAAATGGTACATGCAAAAGCTGTTATAGAAGGTTTAGATAGCTTAGAAAGTTCGACCATACAAATTCAAGGTAATTCGGTACAAATAAGTTATGGCTATCCTAGTGCCAGCATTTCACAAGGGCTTGTTTTGGCGGTGAATATTGGGAAAGTAAGCTATTATGGTAAGTTTTCTAATAACGCTGAAAGCGACTGGGTAACTCAGGGAATGGGTAGTCGAGTTGCAAATGGAGTTTCAAGACCGGCTATGGATATTGGATTTGGGGATTTATCAAAAGATGGCAGTGGCTCGGATTTAGGTATTCAACCAATGGCTACGGGATGTTATATGCGTTATTTCGCCGCGAAAGGAACAACACCCGCAACAATTGAAATGACAACCTCGGGTTGTTAAACCTTAATCTTGCCTGTCAAAATGCCATATTTCACTAAGAGCTCGTCTTGCGACTCTTTATGATTTGGGTCTGGAGCAATACAATCGATTGGACAAACTGATACACATGTTGGTTTGTCATAATGACCAACGCATTCGGTGCAAAGAGCTGGTTCAATCTCAAAGATTTCTTCGCCTAAACTGATCGCTTCGTTTGGGCACTCAGGGTCACACATATCGCAATTGATACAACTGTCATCAATTAATAATGCCACTTTGTTGATATTCCTCAGTAAAATACAGTAATAATAAGGGTTTCAGAGAATGTACGTTATAGGAACGTGATTACTTTGAGTTACCTAAGATGTCACTATTTTACTATAAAAAGCAGGGTGTGTGTAACAGCAATCATATTGAGCAATTCACCTGTTTATAGAAAATTAATTGAATTGTACTAAGTTTATATTTTGCCTTTATAAAATTTTATACAATGATTGCTAGTTTTCAGTTCACAACTTTTGATAAAATCCTTCAATATCATTTTTTAAGCCTTTTATTAGAAAGGTTACATTAGCAAGGATGCGCCTTCTGAGAGAGGCGTTATGTCAGTAGTATACAGAGAGCTCGATGGGCGAGAGTACCTTCATGTTCATCGAAAGGTAAATAAAGAAGAATTTAATCGGTTTATTAATGTTACAGGCCTTTTAGGTAAAGAGCTTGCGTTAAAAAAGTACGAAGCTAAACAGTTAGACAATGAGCTTGCAGCTAAACAAATATCTTCGAATAATTCATTAATGTCTATGTTTTGCCATCCTGACGGCAAGTTGAAACATATTATTATTGTTCCACCACAAAAAAAATCAGGTTGGGCTGTAAAGTGTGTGATAAACAAGAAAAAAAGAGTGGTTTTTGTTAAGTCGTTGTCAATTGCGAAACACAGCCTAGATAAAGCAATTTGTATGATGTTCGATTTAGTTGCAGCCTTTTTTGAAGTGCCCAAAAAATCAGTTAATTATTCTGTCTTGCTTGCTTTGTACACGTCACAACTTAATGAGCGGTATATTGAGTTAAAGAAGGAATATGATTCTAAGTAAAGTTTACGTTATACCCATAGATGCATTTATGAGTATAACGTATATGAATTATTGTACTTCTAATTGGTCGTTCATTGTTTGATAATCAATCATATCAACGTGTTTTTTTATTCTATGATTTTTGACATCAACATCTAAGGTTGTAACCCCTGAAACAGAAATATTGATTACCTTCCCCGGCTTTCCAAAAAGTCGACCTAACCCTTTGTAACTGTAGCTTCCTACAATGACGACCAAAGAGCCTGAGTTGAACATGTGTTCTACAGTAAATTTATACTCGATTAAGCCTTCATGAGCTCGATGGATGAATTCTAAGATATGGCTACGGCCAACATATTTTTTATCGGCAGTTTTATCCTGAAAAATACTTTCCCTACTGTAGAAAGTACTGAGCTTTTTCATGTCATTATTTGTGAGCGCATGTATGTAATTCAGCGCCAGCTTTTGCTCTGGTGGAATTTGTCCATTTGACGCAAGCGTTGAAAAAGAAAGAAAAAATACAATAATGATTAACAAACTTCTCATCTATGAACTCTTTAAACTTAAATCGAAAGCAGGTAATGACAAACGCCAGCGGATAGCGGCCAGCCTAATGAATAGTGCGGTACTCATTGCAATAAACATCGTCGTTTTTTGATCGAAACCAGCACTAAGGAATAATACATAACAAATTGCGCCAATCATACAGGCTGTGGCGTATATTTCTGTACGCAAGACCATCGGAACTTGTCTACAAATAACATCACGAAGAATACCACCACCAATTCCTGTTACTACTCCCATAATGACTGCTGATATTTCATCTAAGCCCAGTAATAGTGCTTTTTCTGTACCAATAATGGTGAACAGTGCAAGTCCAAAGGCATCAGCAACAGGTAGAATAAACCAAGGTGCATTTCGGTTGTTGTTCGAACGTAACAACAGTAATGTTAAAGCGACGGTGATTAGAATCGCTAAAATATAATTTGTATCTTGTAACCAAAAAACAGGTGTAGAGCCCATGAGTAAATCGCGGATGCTGCCTCCACCAACAGCCGTTACACCGGCCAAAACGAGAACCCCAAACGGGTCCATTCTATGGTGGCCGGCTGCTAATGCGCCAGTCAGTGCAAAAACCGCTGTGCCCCATAAATCAAAGAAGTAAATCCATTGACTCATTTTTTACTTATTTCCTTAAGGTGGATGTTGAGTGCGTCTACAGAAATTCTAATTTCTATCACTGATAGAATAAGTGAATAAAGTAATAGTAATAAACTTAAACCAAATACGATTGAACCAACTTCGTTAAAGCCTATGTAAAGCAAGATCATACTCACGACACATAAAGCGAATGCAACTACGCCTGATTCTTGCATTCGTTTAATAATCGCAATTCGTTTGTGCAGGTTTTTGATCTGATCATTCAATATTGGTTTTTTGTCTGAGCTTAAATTTCTGATCAAGGCTGCCAATGAGAAAAATCGATTAGTATATGCAAGCAATAATAAAGAAATTGCTGGAAATAGTAATGCTGGAGTAGTTAGTGATAGATGTAATTTCTCAAACACTCTTTGACCTAAAGTTTAGAATACAATCGCAGATTATAAATGTAATTTTATTACATATGTAGTGTTTATTTTGCTCAAAAGTTGAGTTTATAAAGAATTATATGCACGATCACATTTTGTGCGTTACGGAACGAAAAAAGTCGGCAATAACAAATGAAATTGCCGACATGTATTAGTGCAAAGGTAAAGAGCCTTAAGGCTTTGTTAGATAGTCGTTATAAGTCGCTCGTTGATGAGCTACGCCAGGATCTTCCGCATTAAGCCAGCTCGAACCTAAAGTATGTGGATAAGGCATACCTTTTAGGACGGGAAATTCACCCTCTTGTATATCAAAATGACTGTCTTCAGCTATCCACAAACCTGTAAATGTTTCTGCAAGTGTTAGTTGTGCTTCGCTGATACCAGAGCCTGAAATATCTGGGCCTTCACCATTTTCATCAGCAATACCGTCATTATTTAAATCACGATGTAGATTACCGACATTTCTAATGATGGATGGGTTTCCTCTATCCTTGACAAATCGCCATTGGTAATCGCTACTACTGATCTCTCCTTCAGGGTACTCAAGATATTGACTTCCAAACCCACCGACACCAATTCTTCCTTGATTTCCTCTAATATCAAGCTTCATTGCACTGTACATCAGAGATGGTCTAAATCTATCTGAATAGTTAAAAATACTGCCACCAACGATACCACCAACCTGTACCGTAGATGAGACACTCTCAAAGTGGCCTGATATCGTACCATTGCTATACGCTGATTCTAAATAAAAGAAAGAACCAATTACGCCAAATATACCGCCGATTTTAGCTCTGGTAACGGTTAAGTTTTCACCCAGATCAACATAGAGGTTCGTGTAAACTCGGGTAATAGGGTTAATTGCAGCAGAAAGCGGAGAAAAGTATAAAGAAGCGCTCTCATCTGGAGTGGCTGTTCCAGTTAAATAAATACTATTTAATTCACCATTTGCAACGTAAATAAACCTTGATTTAAATGTCGCATTGTCGAAACCAATGTTTTTTATTTTCGCTAAGTCATAGTGATCATTGTTATAGATAAAACCGTTATCAGCAGTTGTTAAGTTGAAAATTACGTGTTTATTTCCGTCGATTGTGCCTTCTAGTTCAAACGCTTCCCAAGGAGATGTAGTTGACGCTGAAGCATCAATATCTCGGTCTAAGCTGATGAACAAATTAACCAGATTCTGATCACTACGATTAGCATTTTCACCTAAATCAATATCATCAAAGCCAATGTTTTCAGTGATGAACTGGCCATCAGCAAAGCTTCGCAATTCGGAAAGGTTACTGATGGTTAAAGGCTCAGCTTCAGTGCCGTTTTGCACATTATAGAGGCGAACAAGCACGGCAACTGACTCTGAGCCAAGCTCTAGGTTCAGTTCATAAAAAGCAGCATCTTGTTCAAAGTTGAGCTGACGAGTTAAATGCACTTCAACTTCACCGCTGTTTGGGTCAATGTGTAATTTAAACAACGAGGCAATGTCTTCTGCCGAGGTTAAATTCAATCCTGAACTTGTTTTTATTGATTTGATGATATTCGGAAAACCATTACTCTGGAGACGTAATACAGAGTCATAGTCGAAGTTATCTTCTCTCACAGCAGTGACAATTAATTCAGGATTGTCTTTTTCACTGATTTCAGAGACAAAATCAAAATTAACTGGGTTAGGTCCATCACCTAAATATTCACTGAGTGGTTCTACCTGAATATTGAATGAAGTTTGCTCTGTTCCACCACTGTTTTCAGCTGCAAGGGTATAGGACGTACTTGGGCTTACTTCGGTGGGAACACCATTAATTACACAATGACCATTAATGCTAGCAATGCTTAAACCGATTGGTAGCTCTGGTGATACCGTGCATATTTCGGCATTCGCTGATTGAATGTTGATGAGTAATTCAAAAGGCTGTTGAACCTGCAGTTGATAAAGTGATTCGAGAGTGCTTGTAAATACAGGCACCGTTTGAACAACTTCTAAAGATAATTCAACAGATGATGTCCCAGCATCATTACTTCCTGTAACCGTGAAATTCTTTTTTTCAAATTCAGCATCAGCGACTCCGCTTAACACGCAAGTACTACCAATTTTCCTTATTTCTAATGGCTGCGATAAAGCGGGTGAAATTGAGCAATCAGTGACCGGGTCTCCAGAGTTTGTTATTTCAAAAAGTAAGGACTCATTTATCGTGAACGATAAGTCACTTTCGCCCGTGATGTTTAATTCAGGTGCCATTGGTTGTTGAGTAACAGGTTGAGTTGTGGGACTACTTGATTCCTTTTTATCATCGGAACCACCACATCCTTGCAAAATAGTTATAGAAAGCAGGCTTGCAAACCATAACATTCCTTTCGTAGCGTTCATAAATTTCTTGCCTATGTAGTTTTATTGTGATTTTTATGTAAAACATTTCAATGTTACACAAAATTAACAATTGATTGTTTTTTATTTGATTTTTTTGAAAAATGGAAAACACACTATGAGAGAACTGCACTTTTTGGCTGTGTTAAATAAATCAACGGTTACAGTATGAAATATTGATTTGTTTAATTGATAAACGCTCTTACAATGTTAGCAAAAATAATTCGTATTAATATCTGGGTTGGTGAAGGAATGATGAAACCCACATATCTAGCTCGTCTAATTAAGGTTGGCTTGCTTTCAACCGCAGCGCTTTCAGTAAATGCTTTCTCAGAAGATGAAAAAATCGGAAAAATCATCGTAACAGGTCAAAAAATTGACCGTGAACTGCAAGAAACACCAACGAGTGTTGCCGTAATTACTGAATCTCAAATCGAAGATGAGCAATTAATCAATTTATACGAAGTTTTAGATCAAATACCTAATGTATCAGGCCAATTTGAACGTGACTTCAGTATTCGTGGTATTAACTCTTGGAGGTGGTACAAGTTATTTAACGAGCGTGTATACCCATGATACCTGAAGATGAATGTTTCAGGGCTTTCTCAGCGCCAATTCTCTGAGGCGCATTAGCGAATGAATATCGGGATTCTTTCGAGCTAATGTAACAAAGAAGAATTGGCGCTGAGAAGTCCACCAAGTCCGAGTTGTACAGCGTGTTACTGTGTTGCCAGTGCTAACAATAGCTCACTATTGCCGCACACTGAACAAGTTCAGGTATCATGGATATATGTAGATGACGCAGTCCTTCCATATCGAATGATTCAACAAGGTGCATTTAATGACTGGGATGTGAACCAAGTTGAAGTATTACGTGGTCCGCAATCAACACTTCAAGGTCGTAATGCATTAGCGGGCGCAATTTGGATTACAACTGAGCAGCCAACTTATGAGTGGAGCGGAAAAACACGAATTACCATTGGTCAAAACGGTCAACGTGAAGCGGCTGTTGCTGTATGATCCTGAGTTCACCAATAACTTTGAATTATCCTTACGTAGTGCGTGGTTAAATGATGATTTAGTGGTTTATGCAAACGTGTTCTTCCTTGACTGGAAAGATATGCAAGTTTCAGTTGAAGGTGATACAGGTGGTCGCTTTGATTACTACACAGTAAACGATGGTAGTGCAGAAGTAAAAGGCTTCGAAGTTGAGTCATTCTATACCATGAGTGAAAACTTTAAGCTTAATGCTGGTGTTGGTTTCTCTAAAACAGAGTTTACAGATTTTGTAGATGATGAAGACGTATATACTGGCGGCTCATTTGCACGTGCTCCAGAATGGACTGCAAACTTAGGTGCGACTTATACTTCTGATAGCGGCATATTTGTTAACGTAAATGCGAATTACCAAGATTCATCGGCAGATAAGCTTGTTGCTCTAAGTGATCCTGAGCAAGCAACAAGAAGTGCTACTCGTACAATCGTAAACACTCGAGTTGGTTATAATTGGGATAACTTTGGCTTATTCTTAACGGCGAAAAACCTATTGGGTAATGATTATTATGCATTCAGAACAACGGGAGGCTCACGTACTCAACAGTCGGTTAAACTCGGTGCAGAGCGTCAAGTCAGTTTGAGTTTCGAAGTTAAGTTCTAAGATTAAAGCCAGTATTTCAATTGGGATACTGGCTTTTTTGTATATAAGAGGGATTAAATAACTCAGAGATTAATTGAATATTAAAATGTTTTTAATTTCATGGATTTATAACAATGATTAATGGTGTCTCCATCGCAAGGAAATGTTCAACAACTAAAATTATTTGCAGTCAAAAAGAATTATTGAAGGATTCGAAACATGGCTGAACCTAGAGTAGATAGTTACCATAGATTTAATGTTTTAGATTTTAAAGCAGTACAAGAACATAAAAAAAGTGAATTTACTCATTCCGACGGTAGAAAGCTGACGGTTAAAAAAGTTAATAATCAAGTTTCAGTTAAAGTTGAACGCTCCTTTTTTTCTTTCATGAGAAGTAAACCCAAAACTCCAGATGCTGAACTAGCTCAAGATTATAAATTACAATGGTTAATGCAGGATGTAACTACTCCTGCAGAGATTATTGAATCAGTTTCTAATTCAGATGAATTAGCTAGAGTTTTAAAAGGTGCCTCAAAATCAACAGTTTTAGGTGTAACTTTGCGACTACAGAAATCTAACCCTATACATAAATTTGAAATTTCCAGTTCTAAAGGTCCACTGTTTGTTGAACCAGAGTTGGGAAGTGTTATAAATAAAGAATTCCTTATTGAGTTAGCTCAAGAACGATGTGACATTGTTATTCACCTCTTGGAACAGACTGATTTTAATCATGGACAGTTCGATTTATTTGAAATCTTGTTTCAAGCTTTTGATGAAGCTATTGATAAAGGCGAGTTTGCACGCAACTTACCGCTTAAAGACTTAACAAGTAAAGGAAGGTTCATTGATTTCTTAAGAAAAAAATCTCGCACGGAACCTGAAAAAGTATTGCGTTGTTTACCTTCAATTTCTTCTTTGGATGTCGATCAAGAAGTTATGGAGATATATTTAAACTCATTGCAATCATTAGCATTATCGCAAGGCGATGGTTGTATTGACATCTCTTTGGCTGAGGAGCATGGGTTAAAGCTAGATGGCAATAGAAAGCATGAATACGTAAAAGCACTCAATCGCTTTCCCATCGCAGCAAAACAATTAATATCTTCAGGAGTATTTGATAAAAGAGTTCATTTTTCTAGTGAAGAGATAAAAGATATTAACGCAAGAGGTGTTGTTCAGTCTCTGCTCGACAATTTTGAACACCAGGCAATTGATACAAAAGATATTCAAAGTTTACTAAACTATATTCCTTCTGAGTTACATGAACCAGCAAAAATGCATGTTTTCAAACTCCTTGCAGTTAGTCCCAATTGTGACTTTCAGAAAATGAATAGAATATGTAATTTTTTGTTCCCTGAAATGCGAGGAGACAGTCACTTTATACTAGAGCCTGTGCCATTTTCTTTAGACCAGATAATGGGCATTAAGGAGGCTTCGCCACAGAAAGCGAGTTTAGTTTGTCAACTTTGTGGTTTTGCTCCTGATTCGATAGAGAGTCAGCCGCTAAAAGATTTGAGCAAAGCAGATTTTGTGTCTGAGCCTCCTGAAATTGAAAAGTATGAATCAGAGCTAGCAGAAGGGTTAAAGCTTTGCCTTGAAAGGGCATTAAGGCCTGATGCCAAACCGGAACAACTAATAGTCTTTTTACAAAGACTAAAGAAAAATGAGCTTGAGTTTGTTATTTCGAGCTATAAAAATAGTGATTTAGGACGCAAACTTCAGACAAGTTTAAATACTAAGCTTTTTACTGACAATGAAGTCCTTTTATTAAAGTTTTTTGCTCTCCAAAACCTAAACAGTTTTTCCGATTTACTTAAAAACGTTCCTTTGGATATAAAAGTATCTCTTTTTTCTCACCCCAATTGGCATGAGGATAACTTTAGAGTCGTTGCCGACTCTATCTTGCAACACAAGGGAGTGACTTTTATTGATGATTTAACATCAAATTACATCTTAACCATGAAACCAGATGAGATTGGAAAAATGCTAGAATGTCTTGCGCAAAAAGACACTGGGAAAGATATTGTTAAGCAGTTCGTTAAATGGTTACCTGAGAAGTTATTGAAGCCTGAGTTGTTTGGCCTTGAAGGTAAATTACCACAATCGGGTGAGTCGTACTTTAAGGAAGTGTTTTCTATGTTGCCTAAAGCTCAAAAAGTTGAGGTAATGATTAAAGTGATGGACTTAATTAAGAAAGAAGAACTAGGTAAAAATGTCACTGTTTTATTAGAAACTAGCGATTTAACTGAAGCATTGCTTGATGAGAGTATTCAAAAACAAACCAAATTAGACAAAGACCACGGTTTAATATCTAATTTCTTTGATATGCTCGAAGGTGCAAAAGAAAAGCCAAAACTGGTTCAAGAAGACTTTGTTTACGTATAGCGTCTGAAACGCCGAACATGTTTTATTTGTAGCTTAAAGATGAACAGTAAATTAATAATAGCTATAAGCCAGCAATTGATTTACTGGCTTTTCAAAATATTATTACTGAACGGTGCAGCTATCTAAATAAACTGACTTTGTAATGTTTCCTCCTTCTGAAATAGTACCCTTGATCTGATTTCCACCTCGAGATTCACCTATTTTGTATTGTTGATGGTCAACTATCAATTTGTGTTGAGTTAACGTGACAGGTATCTAAAGTTACTGAATGCCTAAGGTGAAAATGTGTACCAAAAGGGACATTCACAAGCCTTGATGTACTCTGAGGGTGAGTATTTGGGTCGTTAATAACATTGAAGGAATGTTTTTCACCACTTACTGAAGTTATTACAAAGCCATAACTGACACTTCCTAGTTTAGGGTAGGCATTTTTAAAATGGCAGTGAAAATTCACATTATGAATGCCAAAATTAGTATCAGGCTCAATCATATTACTGAAATCTACTTGGACCGTACCATTGACGAAACTATCTTTAACATCATTAGAAACTGTACAAGTATATTCGCCATAATGATTAGGATCTTTTACTAATTTGCAGATACCATTTACATTTAAAGCCGCTTGTGCACTGGTTGAATTTGAAGGCTGACTTGCATAACAAATGCCTGAAGTGAGGGAAATAACTGGCAAAAAGAGTAGGATACGTTTGTTCATATTGAGTTCCTCATAGATTAAGGGAAGCCGTGATGATACAGAGAACATAGTAGCTTTTTTAAGTTGTATTAGGTTCAATTTAATTAATCTGTTAATTAATCTGGCTGTCTAACTTCACTAGCTTAGATCGATTTAAGTTCCATGTATGGTTAATTTTTATTAACCATACATGTCACTGTTATATGGCTTTTAATATGAAGTCCGCTGGCTTCAAATTTCATATAAACTTGTGGGGTTCGTATTGGACGTTTGTAGTTGATGGTAAATCTATGATTTTCGATTTCATCAATACTATAATTTTGAGCAAATGTGGGCTCAGCTCTAATTGGTCGATAATTTTTTAAATTTGCAAAATAATGGCTTATCTTGTGGGTTAACAGGATAAATGTTACTGATATCAAGTTTAAGAAAGTTGTGATTTATTGGGTCAACTTTATAAATAGTACAACTAAAATATTGATTGGATTTATCAACAGCTGACAAAGTACAGATTTTATCGTCATTAACTTTATTGATTAAATGGAAATCATTGAGGTGAATGGGGGGATGTTTTGACAGCTGCAAAGTAAAAATGCGGACAAAAACAAAGTTATCTTTTTCATAAACTTTATCTCCAGTTAGGGAATAGGATTACCCTGTAATTACTGTTAAACTAACGCTAAAATGGGTTTTGAGGAATACTTTTGGAATTAATGAACATTGCCCGTGTACGTTGGGCTTGTCGCCGAGGGATGCTTGAGTTAGATGTAATTTTTCAACCTTTTGTTGAAAAGCATTACGAGAACCTTTCTAAAGAAGATAAGGCAACTTTCATTCGATTATTAGAATGTGAAGATCCTGAATTATTTGCGTGGTTTATGGGGCATGAAGATTGCTCTGATAGTGAACTCGCTGAAATGGTGATAAAAGTTCGTGGTCGACCAAAGCCATAGTTTTTACCTTACTTCATCGTTACAACAAAAGCTGTCAAAGCTTGTCTTGGCGGCTTTTTGTTTATTTACACTTTACTTTTGGCCACAACGTTTTGAATTGTGGCTAATCCAAGTTGTAATTGCTGTCGCGATTTGCAGTTACTTTTCCTATACTATTTATCGCCTAAAATCATATAAAAGCTCTTTTACTCTTCATTCACGTAATTTGTTTAAATTCGCTAATAACCCAAATGAGTTTGAGTGTAAGGTATTATGGGTTTCACCTTTATTGTGTGCTTTTTATGTATTGCCAAATACTGAGGTTGAAGACCAAGCAGGAAAATCACAATTAATCATTGTCTGGAGAGATATGCTGAGCGACTCGAACTTTCGTCATCTGAGTCGCTTGCTATTGTATATTAGAAGGAATCAGGCGTCAGGATAGTTGGCTTTGGGTGATCCTCTTTTGTTGGATAATCTGTGTTGAAGTGTAAGCCTCGACTCTCTTTTCTGTCCATGGCACTGCGAATGATCAATTCTGCTACTTGTACAAGGTTACGTAACTCAAGCAAGTTATTACTTACTCTAAAGTTACTGTAATACTCTTGGATTTCTTGCTGTAACATTTGACAGCGACGTAATGCTCGCTCTAAACGTTTATTGGTTCGAACAATACCCACATAATCCCACATAAACAGTCTTAACTCATGCCAGTTATGAGCAATGACGACTTCTTCGTCAGAATTCGATACTTGACTTTCATCCCATGCGGGCAATGTCTCAGGGAGTGAAATTGATTCAATATTGGCAATAATGTGTTCTGAAGCAGAACGGGCATAAACAATACACTCTAATAAAGAGTTACTTGCTAGGCGGTTTGCTCCATGTAGCCCAGTATAAGACACTTCACCGACAGCATATAAACCATCAACATCTGTTTTGCCATCCAGATCGATCATGACACCGCCACAGGTATAGTGAGCAGCTGGTACCACTGGTATTGGCTGCTCAGTGATATCAATACCAAGCTCTAAACAGCGGTGATAGATCGTCGGAAAATGTTTAATCACAAATTCAGTGGGCTTATGAGTGATATCGAGATACATACAATCAACACCTAGGCGCTTGATCTCAAAGTCAATAGCTTGAGCAACAATGTCACGTGGTGCAAGCTCTGCCCGCTCATCGAAATCGGGCATAAAGCGAGAGCCATCAGGCCGACGTAAAATGGCGCCTTCACCTCGTAATGCTTCAGTGAGTAAGAAGTTTCTGGCATCAGGGTGATATAAGCATGTTGGGTGGAATTGGTTAAACTCCATATTGGCAACTCGGCAGCCAGCACGCCATGCCATTGCTATACCATCACCACTGGACACGTCTGGATTCGATGTATATTGATAGACCTTTGAACACCCACCTGTTGCAAGTACCACTGACTTGGCCTTAATGGTTTCTACATGCTCAATATCTCGATTCCAAACATAAGCGCCCAAAACTCTATTTGAGCCTTCACCAAACTTTTGGGTAGTGAGCAAATCTACAGCATTGTAGCGCTCTAAAACGGTAATGTTTGGGTGAGTGAGCGCTTGCTGTTGAAGCGTTAATTGAATCTCTTTGCCTGTAGCATCAGCTGTATGGAGAATGCGACGGTGGCTATGACCGCCTTCACGAGTCAAATGGTATTCTGTACCTTCATCATCTCGATCTAAGTCACGATCAAAGCTGACCCCGTTTTTAATTAACCATAAAATAGCTTCTTTACTGTTTTCGATGGTATGTCTAACACCTTTATCTTCACAAAGGCCACCGCCTGCTATTTTTGTATCTCTTATATGGGCTTCAACAGTATCATTATCATCAAAAACAGCGGCTATTCCACCTTGAGCATAATAGGTAGAACCTTCTGAAAGTTTTGATTTTGAGACTAAAATTACTTTACACTGCTTAGCTAGATTTAATGCTATAGTCAGACCGGCGGCACCACTACCAATTACCAATACATCTGATTGGTGTTCATTTAACTGTGTCATCGACTAAATTGCTATTTAAAAGAATACCTATAATGGTAAATCAAAAGTGATTTTAATGCTGTAGCATTTTTTTAATATATCTGAGAACTTTTTCAAATCGCATGTGTCTACTATGTAACTGGGAAAAATAATACAGTTAAGAGATATTTCGAGCGACTGAGAAATCTACAACTAGGATTGAGGAGTAGTCGGCTCGGATGAGTGGACAGATTAACGATCAAATAATAATTGAACGAGTACAACAGGGTGATAAACAAGCATATAACCTGTTGGTGCAAAAGTATCAGAGTAAAGTGTTAAGCCTTATTTCACGTTTTGTGAGAAATCAGGCTGATGCCGCTGATGTTGCTCAAGAAGCTTTTATTAAAGCTTATCGAGCACTGCCTAACTTTAGAGGTGAAAGTGCGTTTTATACTTGGTTGTACCGAATTGCGGTCAATACTGCGAAAAATTACTTAGTCTCACAGGGGCGTAAGGCACCTGCAAATGATGTAGATGCAGAAGAGGCCGAATATTATGACGGCAGCGACGCACTTAAGGAATTTGCTTCACCTGAAAGGTTATTGCTTTCAAGTGAAATGAAAAAAGTGATTTTTGATACGTTGGAGACACTTCCCGAGGAGTTAAGGATGGCCTTAACATTGAGGGAACTTGAAGGTATGAGTTATGAAGATATTGCGAACATTATGGAATGCCCTGTGGGTACCATACGTTCAAGAATCTTTAGAGCTCGCGAAGCCATCGATAAAGTGCTTCAACCGCTATTGGAAGAGTAATAAACAGGTGTGTAATGGATAAATTTGAGAAAGAGTGGGTATCCTCTGCTGTAGATGGTGCTCTTGATGAACAAGCAATTAGCATGCTTGCATCAGACGAGCAGTCACAAAAACAGTGGCAACGCTATCACATAATTGGTGATGCATTGCGTGGTGACCTACCTGAGACGATGCCAATAGATTTATCAGCAAATATTGCTGCAGCGCTTGAAAATGAGCCAGAAATCGTAGCGCCTGTTACAAAAGCTACGACTACACAAGGGGATGCAGTTACATCTGGAAATGTAGTAACATTAGCTTCTAGAGTCGTACCGATGGTGAAGCAATTTGGCCAATATGCCATTGCCGCATCAGTTGCTGTTTTTGCAGTTATTGGGGTACAAGATTATCAAGAACAATCTGATATTGATAACAACCCATTACCTGTTGTGAATACAATGCCACTTGTAGGTAGTGCTTCTCCGGTAAGTTTACAAGCAGAACCTGCATCATCAACATTGAGTCAACAAGAATATAACGATAAAATTAATCAGCAACGTCGCCGAATTAATGCTTACATTCAAGACCATATGTTGCAACAACGATTAAATACTGGAGCACAGGAACAAGACTCAAGCGAGCTTGTACCTCAGAACGAGCAATAGGAGTTCATTTGCGTTCCCTTTTGTTAATACTATCTATCATAGTATTCCCTGCATTTGCACAAGACGAACTTTCAGCGAAGGCTTGGCTCGATAAAATGAGCCAAGCCCTTCAACAAACACAATTCAAAGCATCTATGATCGAAGTTCAGTCCGATCATATTCGTCCTTTAGTTTATTTACATGGTGTGGTTAATAAGCAGGAAGTGGCTTTTTTAGAATATTTAAACGGACCACCACAAAAAGCGATTCGTGTTGGCGAACAAGTTACTTTTCTTGAAAATGAGCAACCACCATACAGTGTTAAAGCTCAACGAATAGACGGTTTGTGGCCACAAGTCTTTGCTGAAAACCTCAACTTACTCTCTAACAGTTATCAATTTGTGCTTGGCGGCCGTAACAGAATCGCAGGCAGACCTGGGCAATTGGTTCGAATTTTACCAAATGATGATTTCCGTTATGGATATCAGCTCTGGTTAGATATGGAAAATTACTTACCACTTCGTTTAGATACCATCAGCTCAGACAAACACTTACTTGAGCAATTAATGGTAATTGAGATGGGTGTGATGGATGAAACGCCAGAAATACTGCAAGAAGCGGCTGATCGTAATTGGCCTAGCGCAGCGAAACAATTACCCCATAAAAGTGTGATAAAGTGGAAGTTCAATTGGTTACCAAAAGGTTTTAAGGTTCTGGTGCAAGATCATCATAGTCTATATGGAAGTCGACAACCTGTTGAATATATAGGCATCAGTGATGGTATCGCTAATATTTCTGTATATATAGCAAGAGCTGGAGATACAGAGTTGCCAGAAGCATTGAATGCTCGTAACGGTTTGTCTGTGGTAACAGATAAAGTCGGCGATGCGGAAGTTGTTGTAATAGGTCAAGTACCTACTGAAACGCTTACGAGTATCGCTAAAAGTCTAACGCTCGCAGAGTAGAGTATCTCTTTATGATGGAAGAACTGGCCAAAGTGGTCTCTGATTCAGAAGGTGGTTGGGTTTCCGTTGAAGTCGAGTTAAAGAGTGCGTGCCATAGTTGTCATAACGATGAAAACTGTGGCACCGCTGCTGTAGCAAAAGCTTTTTCTCCAAAAACTCAAGCGTTCGCTATTCAAACTCAAGTTCCCGTCAAAATTGGTGAAATGGTAAAAATTGGTTTGCCAGAATCGGTTGTGCTAAAAGCAGCTGCATTGGTCTACTTGTTGCCCTTATTTGGTTTTTTCGCCAGTGCTTTTTTGGGAACATTTTTATTTGAAAAGTTAGGCATAGTAGTTCCCTTTACTCAATCAGCAGATATACCTACGATTTTGTTTGGAGGGCTGGGAGCATTTATCGCTTGGCTATTCGGTCGCATTCAAGCGAAAAATATTGAATCCATTGCCCAACCTGTAATTTTATCCAGATTAGGCCATCAGATTAATTGAACTGATTGGTATCTGTCTCGCAATCGGGTACAATTCACCACTTTTAGTTTTCTCAAAGCTCGCCAAGTCTATTGACGCATGTTCTTTACATGAAAATAGCTTGCCGAGTGTAATGCCCCTTTGGGTAATTAGCATTAGTTACAGAGCATAATGAAACACATTAGAAACTTTTCGATTATTGCCCATATTGATCATGGGAAATCAACATTATCAGACCGTCTTATTCAGTATTGTGATGGATTAAGTGACCGTGAAATGGCGGCTCAAGTACTTGACACAATGGATATCGAACGCGAACGCGGTATTACCATTAAAGCTCAAAGTGTAACCTTAAACTATAAAGCTCATGACGGTGAAACTTACCAACTGAACTTTATTGACACTCCAGGACACGTAGACTTTTCATATGAAGTTTCACGTTCTCTTGCTGCGTGCGAAGGAGCATTGTTGGTTGTTGATGCTGGGCAGGGCGTTGAAGCGCAAACACTTGCGAACTGTTATACAGCATTAGAAATGGAATTAGACGTTGTTCCTATTTTAAACAAAATTGACTTACCGCAAGCTGAACCTGAGCGTGTGGCTGAAGAGATTGAAGACATTGTTGGTATTGAAGCAATGGACGCTGTTCGTTGTAGCGCTAAAACAGGTATTGGCATTGAAGATGTTTTAGAAAAAATCGTCTCATCCGTTCCACCACCAGAAGGCAATCCCGAAGGACCACTTCAAGCCTCAATCATTGACTCTTGGTTCGACAGTTATCTTGGTGTTGTCTCTTTAGTGCGTATTAAAAACGGCGTTCTAAAGAAAGGTGATAAGTTTAAAGTTATGTCTACAGGACAAACTCATACCGCTGATAGAGTGGGGATTTTTACGCCAAAACAAACAGATAAGCCAGAATTAAAAACGGGCGAAGTTGGTTTTGTTATTGCTGGCTTGAAAGAAATTCACGGTGCTCCTGTTGGTGATACACTTACACACGCCAAAAATGGTGCAGAAGAGGCGTTACCAGGATTTAAGAAAGTCACTCCGCAGGTTTATGCAGGTGTTTTCCCAATTTCAACTGACGAATTCGAAAGCTTCCGTGATGCCTTGAACAAGTTAAGTTTGAATGATGCATCGTTGGTGTTTGAACCAGAAAACTCATCGGCTTTAGGTTTTGGTTTCCGTATTGGTTATTTGGGTCTTCTGCACATGGAGATCATTCAAGAGCGTTTAGAACGTGAATATAATCTTGATTTGATCACGACGGCACCAACCGTAGTATATGAAGTTGAGCAAAATAACGGTGAGGTGGTTTATGTTGATAATCCATCAGATTTACCACCAGTAAACAACATTGCTGAAATTCGTGAACCTATTGTTGAAGCCAATATTCTGGTACCAAAAGATTACTTAGGTAACGTCATTACGCTTTGTATCGAAAAGCGTGGCGTACAGAAAAATATGGTTTACCACGGTAACCAAGTTGCGATCACTTATGACATTCCAATGGCTGAAGTGGTTATGGATTTCTTTGATCGATTGAAGTCAACCAGCCGCGGTTACGCATCACTTGAGTACAACTTCGTACGTTTTGAACCAGCAGATATGGTGCGCTTAGACGTATTAATCAATGGTGATCGTGTTGATGCGCTTGCAATGATTATTCACCGTTCGTTGATTCGTCATAAAGGTATTGCTCTTGTTGACAAGATGAAAGAGCTTATTCCAAGACAAATGTTCGATATTGCGATTCAAGCAGCAGTGGGAAGCCAAATCATTGCTCGTTCTAACGTGAAAGCAATGCGTAAAGACGTAACTGCGAAATGTTATGGCGGTGACGTGTCGCGTAAGAAGAAACTGCTGCAAAAGCAGAAAGAAGGTAAAAAGCGAATGAAACAGGTTGGTAATGTTGAAGTTCCGCAAGAAGCTTTCTTAGCGGTACTAAAATTGAATGACTAGTAATTAAGTTATTCTTTGCAGTACTAAAAGCGCCGCAATAGCGGCGCTTTAGCGTTTTTTTTGAAACAACTATTTTTGGCTATAGCAGCATTTTAAGTAATTGTTTCAAAATAAAAGCACCTTAAGTGTAGGATTTTGGTTTCCTTGAACATTGATTTACACTTAAACCCATACCGTTATGGAACTACTGCTTTTATAAGTAATCCATAAACTAACGAATTGAAACAAAAAGCCAGGAGTAAAAATTACGATGGCACAATATTTTTCATTGATTTTAGTGATTGTCACTTTGGTTTCAGGCATTATCTGGGCCATTGACGCATTTGCGTTTGCCCCTAAACGTAAAGCTGCGCTTGCAGCAGCTGAAAAAACAAAGAGTTTAACTGAAAAAGCAAAAGAGAAGATTCTTCAGGAATCATCGATTGTTGAAACTGCGCATTCCATTTTTCCAGTGATCGCGTTTGTATTGATTCTGCGCTCTTTCATTTATGAGCCTTTTCAAATTCCATCGGGTTCGATGATGCCGACATTGCTTGTTGGTGATTTTATTCTGGTAGAAAAGTATGCATACGGGTTAAAAGATCCTGTATGGAGAAAGCAACTGGTCGAAACGGGTAAACCAAAACGTGGTGATGTTGTTGTATTTAAATATCCAATCGACCCAACGGTTGATTACATCAAACGTGTAGTTGGCTTACCGGGCGATAAAATCATCTATCGCAATAAGCAGCTTTATATTCAAAAAGCATGTGTAGAAGGCGTGAAAGAATGTCCTGGCCCAGAGTTAATTCATCGCAAAGAGATCAATCGAGGTGAGTTTTCACAAAATGGTTATCCGATGTTGCGATACAACGAGCAACTGGGCGATGTCAATCATGATATTTTGATCAACCCAGCAATTTTAGATCGAGTAAGTGCTTACTATAAGCAAGATGGTACAAAGCCTTATGAGTTCGAAGTACCGAAGGGTAAATACTTTATGATGGGCGATAATCGAGATAACAGTCTTGATAGCCGTTTTTGGGGATTTGTACCTGAAGCTAATTTGGTCGGGAAGGCCGTTGCAATATGGATTAGCTTTGAATTTGACCGCACGGATGCCGACTTTTTACCTAAGTGGGTGCCAACAGGTGTTCGCTTTAATCGTGTAGGCGGAATTCATTAATATGAAAGCTTGGGATAACAAAGACCGTTTATTGAGAACTATCGGTTATCAATTTCAAAACCAAGACTTATTGATTCAAGCGTTGACGCATCGAAGTGCAGCGCACAAGCATAACGAGAGACTTGAATTCCTTGGGGATTCAATTCTTTCAATTGTAATTTCAGATGCTTTGTATCATCAATTTCCTAAGTCAACCGAGGGTGACTTAAGCCGTATGCGTGCTTCATTAGTACGTGGTGATACTTTAGCGGTGATTGCACAAGAGTTTTCTTTAGGTGATTACTTAAAGCTTGGACCGGGTGAGCTTAAGAGTGGTGGTTTCCGTCGTGAATCGATTCTTGCTGATGCAGTAGAAGCAATTATTGGCGCCATTTATTTGGATTCAGAGCTTGAAACTTGCCGTGGGTTAGTACTTGCATGGTATGAATCGCGTTTAAAAGAAATACAACCAGGTGTTAGTCATAAAGACCCAAAAACATTGCTCCAAGAGCATTTACAAGGTTTGAAGCGCCCGTTACCTGAATACAAGGTAACTGATATTAAAGGCGAAGCACATAATCAAACCTTTACCGTTGAATGCACCATCGACAATGTGCATGAATCTAAAGTTGGCGTGGGTGGTTCACGTCGTAAAGCTGAGCAGAATGCCGCTGCTCAGATGTTGGAGCAATTAAAGAAATGAGTCGTAGTTCAAACTCAAACGAGCCTAAAAACAATCAAGTTGAACCATCATTAGATGAGTTACTTTCCCGTATTACTAATACTTCACCAGTAACTCAGCAATATGATGCAACCTATTGTGGAATGGTCGCAATTGTTGGCCGCCCAAATGTGGGTAAATCAACTCTGCTAAACCGTATTTTAGGCCAGAAAGTGAGTATTACTTCACGTAAACCACAAACGACTCGCCATCGTATTATGGGTATTCATACTGATGGCCCGAAACAGACCGTTTTTGTAGATACCCCAGGCCTTCATATTGAAGAAAAACGTGCGATTAACCGTTTAATGAATCGTGCGGCATCAAGCTCTTTGGCTGATGTGTGTATGGTAGTGTTTGTTGTTGATGGAATGGAATGGACAGCTGATGATGACATGGTCCTCAAAAAGCTGAAGCAAAACGCGAAACACAATGATGCAAAGCTAGTGTTGGCAATCAATAAAGTTGATTACATCAAAGAAAAAGGCGAGTTATTTCCTTATTTAGAGACAATTGCTGAAAAAGCCGATTTTGATGAAATTTTACCGATTTCGGCGAAACAGGGTACGAACGTTGAGAGGATCATTGAACTCGCTATTGAGTCCTTGCCTGAGAGTCCGCATTTCTTCCCTGAAGATTATGTAACTGATCGTTCTCAACGTTTTATGGCATCAGAAATCGTACGTGAAAAACTGATGCGATTTTTAGGTGATGAATTACCTTACGATGTCACTGTTGAAATTGAGCAATTTAAGCTAATGGAGAACGGTGTTTATCATATCAACGCATTAATTTTAGTTGAGCGCCAAGGTCAAAAACGTATGGTCATTGGTAAAAATGGTGAACGAATTCGTACCATTTCAACTGAAGCCCGTCATGATATGGAGCAATTGTTTGATAACAAAGTGTTCTTAGAAACGTGGGTGAAAGTGAAATCAGGTTGGGCTGATGATGAGCGCGCACTCCGAAGCCTAGGTTACGGTGAAGACTAACCATTTTGTCACTCCTGCTAAAGCAGGAGTTCAGTGACTTCATAAGTAGGGAACAACAAAGCCTATGGAACGTGGCTACATTTTGCATCATCGACCATTTAAAGAGTCCAGCCTACTGGTGAATTTATTAGTAGATGGAATGGGTCGAGTGGATGCGGTAGCCCGTGTAGGTTCAGGTAAACGTTCTCTAAAACCTATCCTACAACCTTTCCAACCACTTATTTTTAATTTTACAGGCAAAAGTGAACTCAAGAACTTGATTCAAGTTGAAGCGGCATCAGCGGCTATTCCATTATCAGGTGAGCAACTTTATGCCTCGATGTACCTGAATGAACTTTTAGTCCGAACCTTATCTAACCAGCATCAGGCAGAAGAGCTGTTTCATGTTTATCACCGTGTGCTGCTTGATGTCGCAGCAGGGTTTGAACAGCATCAGCTAAGATGGTTTGAGTATCAACTGTTACTTCAACTCGGTGCTATGCCAAGCTTATTGTTTGATGCCCAAGGCGAAAAGATAAGTGACGATGGCTTATATCGCTATATTCCAGATCAAGGCTTTATATTCGTTGGTTCAAGAACAAACAATGTAATTAGTGGTAAAGCCATTAATCAGCTTCGTGATAACAAAATCACTGAAGGGCAGTTTCTTGAATTAAAAATATTAATGCGCAATCTTCTGTCTCCATTCTTGGGAAATAAGCCGCTAATGAGCAGAAAGTTATTTGCACAACTCACTAAGAGTAAACAAACTTAAAAATTAATTAATTTGTTCATATTTTATATCTCTTTAGAATATTAATTTATTTAAGAGGTGGTTAAATTGGAAGGCGCACTAAAGGCACTTGATGTGCAGTTTGGGTTTCAATCGTCGATATCATTAACTAACTTGCCTAATGAACTCTTAATCAATGATGCTGATGTCGAGTTAAGCCAAAATGGATATCTTGTCTCACTACAGATCTAAAGCGTCTTAAGAACACAATTACCGTTATTCTTTAGTCGCAATCGAGTTGATGGTGAACTTTCGGTCGAATATAATGGCTCTTCGTCGTTTCATGTGGATTTGAGTAGATCTGATACAGGGCTAGCAATCATAAAGATCATGGTTATAAATGTTCCTGTATTACGGTAGCCTCTGGCTCGTGCTCTGGCCGCTTGAAAT
>NZ_JAFEUN010000005.1 GCF_016900895.1 Parashewanella hymeniacidonis
ATAGCAGGTTGGGAAACGATTTGGGAAGGTTGGGATACCCTTCAATCTTATGTCGTTGGATATAGGATGGCGAAAGAAATGCTAGCTGACGGAGAAATGCACTAAGATCTGATCAAGAGACAGCTTCAGTACAGATGACATCATAAGGTTTACCCACTTTAAGAATTTTATTTTTTTTTAAAATATTAAATTCTGACGTCAGCTTTTCGAGCTTTGGGATTGCTTCGTCCTTCAGTACTTTCTGATAATCCTTTGGTAAAAAAGTGTAGGGAAGCACGTTTATTACGATTAAGCGACTATCGAATTTCTCTGCAATTTTAATTGCTTTAGATAGTACATGCTTTCCTTCGTCAGATGACTCTATTGCGCATAATATTGTTTTATACATTGTTATTTCCTATCACTTATTCCATGTGATTGAACCTCGCTTACAATAAATGGTTCGTAAGCAAGGCTCATAGTCGAGCGTTAAAACAACTATAAAACGACTTTGACAGCAAACTCAATTGTTTATTTTCTGATCGCAATTATTATGACGGAAACTACCGCTAATACCATACAGTACCAAGCATGTAATCCAGCAGATAATGGGCTGATGCTAAAAATGGATCCAATCAATAGAGCTTGTGCTCCGAAAGGCAGTATGCCCTGAACAATACAAGCAAAAATATCAAGAAGACTGGCCGAGCGTTTAGGGCAAATGTCGTGCTTTTCAGCTAAGCCTTTTGCAATGTCGCCAGTGACGACTATCGCAACAGTATTATTCGCAATACAGCTATTCGTTAGTGCCACCATTAACGCAATACATAACTCAACAAGCTTTGGTGATTTATCAGTCTTTTTACTTGATAACCTTTTTACGAAAGATTCAATCTTATGATTGATAAATGCGATACCACCTTGTTGTTGAATTAAGGCCGCTAATCCACCTACTAGCATAGATAAGAAGAAGATCTCTTGCATATTCCCAAAGCCAGCATAAATATCTTTACTGAATTGGAGTACGGTGTAATCGCTTGTCGTAAATCCCGTTATACCTGCAAATAGAATTCCTACGGTAAGTACAACAAAAACATTTAAGCCAGAAATTGCCAGTATTAAGATGGTTAAGTAGGGTATGACTTTAAATACATCGTAGTCTTTTGGTTGAAGGTCGACTTGTCCTTGAGATTGCAGTGAAAAGAGGATCAGTGTGATTAACGCTGCTGGGAGTGCAAAAATGAGATTTTCTTTAAATTTATCTTTCATTTCACAACCTTGAGTACGAGTTGCAGCAATGGTTGTATCTGAAATAATGGATAAGTTGTCACCAAATAATGCACCCGATATCACTGCGCCAACCATTAAGGTCGCTTCGATGTTTGTTTGCTCAACGACACCGAACGCAACAGGGGCGACTGCTGCAATGGTACCCATTGAGGTGCCCATTGCTGTTGCAATAAATGCCGATATTAGGAAAAAGCCAGGAAGTAAGAATTCTGCAGGAATGTAGGACAAACCCAGAGCAACAGTAGCGTCAACTCCACCTGTTGCTTTCGCTACAGCTGCAAAAGCGCCAGCCAGCAAGTAAATCATACACATGGTAATGATATTATTGTGTCCCACACCTTTTATAAAAATATCTATTGTTTGATTCAGTTTTTTCTTTGAAAGTAATACTCCAATAATAATGGCGGGCAAGATAGCAACAACACTGGGCAGTTGATAAAAAGCATAGTCGACATTCTGATTTTCAAAATATAGGCCGGTACCAACAAAAATGCCTATAAATATGAGCAAGGGTAATAAAGCAATAGCGGAAAAAGGTTGTTTAGAAGTCACTGAATTTCTCTTTACTTACTGTGAGATTTATTTGAAATTAACATATATTTTACATTTATATGTGTTTAATTCGTTAATTTTAATTCAGTGTAATTTTTGTTTAGACACATGTCAATCTAGACGTCTATATGGCTTTTTGTTTTGTGCTTGACCCCTCCATAACGAATAATTTTTTACGGTAAACTTGTTCATCTCTTATCAAATGTTTTGTGCGATAGATTTATTCATCTCTTCTAACATGGTTTTCCTCATTATCTTGAGTAACCTCAGTTCTGGATAAGAAAAGATAAAATGTCGGGAACAAATAGCTCGTTCTGAGATCAGATCTTTCGACCAAGAAAGAATAATTCAAAAGGAACGTGCATGTTTGATAAATTAGTTAAAACCTTCTGTGATGTCGATGATTATTGTAAGCTTTTTATCACACAATGGCATAAGACTTTGATTGAGAATGGAATGCTGAAACACATAGATATTAAAAATGCAGTTATTACCGCTGACGCCATGCACTGCCAAAAAGAAACCACAGCCTTAATATGTGAAGGAAAAGGTGATTACGTTTATCAAGTAAAAAAGAATTAGGTAAATTACTTGCTGAAATAGAAGCTTATTTTCATAAGTGCTACCGAGATACGCCAGAACTTTTAAAACAGAATTATTTTACTGAGTTAGACGGTGAGCACGGACGAATTAATGAAAGACATTATCGGCTTTTATCCATCTCCGATAGGTTTGATGAAACGGATAAATTTAAAGATAGCCATGCCGTTGTTGAAGTGACCCGGATGCGGGAAATAAAGAATAAATCAAGCCATGAAACATTTTGGCTATGTTGCATATTCCGAGCTAAGTGGATCAGCCATTCTCGTTGTTGTGATCTGATGGCTACTTTAAATGATTTGGCGATAAATACGTTATTAGGAAAAATTAGGTGCGGAATGTGGGTTTTAATTGGCTGTGGTAAGAATTTACATTCTGTATATGGTAAACATTTTCTATTACCCTGATACCTGCTGACATATCCAAGCGTTTATGAGTGAGTTCATTATCTTTACTAAATTTAATGTAAGTTTTAAACCCATCAAAGCATAATCCCGCCCTTTGCTCATGAACCGTAAAAAGGTACTCGAAGAAGCAAGAGCTAAAAAGCCAATGAGGTGGTCAGGTGAGATCCGAAACTGCGATCCCGTAGGGGATGTAATGCTAAATCCAGATAATGAAAATACAACAAAAAAAGCTACAGATAATGTAGCTTAAGTTTTAAATAAAAGGTGACACCTGTCTTGAAAAACGCCGCTTATTTCAAGCTTCCATGAGAGTAATATATCTTATTTCCATCTTGAGTGCCTACATGTATAGACTTAATAAATAAAGAAGGATCATTTCCAAGCTGTGATGTTGTGCCTATTACATCATCATAGATATATGCTGTGTGTGAATAACGATACCACATCTCATAAAAATCGGATTCTATATCTCCTTGCGCGTCAACTATATGACCTGACCAAGATAGATTTTTGTTATCCGTATAGCAAAGTACTCCGTATTTTGCATCATCATAATCAGAAGTGCTGAATTTAATATTGACTTTCTCGCCCGATTTAACAGAAACTAGCCCTGTTGGATCTGTAACATTATTATTGTTAGCGGTCGTGTCTATACAATATGTACTAATATTTTTGAAATCTAATAACACATCATCTTTTGAAGAATTGCTATAAACTAATGTGTAGTTTTCAGCTCTAACTATAGTAGAGAATAGCATTACAAATAACATCAAAAAAACATATAAACTTTTCATTTTATATATCCTTAATTTTGGCAGCTAGTGAAATAAAACATTAGTAACTTAACACAAATAATATTAGTAATGTTACTAACTAAACAGAGTGTAGTAAGTAACTCAATAATTGCAATTGTTGAGTTACTTAATACATAGAATTAAATCTTTTATCTTATATTCTGTGCGATTGATTTATTCATTTCTTCAAGCATTGTCTGCATGCTGTTAATTAGACTCACTGTTACATTATATGTCTGCATTATTTTCTGTAATTGTAACTGCGATTGAGATACATAGTCTGAAGCTCTATTTGATGTGTTTTCGAGAGCAGATTTAACGGCGTCTAGTTGTCCTTTATCAAGAGGGTATTTCTTAGGATCAATTTGTGGTTTAGAAGATGTGCTGTCACTAGAACCATCATTCGCAGTTAATATTGTTCCTTTAGAGGGGGCACCCATCCAAGGTTTACCCGTATTAGGATTATTTCCTTTTTTAGAGGTGGATTTTAGTTTACTAATATCAATTTCAACTTTTCCATTTTTGAAATCTGGATTCACTTTTTGTGGAGTGGGTACATTCCAGCTTTTGTCATAGTTATTTGCATTTGTGACATACCAATACCCATTACTGGATTTTTCAATTGTTATGTTGTATTCAAGATTTTTAGAATGAAATTTATACGTTTTATTGTCAGTGCTATTGTCTGTATCAGATTTATCAGTTTTAGTAGATTTTAGATAATCATCAATAGATTTACCATCAATTTTAACATCATTTTGTTCCATGTACTTGATAACACTATCAGGCAGAGGTTTTTTTGCTGTATCAGGATCTTTACCTTTTGAAATATCAGCAATGATTTCTTGAACTTCATTGGCCATATTTTGAGCATCACGAGATACTTTAGCTTTTTGCTGCATTTCGAGGTATTTATACTGAGCGAGATCTGAAAGCAAATTCATAAAAAGATAAAGCACAGCAATACCGCCAGAAAGAACAATATCTCCTTGTGTGGCAAGCGCATTATCAGCTTCTTTTAAATTATGTATATGATTTAGGTTTTCATCATTGATGCCATATTTATCTCTGAGGTTTCTTACACTGTTTTTTACATGGTCTTGTATTAGTTTTTGAATATCGTTGTTATTACCTTTAGCATCTGCAGACTTTCTATCATCTTCACCTTGGTGACTAGCAAGCATCTTTTCTATTTGTTCTAACAACTTTTTCAATCTTTCTTTCTCTGAAGCATGGTGGTGTGCACCAAGGTGGTTGTGTTGATGCTTATGTTTTTCATGAATGTGCTTTTCAGCTTGATCTTGCCCATCCACTTGTGGGTTAACTCTTTGTGAGCTTGTATTTACACTATCAACCATTGTCTTGTCCTCACATTAAACTTGAAACTTAAATTATCCAATTACTGTTATCGAATATTTAGAGCTATGGATTTATTGATCTCTTAAGCATTGTTTGCATTACTTTCTGTAATTATAGTTGTTTTTGTGAAACATAATCGGATGCTCGATTCGAAGCGTTCTCTAATGCCGTTTTGACGGCATCAAGCTCACCTTTATTAATTTTTCTCTAGCTTTTTACTTCATTAGTTACTGCAAAACGGGTGCTTTTTTTATCTGATTTTGAACACCCATGTAAGCCATTTGATTAGAAAATTGATGCTTATCATCAATAGTGAGCATGACCTTGCCATCTTTAAACGTTGGTGCAGAGGTTTTACTGGGTAGGTTCATTTCTCCCATCATCCCCATAGCTCCCATCATATGATTAGGATCTTTATCCTCTATATACCCTTGGCCATCCTTTGGGAATATATGAAGACTTTGCTTTCCGTCTGTTGACTTCAAAGGTAAATCAGTTGGGTTGTCACCTTTCTCATTCAAGTTAGCATCTAAGTGGTTATGATGGTGCTTATGCTTTCTATCAATTTCTTTACGATCTCTATCGGCGACCCGATCTCGAACGTTCATGTTTGGTACAGTGCTATCTGTAACTTTTGATGCACCAGTCATAATAAACCTCCTAAAACAATTTATATAAACTGAGCTTTCACTTTGCTTGATATTGATATTAAAAAGCCAGTTAATCTAGTGTTCAGTATAGGGCGATTGTCTTGGATAGATATCGAAAAAAAAATATCAGCCAACTTACCTGGTCATACCAGTAACGGTAGTGTTAACAGCTGTTAATATGAACGATGCTTATAGTTCACTTTATGGATAAGTCGTTGAAAACGATGTGTATCAGTGTGTAGGTTAAACGGTTGGTATTTAATTATGATGTCGTACCTTATTAGCGTATTGAATTTGCTTTATACTGCTTTTAATTGTGCGATTAGATTAGAGAAATAAAATGCACGTTCATATTTTAGGAATTTGTGGGACCTTCATGGGAGGGCTCGCACTTTTGGCTAGAGCGATGGGACATAAAGTGACTGGCAGCGATACAAATGTGTATCCGCCAATGAGCACCCAGCTTGAAGAACAAGGGATAGAGCTGATTCAGGGCTTTAATATCAATCAACTTACCGATGAACAAGGAAGGTATCCAGATATTGTCGTTATCGGTAATGCGATGACAAGAGGAAATGCATGTGTTGAAGAAGTGCTCAATAAAGGGATCGCTTACACCTCAGGTCCACAATTTCTATCTGATCATATTTTAGTTAATCGGTGGGTACTAGCGGTTTCAGGTACTCATGGAAAAACATCAACAGCCAGTATGTTGGCCTGGATTTTAGAAGATTGTGGTTATCAGCCTGGTTTTCTCATCGGTGGTGTTCCACAAAACTTCGGTGTGTCAGCAAGACTAGGCGAGAGCCAGTTTTTTGTTGTGGAAGCCGATGAATATGATAGTGCTTTTTTTGATAAACGCTCTAAATTTGTTCATTACCATCCAAGAACATTAGTCATTAATAACCTTGAATTTGATCATGCCGATATTTTTGACAGCCTTTACGATATTCAGAAGCAATTCCATCATCTCATTCGTACTGTACCATCAACAGGTAAAGTAATTTGGCCTGCTGAAATTGAAGCCGTGCAGCAAGTTATTGACAAAGGACTGTGGAGTGAGCAAGAACCGCATTTCACCAGCAAAAGTGAGAATGGTTGGTCTTCCAAATTGTTAACAAAAGATGGCCATAAATTTGAAGTGTGGTTTGATGGTATATTGCAAGGGATCTTGGATTGGCATTTAATTGGTAAGCATAATGTTGAAAATGCCATTAATGCCATTGCTGCTGCTCGTCATGTTGGAGTTCGTCCACATGATGCCATTGATGCTTTAGTGAAATTTGCGCCTCCGAAAAGGAGAATGGAATTATTAGCAGAGGTTAACAGTGTAAGAGTTTATGATGATTTTGCCCATCATCCGACAGCAATTAGTACAACTTTACAAGCTATTAGAGCGAATGTTGGAACGGACAAAGTCACTGTTATTCTTGAGCCTCGCTCAAATACCATGAAATCGGGTGTACATAAAGATACATTGGCCGCTTCATTAAAGTTAGCCGATCAGGTTTTCTTATATCAAGCTAAAGCGGTGAAGTGGGATTTACAAAATGCCATGAGTCAGCAGCAAATTGATGCTCATGTGAAGGGCAGTATTGATGAGCTGATTGAAGACGTTGTGATCCAAACTCAATGTAATGAACATATAGTCATTATGAGTAACGGCGGCTTTGGTGGATTACACCAAAAGTTAATTACCCAGCTAGAAATGAAATCATCATGAAACAACAAGATAATCGAAAGAGTATTAGTATTGCATGGACTGGAGCTTCAGGTGCACCTTATGGTTTGAAATTAGTGGAGTGCCTTTTGCAAGCTGATTTTCGAGTTTTTTTGATGATCAGCAGTGCGGCTAGAGTGGTGTTAGCGACTGAAGAAAACATAAAGCTCAGTGGAAATCCTGATAAATCACAACAACAACTTAGCCAGTATTTTGATAGTGAAAATGGTGAGCTCGTTGTTTTAGGCAAAGAAGATTGGTTTTCTCCGCCAGCTTCGGGAAGTGCCGCACCAAAGCAAATGGTGATTTGTCCTTGTTCAACAGGAACATTGGCCGCCGTGGCTACCGGAATGAGTAACAGCTTGCTAGAGCGTGCTGCGGATGTAGTATTAAAGGAAAGAGGGCAACTGTTACTTGTTCCTCGTGAGACACCTTTTAGCACGATTCATTTAGAGCACATGCTTTCACTAAGTAAAAACGGAGCCACAATTTTACCAGCCGCACCTGGGTTTTATCATGATCCCAAATCGATCTCAGATCTGGTAGACTTCCTCGTCGCTCGAATTCTTGATCATTTGAATGTTGAGCACACGTTAACTAAGCGCTGGGGTTATGACCCAACCTGATTGTACCTACTACAAGAGATTTTTATGAAACACACGATAGAAGTGATGATTCCTGAAGCAGAAATTGAGAAAATGCTGAATGAGCTGGCGGGTAACATCAACGAACATTATAAAGAGCATAAGCGTTTATTAATGGTGGGGTTACTTAAAGGTTCAGCCGTATTTATGGCTGATTTGTGCCGTAAAATTAAAGGCCATGTTGAAATCGACTTTATGGAAGTTTCAAGCTATGGCAGTGGCATGAAAAGCACTCGTGATGTGAAAATCTTAAAAGATTTACACTCTGACATTGCTGGTCGTGATGTGTTGATTGTAGAAGATCTTATTGATTCGGGTAATACACTGAATAAAGTACGAGATGTATTGTTGCTTAGAGATCCAAAAAGTCTCGCAATTTGCACTTTACTTGATAAGCCATCACGCAGAGAGGTTGACGTAAAAGTTGACTTTATTGGCCAGAGTATTCCTGATGAGTTTATTGTTGGGTACGGGATAGATTACGCAGAACAATACAGAAATTTACCGTATATTGCTAAAGTAATACCTTTAGAATAATTTACTCTTTTGATTTCTATCAGGCCTTGGATTATCCGAGGCTTTTTTGTCGGAGAATGATAGCTTGAAGCAACCCATCGCATTGGAAATTAACAGCCTTAAAAAGACCTATAAGGGCGGCGTTCAAGCTGTAAAAGGCATAGATTTAACCGTAGAAAGTGGTGATTTTTTTGCATTACTTGGGCCGAATGGCGCAGGTAAATCCACTACTATTGGTATTGTCAGCTCGTTGGTCCAAAAGACAGAAGGGCAAGTCAGTATTTTTGGTTTTGATATTGATAAGGAGTTGGAGCGAGCTAAGTTATCTTTAGGTTTAGTACCTCAAGAGTTTAACTTCAATCAATTTGAGACAGTACTTCAAATTGTGGTAAATCAAGCTGGTTACTATGGCGTGCCTCGTAAAGTTGCTTTGGAACGTGCTGAAACGTACTTGTCTCAGTTGGACCTTTGGGAAAAGCGTAACAGCCGCGCTCGTGAACTTTCTGGTGGTATGAAGCGTCGCTTAATGATTGCAAGGGCGCTAATTCATCAACCAAAGTTACTGATTTTAGATGAGCCGACAGCGGGAGTTGATATCGAGCTTCGTCGTTCAATGTGGGAGTTTTTAACTCGGCTCAATGAACTAGAAGGGGTAACGATTATCCTTACAACGCACTATTTAGAAGAAGCGGAAATGTTGTGTAAAAACATCGGTATTATTGATCAAGGTGAGCTTGTTGAATGTACCAGTATGAAAAAGCTTCTGAGCAAGCTGCACATGGAAACCTTTATTCTAGATATTGATGATGAGCTAATGCAAGCACCTGCATTTAATGATTTTCCGTGTCGTTTAGTTGATGAACACACACTCGAAGTGGACGTTGATAATAGCCAAAGTATCAATGAGCTATTTGTGGCAATTTCAGAACAAAAGATCAAAGTAAGTTCAATGCGAAATAAGGCCAATCGTTTAGAAGAATTGTTTGTGAGTTTAGTGGAGGGCAACAAGTGAGAGAGTTATATTGGGTTGCTTTCAAAAGCATTGTAACGAAAGAAATTAACCGTTTTACTCGTATTTGGGTACAAACCATAGTACCTCCAGCGATAACTATGACTCTGTATTTCCTTATATTTGGTAGCTTAGTTGGTAGCCGAATAGGTAGTATGGAAGGCTTCAGTTATATGGAGTTTATTGCTCCAGGTTTGATTATGATGTCAGTGATTACTAACTCATTTTCAAATGTTGCGAGTTCTTTCTATAGTGCTAAGTTTCAGAGAAACCTTGAAGAAATCATGGTGGCTCCAGTACCGCATTATGTGATGATTGCTGGTTATGTCGGTGGTGGTGTCGCTCGAGGCTTAATGGTGGGATGTATTGTCACTGCTGTTGCTCTGTTCTTTGTTGATATAAAACTGTATTCAATTCCAATTGTGGTATTGACCGTGTTATTAACATCCATTTTGTTCTCATTAGGTGGCTTAGTTAATGCTGTTTTTGCAAAAAGTTATGATGACATCAGTATTATTCCAACTTTCGTATTAACACCGCTTACTTATCTGGGTGGAGTGTTCTATTCATTATCACTTCTCCCTTCTTTCTGGAAAGATGTCGCTCAAATCAACCCTATTGTTTATATGATTAACGCTTTCCGTTATGGCTTTTTAGGTTATTCAGATATCAGTGTAGGTGTTTCAATCGGGGTGACTGTTGGCTTCTGTATAGGTCTATTTACGCTGGCTTATTATCTGATCTCTAGAGGGATTGGATTGAGAAGTTAATCACTAGAGATGAGAAAACTTCGTAGGTAGCTATTGTTATAGATAGCTACCTTTTTTATTTTAGGGTAAAAACAATGTCTAATGCCTTGTAAAATCATATAGAGTTCAATAGATTAACTTAAACCTAAAAACTCAATTGAACGCTAAATTACTTTTTAAGCTTATGAAAGTAAGCAAATAATCTAATTTAATGCTATCGCTTATTGGGTGAATATCTCTACGCTCACAAGCTGGCTAAAATAATTGTTTGCTGCGTTAGAACATTGCAAATAGAACAACTACTTGCTGCACATTCTGTCTTGCTACCAACAATTTTTTCTGCGCTTGAGAACGTATCCAACTGAGTTTTTTAGGTTAAATCAGCAGGGAGACCAGTTGTTAAATAAAGCATCACAAGTTTTATTTACATACATTTTTTGAACATTAAGGATTGATATGAAGTTAAATTTACCCATATTGAGTTTATTTGTTGTGATGGTATTTGGGTGTAATTCTGAAACTGAAATGAAGCCTAAAACTCAATTTAAAAAGAGTGAGCATTCATTGGCTTCCTCAAAGAAGTTAGTCCCAGATAAGAGGGGTTTTACTTTCCGTATGAACCGTTCAATCTTTACTTCTGAGTCTCAGAAATTAATGCAAGGAGTAAGATTATTCGACCTTTCAACCAAAGAGTATTGCAGAGTAAAAGGCGATATTGTATTTGTCTCAAATGCCAGTATTGAAGAGTTAAAAAGCTTTGGGCAACAAATAGAGCGAGTCACTAAAAATACTTGGCGCTTAAATTATATGAAAGGCGAAGACTTATACTCTGAGTACAAAAAGTTAGAAAAAAGTCCGTTAATTTCTTTGATTGAAATATCTCTTATATACGAGCCCATAGCAAAACCAGAAGTTACAATGTGAAAAAGTGTTATAAAAAAGCCGGCATAATTACCGGCTTTTTCTAGCTCATATTACAAGAGTTCGACTTATTTTCTACGGCGTCTTAATACTGCAAATGGAGTAAGCACGAGTGCCAACCAACCAAGAGAACCGCTAGACTTTTTCTTCTTGGTTTCTTGCTCTGGTGCAGCTTCAGGAATGTCTCTAACTTTTACTTCTACAGTTTGAACAACATCACCTGTTCCATCATTTACAGTGAGTTCAAATGTGAGTTCTTGAACGCTACTGTTTACTTCTGGAGCGGTGAAGCTAACCTCTGCACCGTCAGTAGATGAAAGTGCAGCTTCGTTTCCAACCGTCTGCTTCCAAGAGTATGAAAGTTCATCGCCAGCATTTGCATCAACTGCTGTTGCAGTGAGAGTTACAACGTCACCTTCTTTAACATCAGTACCACTCGCTGCAATCATTACGTTTGGTAAACGGTTATCACAAGCCATAGCATCGCCAGCAATCATATTATTGAAAACAGGAGTCATTACGTTTGTTAGGCTTACATTGTCAATCCACCAACCTAAATCACTGAACACTGCATCGGAAGCAATACGGAACCTGAGCTTAACATTACTGCCATTTAATCCTGTGCCAAAATTAATGCTTTCATTATTACCCACAGTACCATTTGTATTATTTCTGCCATGGAAAACAGGTCTTTCTGAAAGTGGTTGCACATCTTGAGTTGTAATCGGCCCGTCATATCCAATATCAAAACTGCCGCCGACTTCGGTTACGTCTACCCAATCAGAACCGTTGACACTGATTTCAACAACACCACCATCCCAATCTTGCTCGATAGCATAGAAGTGCCAGAAATTAACCTCAAAATCTCCTTCGAAACCAACGGTAAATTCTCTGGTTTCGACAGCTACATCAGATTGGAAGTCATTATTATCTAGAACCATGACTTGATCACCAAGGTCGAAACCGAAGGTCTCGAAGGAATCAATATTTGAGCCGTTGTCATACTGTTGAGTCGCTAATGCTGGTTCACCGCCATGCATTACGTGTTGTTGCCAATCTACAAATAAGGACCAATCTTCCATGTTTGAATGTGCAGTACTGTCATCAGTTGTTTGATCTTCGAAATCCATGTTGACTAGAGTATTAAATGAATAATCAGTTGGAAGGATCACTTCACTTCCTTCTTCATCCATGAAGCTCAGTTCAAGCTCAAGTACTTCTCCAACACCTGATTCGTCTAATGAGAACTCAATAGGATCACTTGTAATTTCAGAGAAAGCGCCACTTAGCGTGCTGAATGTAACTGCTCCTGCGTTTGCGAATGTTACATCGTGCTCACTAGTGACTTTTACTTTAGCTTGGATATTTTCAATATCTAGATTACCAGTATTCTTAATAGTAAAACTAACCGTGCCAGTTTCACCTTTATCCATTATGTTATCGTTAGAGCAGTAACCAACAGTTAAACCTTCATAGTTAGCATTTAGAGCATGTGATTTAACATTAAATGCAGCGAGTTCAGTGTCATACGATTCCACAGCTCCAGCATGGTCATTAGAGAAACGTTCTGGTGAAACAGCACCTAAACCTAGGCCTCTTGCAGCGAATGCTTTTAAAATTACAGTGTAATCTTCAGGGTCATTAGCATAAGCGACCGCTAGAATTGCATCACGAGCTTCAGTAAATGTTGGAGCTATCGGGGTCATTTTATACCCAGACACAATATAGGTTTTCATTAAGCTTTGTGCTTCAGCGAATGTATGGCGTTCATCATTAATCAGGCCTACATAAGCATCCCAAAGCATTGTAGCCCAAACCGTTCCTGAAGCATGAACTTGTGCATTATTAGATATTTCTGCAAAAGTAAAGTTGTTAACTTCAGTATCTGTTGAATATGGAAGACGACGAATACCTGTTTGGAAGTTTGCAACATATGAAGTGGCGCTGTACGCAGCTTGGTACTTATCATTACCTGCCATCATCGCATCATCTTCTTCTGCAAGTAACAACAATGCATGGAAGTCACCCCAACCTTCGCCCATCGAGCGGCCTTGGTTATTGACTAAGCCTGAACCATTACCGACAAGACGGTTACTTATGTAATGTCCCCATTCGTGGGCAACAATACCGTTATCCCATGAACTTGCTTTAAACCCGCGAGGAGTTTTATTACTGAACATTGAAATTATTACATCACCAGCAGATATGGCTTGATCAAGCTCCATACCTTCCGCTTTTGAGATCATGACATTTGGGATTTGGATTTCTAGTTTAGGATCGTCTCCTCCCATTCTAATTGCACTACCATCAGCGTTATTTGCGACAATCACACCTATAGCGCCAGCATTTTGAGCATTTAAGATTTTATCAATAAAAGAACATGCTCCGCGATCGATAAGAGCAATATTTCCTTCGAGTGCTTCAGCATTTGTTACGACATCACAACCGTCTTTATTTGTATTTCCATCGACGACAGTGTCCATCAATCTAACAATTTTACCTTTGACCTCATCGTAGTGGACAGGACCTAAAGCAGATAATACAGTGGATTCAAGAAACGTAGAGTCATCTCCCATTACGATTGATGCACCGAAATCTGTACCGTTTAGAGTTGGTTTATCCCACAAATACATTTGCATTCTAGGCGATGCACCATCGGCTGGAGTAGACATGTTTGCATTGTTAAAACCTGAATTATCTTGTACTTCAACGCGTAGAGGATCACCTTCCACACCACCTCTATCATAGTTTGATAACTGCGCGTTTCCAGAAGCTTCATCAAAACCGTGAGCATAATAATCATCATGCAAGAAGTTGTTAACTAAGAATAAGTTGACGATCGCAGCTTTACGGTTTTCAACAGAATATTCGGCACTTTCAGGATTATATGGATAATCAAATGTAGCATCTCCATTAACTTCAGCTTTTAAGTCCCCAGTAGTAAAACCGTCAGGTGCAACTAAGTCTGCATAAGCATGAACATTGTTACCATTCGCTTCCTCAGCATCTTCCTCTAGCCAAGGATCATCTGTTGAAATCCCTGCATTCTTAAGAGCAACCATTGGAGCTTCAAGGTAAGAAGCAGAAATATAATCTGTTGATTTACTATCTGCAGCTGCTGGAATAACGTTTCCGTGAGGGCTGTCCCAAGGAGTGCCGTCTTCAGAAATATAAGCTCTATAGTTATACTCACCGGCATGGCTGACTAAGTTATTTTCAAACAGTACTTTTCCATTTTTACCAATCACATAGCTCATGTACTTGGAATCGACAGAATCAATTTCACTCGATTGAAGCTCAATATAGTAAGATGGTTCAAGGTTACCGTTTACTTCAAAATAAACTGGCTTTGCTCTTGGAGTTCCGACTAAGAAATGTTTAGTGTCTGACTGGGTAACTCTATAGCTATGATATGTATCGCTATCAGCGCTAACTTTTTCAAGGCTTAGTGACTGGCTATCAATACCGTGTTTTTTTACTGCAGATAAAATGGCAACTTCTGGTTGTTCAAAAACATCACCAACATGCTTAGTTTCAGCTGCTTTTGAATAAGAGTTCTTGTTTACCACTGTTCCAGAAGAGGCAACTAAGTTGTGATCTTGATCCATAAGAATATTGAATTCTTTATTGAAGACTTCGATTCCACCAACTTGTTGCTTGTATTTAACTATTTTTGAACCATGTTTTGGTGCATGGATATGCGCAAGGTACAGTGTTGAGTTTGGTTTTGTAACCGATTCACCGACAAGCTGATTTAAATAAAAATCAGAAGCAAATGCTGTTCTTTTATCCAAGGATACTGGAGTCAGATTAGGGCTAGCTTGATTAACGGTAGCCCATTTGAACGTAATTTCTTTTGTTATTGAATCATACTGGTGGCTCATACCACTTAATGTTTGAGGTGAACTGGCAACACCTTTAAAACTAGCTTGCTGTGTCACTGGTTTTAAAATGTTCGCTGATTCACCAGCATAAAGTGGAGCAGTAAGTAGCGAAGATGCTATTGCTATGGCGAGTTTTGTTTTCATTGTGATTCCCTAAAACTGAATGATTTTCCCTTAAATAGCCATTTATATAAATTATTAAACTTATGGCAACAAAAACTTAACATTTATATGGTGTAGAAATAAACAATTATTTAGTTGTAAGGTGTTTTTTAGTTAAAAAAAAGCTAGGACTAATTGGTTAGACTGGAAGTTGTAATGACTTTTCTTTGATTACAAAGATGAAATTTGAATACTGAGTTACGGTTTTTGAAATGCTTGTTGTTAAATGAAAAATAAAAAAGCCTCACGGTGCAGTGAGGCTTTTTTATAGAACTTACTGATTACTTCTACTTACGACGACGTAAAAACGCAACTGGAGTAAGAAGAAGTGCTAACCAACCTAGAGAACCACTCGATTTTTTCTTCTTCGGTTCTGGTGTTGGCTCTGGAGCAGGTGTAACAGTTACTGTTACTGTTGAAGACTCAGTTACCTCTTCACGGCCATCACTTGCTGTTAAGCTGAAAGTAAATTCACCTGAGCCAGCTGGAGCAGTAAACGATACACTGAGTTGATCTTCACTTTCGGTAAACTCAGTAGCTTCACCACCAGTTTGTGCCCAAGTTAACGTTAACTTGTCTTCTTCTGCATCTTCTACAGTTGCAGCAACAGTCACTTCAGAGTTTTCTTGAGCTGAAACATTTTCTAGTGATATCACTGGTGCTGTATTGTTTACTGCTACAGTGATAGTGGTTTCATTATCAGAAACGTCACCATTCACATCAATAGCTTTAACTTTTAACATTACATCAGCAGTTGATTGATCAATAGCTTGAGTAGCAATTAATTGTCCTTGAGCATTAACAGTAATAAGCTCTGAACTGTTCTCTGTAATACTGAAACCACTCACTGGGACATCTTGAATATCGCCACTATAAACGTCTAATTGGCCTAAAACAGAACCAGCTTCAGTGCCCTTATCAACAGAAAAACTAGCTTCTTTAATCATGATGTTGGTATAAACCGTGTCATAATTTACTTCAACATCAAGGTTACCAGTATCTGTTAATACTAAAACACCTTGAGTATTAGGGTCGCGAACGACTTCTAGAAGTGCACTTTCACCAGGCTGAAGTACTGAAATCTCTTCACCAACGTCAGATGTTGAAACTGAACTTATGCTTGCACCGTTGGTTCCATTAACACTCAACATTCTCACTTGGCTTGTTGAAGGTGCAACCACTAAATCTGCTTCAACAGTATCTGCAGAGTCTGAAGCAACAGGGCTATATGATGTACTTTCTACACGATAGCGAACTTTAACTGTCGCTTTCTCATCAAACATCTGCTTGGTGATTCCAACATCTTCAGAGCATGCAAGTGTTGTTACATAATTATTACCTGCATTATGAATGGCAGGAGTAATTGAGCCTCTTCCTACTCCGTAAGGGTGATTAAAGGCGACAAGGCCGGTTAAGTCAGAACCATTAGGCGTGAACCATTCTTCACGAGCGGTTTGTGACACGAAGTCCCATTCTCCATCATTATCTACATCAAAATCTGCTTGGTAACTTGCAGGAAGTGTATATAACACTGGGTCACGAACTTGAACGGTATTACTCATCACAAAACCGCTGTCACAGGCACTATTAGGGAAAAATTCTGTTGAGCCTGCAGTTAAATCATGACGGCGCTCTTTCTCTATTGGATCTGTTGCAATTAGAGAAGAAGAGAAAGGTGCATCAATCGCCGTACCACCTGTATTTGTGATAAAGAATAAATTACCTGTTTGTGAGCTAACAAAGCTTACTTCAGCGTTATCAGTTGGTTTTGGCAACATGTGATAAACTACATGAATGGCTTTATCATTGCCATTTAGAAACTCGATTGAACCATCAAATTCGATGCGAGTTAACTCTGCTGATGCTGCATTAATCGCATCACCTTCCGAAAGACCATTTTCACCAATCGTTAAGTCGCCAATCAATGCAGAATGAAGGTTCCAAGCCGGGAGTTTACTTGGGTCAATATGGGCAGTAACTTCAACTTCAATTGATTCACCAGCTGGAATAATGACACTGTCAGGTAAAGTAAATGTCAGTGCACCTGTGTCAGCATCATCAGCAAAGCGTGGACGCGGGTTTAGAGTATACGTTTGGTCGCTGTCTGAGTAGTTTTTAACCGTCACAGTTTTAGTGACAGAAGTTTTTTCTTTAACACTCACTAGACCATAAGCTAAAGCAGCTTGCTTAGTTTCTTTATCCCAAGCAGCAATCGGTGTGTTTACTGCTTTCTTAACGTCAACTAAGCCAGCACCGACATAACTGATAGGCGCCAGTTCAGCTTGTCTATTTAACCCGATTGGCTCGGCATAAACAGCTAAGTTTGCCGTGTTCATTGCAATCGCTTTAATTTCAAATGCATCTCGATCTTCATGTGCTTCACGAATAATACTCAATGCGCCAGCAGTGATAGGAGCTGAGAACGAGGTACCGCTAATAGGTGTCAGACCATCGCCTAATCCAGGCTGTGCTGTGAGAATTGCTGTACCAGGTGCTGTAATTTCAGGCTTTAGGGTTCCAGCAATTGATGGGCCACGTGACGTAAATGTTGCGATTGCGCCTGAGTCATCAAAAGACTTAGAAACAAATGAGAAGCTTTGTCCTGCCCCACCTTCGATTTGAGCTTTTAGAGTGTTACCTAAATCTTGATTAATACCTACTGAAGGTATGGTGATGCCTTCAGCAAAACCACCTGGGCTGAAAAATTCGCCTTCGCTATTGTTTGCAATAACTACGAATGATGCGCCACGCGCCTGTGCATTAAGAACTTTATCAGTAAATGCACAGCCACCTCGATCGATAATCACTGCTTTACCTGAAAAATCAACATCTTCAGCAAACTCAAGGCAACCATCTTGGTTAGCTTCAGGGTAAACCAATGGTGCAGTTTCATTATTAAATGAAAAATCAAGTTCAGGGTTGAATCCAGAAGCGTAGGCTGTAACCTCTTCACCACCTACCATTGAAGTGACAATGGCATTTTGACCTTCAGGGTGAGTCATTGCACCTACAGAGAGTGCGTTATTTGATGTACTTGGCCCACCAACAATAAATGGAGTAGGTCCATCGTTACCCGCTGAAATAACCAAGTTAACACCTAATTCAACCATTTGATCGATGAGTACTTGAACTGCACCACCATCAACATCACCAAAATTGCCACCAAGTGACATATTTACAGTGTCTACTCGGTCAGAAATATCGCCATCACTATTTGGATCCATCGCTGCTTCAAGTGCTTGGAATTGAGCTAATCCAGGGCAACCGCCACCACAAACACTGTAAACATATAATTCAACATCAGGTGCAATACCTAATACAGAGTGACTCACATGAGTACCGTGGTTTGTACCAGCATCAATTGGGTTTGGATCATCGTTAATGAAATCATAACCACCAATTACTTTGCCTTGAGGCCAGTTAACTGGTTGATCTGCAGTAGCTACAGCGGCTTCATAATCTTCTACTTTACCTGAACCACCGATTGCAGCATGCGTATAATCAACACCTGTATCTAATACAGCTACGCGTTGACCTTTACCTGATGCAATACCGTTAGTTACTAATTCTTTTGCATTAATATATTCAGCAGAAGCATCAACGTTAATTTCATAATCATAAAGAGGTAATACTGCTTTCACTTCAGATAGCTTGGAAATTTGATCAAGCGCTGCGCTGTCAGCATCAACGATGATTGAGTTAGCCAAGATTTTAGTTTGGTCTAAAACTTTTACTTCTGAATTCAGTGTTTGAAGTTTCGAAATTAGTACACGTTGTGAATTATCAACATTTGAAAGGGCACTTGCTGCACTTACTTTAGAACCTGTTTTGAAATCCGAAATTGAAGGCGAGTTTAGTTGTACCATCCAAGCAGAAATTGTTTTTTTCTCTGGTTTAAAAGTTGCCTGTGTACCTTTAATGTTGTTTAGAGACTGGCCTGTAGTATTAAATTTTATGTCTGATTGTGCTATTGCTGTAGAAGCAACCAAAGCTGCCGAAACGGCGAGTGCTAATTTAGTTTTCACAACTATTTTCCTTGTCAACTGGAACGACGATAGTGATAGGAAACATCAAATATACGTCTTTTGTTATAATTTTGTTTGTTAGAAATAAAGTATGTTTCAAAAATATTTCGTAGATGCATTTCTATCACAAAAAGTTAACACTTGTAATAACTTTTTTTCATACAAGAACGCAATTGATTATAAAAAAAGCATAAATAAATAAATAGAAAATTAATAATTAGGAAATAATTATTAATTATTATCTGTTTAGTGTTGATGGGAGGGTTTTGACGTTTATTTATGGGCGAATAGATTTATTGTTAATAAATGTAACTGCGCAATATGTATTTTAATCTACAAAAGGAATGCGTGTTGAAAAAACGAGCTCTTCTTGACTGTAAGGTTGTTTAATTGATAGAGACTGCGCATGAAGGTTCAAGCGAGATCTTAACTTTTTTCCAACATCATCAGCATAAAAGCCATCGCCTAAAATAGGATGCCCCATCGCCATCATATGTACACGAAGTTGATGAGAACGCCCCGTGATTGGAGTTAATTTTACTAATGTCGAATGAGTGTCATAACTCACGACTTCAAATAAAGTTTGTGAAGGCTTTCCAATTTGATGATCCACTTTTTGTTTAGGGCGATTAGGCCAGTCACAAATAAGTGGTAAGTTTACCTCGCCACTTTGCTGCTTTATATGGCCCACAACACGAGCGTAGTAGATTTTTTTGGTTTCTCTGTCCCTGAACTGGCGTTTTAATTCACTTTCTGCTTTTTTTCTCAAAGCGACAACCATAATGCCAGACGTGGCCATATCGAGGCGGTGCACAATTTGGGCATTAGGGTGCAACATTTTAACTCGAGCCCAAATGCTATCGGAATGTTTAGGGTCTCGGCCTGGAACAGACAGCAAACCTGATGGCTTGTTTACTACAATAATGTCTTTATCCTGATAAAGGATATCAAGCCAAGGCACAGTTGGAGGATTGTAAACAAAGTCAGGCACAGACATATAAAGGTAGTTTTAAGCTCAAAAACAGAAGTGCGCAAAGATACTGACTCTTGGCTATCAGTGCAAGTGAAGATTAAGTTTCTTAGATGTTGATAGATAATTTGCTACACAGAACTCTTTATTGAAGATTCCTCTCATGTTTCTGTTAAAAATCTATGTAGTTTCAAAAGCATTTAAATTGTTATCAATAGTTTAAATGCTTAACGGGTGCTGACAATTCACAATTCTGCCACAGAATTAACCCATATTTTTCGTGGCGATATACGGCTAATTGGGGTAAAATGCGCGCGACCAACGTGATTGCGATCGCAAATCTGCGATATTTCTGCGTCAGCTCAACACTCGAATGTATTTGATTTTTGAGGGTTTTGTGACGTGGACGCATTTTATTTCCTTCAACGTAGTGCTTGTGGATATGATTACAATTAAGAAAGGATTGGATCTACCTATTGCTGGTGGACCAGAACAAGTTATCCATAATGGCCCAGCCATTAAACAGGTAGCTACACTGGGTGAAGAGTATATTGGCCTGCGTCCGACGATGAAAGTTCGTGTCGGCGACAAGGTACAGAAAGGTCAGGTGATTTTTGAAGACAAAAAGAATCCTGGCGTTGTATATACGGCTTTAGCTAGTGGTACAGTTACCGCAATAAACAGGGGCGCAAAGCGTGTCCTGCAATCTGTCGTTATTGATGTAGAAGGCAATGAGCAAGTGTCTTTTGCAAAGTATGACGCAGGGCAGCTCGACAGCTTAGAAGCCAATAAAGTTCGTGAAAACCTGGTTCAATCAGGTTTGTGGACTTCATTGCGTACCCGTCCATTCAGCAAAGTACCTGCCATCGATTCTGATGCTGCGGGAATTTTCGTGACGGCAATTGATACGCAGCCATTGGCGGCTGACCCAGTTGTTATTATTAACGAACATAAAGACGATTTTGCTAACGGCTTAAAAGTGTTAGCGAAGTTGACCCAAGGGAAAGTGTTCTTGTGTAAACCACAAGGTGCCGACATCCCTTCTGCCAACACTCAAGTAGAAGAGTTTGGTGGTGTTCACCCAGCAGGTCTAGTAGGGACTCATATCCATCACTTGCTTCCTGCTTCAGCTAATCGCACGGTTTGGCATATTGGTTACCAAGATGTAATTGCCATTGGTCAGCTATTTATGACTGGCGAATTAAATGTTGAGCGAGTTGTTGCTGTAGGTGGCCCTAAAGCCCTTAAGCCAAGATTACTTCGTACTGTAGCCGGTGCAAGTACGACTGAGCTAATGGCTAAAGAAACGCAGGAAGGAAGTGTTCGTGTTATCTCAGGTTCAGTGTTGAACGGTCGCACAGCGGCAGGCCCACACGCATTCTTGGGTCGCTATCACGCACAGGTAAGTGTTTTAGAAGAAGGTACAGAAAAAGAATTTCTTGGTTGGGCAATGCCTGGTGCTAAGAAGTATTCTGCAACTCGTGCATTTTTGTCTCACTTATCGCCATCACGTTTATTCAACCTAACGACCTCTACAGGTGGTTCAGATCGTTCAATGGTACCAATTGGTGCTTATGAGCGTGTTATGCCGTTAGATATTCTTCCTACTATGCTATTACGTGACTTGTTGTCAGGTGATGTTGATGGCGCACAAGCATTAGGTGCGTTAGAGCTTGATGAAGAAGATTTAGCGTTATGTACTTTCGTATGTCCAGGCAAGTATGATCACGGATCATATCTTCGCGACTGTTTAGATACGATCGAGAGGGAAGGCTAATGGGCTTAAAGAGTTTTTTCGAACGTATCGAACCGAACTTTGAAAAAGGCGGTAAATACGAAAAGTGGTATGCGCTATTTGAAGCGGTATACACAGTATTCTATACACCAGGTCACGTAAATAAGGGTCGTACTCACGTTCGTGATAATATCGACTTGAAACGTATCATGATCACTGTATGGGCATGTGCTTTCCCAGCGATGTTTATGGGGATGTATAACGTTGGTCTGCAAGCACAAGACGCATTAATTGCTGGTTTTGGCACACCTGACGTTTGGCAAGTTGACCTATTCGGTATGTTTGGTGCTCACCTTACTAAAGACGCTCACTGGGCGACTTTACTGTGGTACGGTGCTTGTTTCTTCCTACCAGTTTATGCAACAGCATTTATTGTTGGTGGTTTCTGGGAAGTCCTGTTTGCATCTGTTCGTGGTCACGAGATTAACGAAGGTTTCTTCGTAACATCGATTCTTTTTGCACTAACACTGCCACCAACCATTCCTTTATATATGGTTGCGCTGGGTATTACCTTCGGTGTTGTGGTTGCAAAAGAAGTATTCGGTGGTACAGGTCGTAACTTCCTTAACCCTGCGCTTGCAGGTCGTGCGTTCCTATTCTTTGCTTACCCATTAAATATGTCTGGTGACACGTCTTGGGTTGTAGCTGATGGTTTCTCTGGAGCTACGGCATTAAGCCAAGCGGCAGCAGGTCACTTCAGTTATGCGTTTGACCAAAGATGGTGGGATGCGTTCTTAGGTTTCATTCCAGGTTCGATGGGTGAAGTATCGACGTTAGCTATCCTTATCGGTGGTTTAGTTATCATCTACGCTAAGATTGCATCATGGCGAATAGTTGGTGGCTTGATGGTCGGTATGATTGCTGTTTCAACATTACTGAATCTTATTGGTAGTAGCACGAATCCGATGTTTGCGATGCCGTGGTACTGGCACTTAGTACTAGGTGGTTTTGCGTTCGGTATGATGTTCATGGCAACCGATCCAGTTTCAGCTTCATTTACCAATAAAGGTAAATGGTGCTACGGTATCTTAATCGGTGCGATGGTGGTATTCATCCGTGTGATCAACCCTGCATTCCCTGAGGGCATGATGTTAGCGATTTTATTCTCTAACTTGTTTGCTCCATTGTTCGACCACTTTGTGGTTCAGTCGAATATTAAAAGGAGGATCGCTCGTGGCTAACGCAGCAAATAAAGATTCATTTGGAAGAACGCTATTCACCGTTGTTGGCCTGTGTTTGGTTTGTTCGATTTTAGTATCGGCAGCCGCTGTTATGCTTAAGCCTACTCAAGATCAAAATAAGCGTTTTGATAAGCAGAAATATATCCTTTCTGCGGCTGGCTTAATGAAAGACACCAGTAAAGCGACTAAAAAACAAGTTGAAGATATCTATAATGCTCGTATCACAGCGAAGATTGTAAATCTGAAAACGGGTGACTTTACAAATGCAACGAAAGCACAAGCTGATGTGTTCGATATGGACAAAGCAGCACGTGATCCAAAGATCTCTTTCAAACCTGAACACGATATAGCTTCTGTTAAGCGTGTGGCTGATGACGCCGTGGTATACTTAGTTCGTAGTGAGCAAGGTAAACTTGAAACGGTTATTCTACCAATTAAAGGTTATGGCCTTTGGTCTACCATGTATGCTTTCTTAGCACTTAAACCAGACATGAATACCGTTGAAAGCTTGGTTTACTACAAATTCTCAGGCTCTGGTGAAACGCCAGGTCTAGGTGGTGAAGTTCAAAACCCGAAATGGATTGCTAAGTGGACGGGCAAAAAGTTATATGATGACAAAGGTAACTTTGTTATGAAAGTAACTAAAAACCCTGTTGAAGCTGAAACAGTTCATGGTGTTGATGCGCTTTCTGGCGCAACCCTAACCAGTAATGGTGTTCAGCATTCACTAACATTCTGGCTTGGTAAAGAAGGTTTTGCTCAGTTTATCGATAAAGCCCGTAAAGGAGGGTTAAAGTAATGGCTGATGCTAAAGAACTTAAATCGGTCTTAACTGGCCCGATTATCAGTAATAACCCAATTGCGCTTCAAGTATTGGGTGTATGTAGCGCTCTAGCTGTAACCAGTAAAATGGAAACGGCGTTGGTAATGACCTTAGCATTGACTGCGGTAACGGCGTTTTCTAACCTGTTTATCTCAATCATCCGTAATCAAATCCCGAGCAGTGTTCGTATTATCGTTCAAATGACCATTATTGCGTCATTGGTAATCGTGGTTGACCAGGTACTGCAAGCGTTTGCTTATGATGTAGCAAAGCAGCTATCAGTATTCGTTGGTTTGATTATTACTAACTGTATCGTGATGGGTCGTGCTGAAGCGTACGCAATGAAGACTCCGCCAATGATGAGCTTTATGGATGGTATCGGTAACGGTTTAGGTTACGGTGCAATTCTTCTAGGCGTAGGTTTTGTTCGTGAGTTATTTGGTAACGGCAGTTTGTTCGGTATCGAAATCATGAAGAAGATCTCTGAAGGCGGTTGGTATCAACCAAATGGTCTACTGCTTCTTCCACCAAGTGCGTTTTTCTTAATCGGTATTCTGATTTGGATCATCCGTACTTATAAGCCTGACCAAGTTGAAGCGAAAGGGTAAGCGTAATGGAACATTTAATCAGTTTGTTTATTCGCTCTGTTTTCATTGAAAACATGGCACTATCCTTCTTCCTTGGTATGTGTACTTTCCTAGCGGTATCTAAGAAAGTAACAACGGCGATGGGCTTAGGTGTTGCAGTTATCGTGGTATTGGCGATTTCAGTACCAGCTAACCAGATTATTTATCAAGGTTTATTAGCACCAGGTGCCCTTGCATGGGCAGGTTTCCCTGATGCAGATTTGAGCTTTCTGAAATTCATCACTTTCATTGGTGTAATTGCAGCATTGGTTCAAATTTTGGAAATGGCATTGGATAAGTATTTCCCACCTTTGTATAACGCACTGGGTATTTTCCTACCACTGATTACAGTGAACTGTGCGATTTTTGGCGCTGTATCATTCATGGTAGAACGTGATTATAACTTAGGTGAAAGTGTGGTATTTGGTATCGGTTCTGGTGTCGGTTGGGCACTGGCTATCGTGTTGCTTGCGGGTATCCGTGAGAAGATGAAGTACGCTGATGTACCAGATGGCTTACGCGGTCTTGGTATTACCTTTATCACCGCTGGTCTTATGGCCTTAGGTTTTATGTCATTTTCAGGCGTGTCACTGTAACACGCCCATTGACAGAGTATTTTAGGGCAATTTAATTAGGACCCTCTAAGGATAAGTTGATGGATATTATTTTCTTAGGTGTAGGTATGTTCACTGTGATCGTACTGGTATTAGTTTTAGTGATTTTATTCGCTAAATCTAAACTGGTTGCGTCAGGTGATATTACCATCGGCATCAACGGTGATGCTGACAAAGCAATTAAGACCGCTGCTGGCGGAAAATTACTAGGTGCATTAGCCGAAAGCGGTATCTTTGTTTCAAGTGCATGTGGTGGCGGTGGCTCATGTGGTCAATGCCGTGTGAACATCAAATCAGGCGGTGGTGATATTCTGCCTACTGAATTAGATCACATTACTAAAGGTGAAGCTCGCCAAGGTTGTCGTTTATCATGTCAGGTAAATGTTAAAACTGACATGGAGATCGAACTTGACGAAGAAATCTTCGGCATCAAGAAATGGGAATGTGACGTTATCTCTAACGATAACAAAGCCACATTCATTAAAGAGCTTAAGCTTGGCATTCCTGATGGTGAATCTGTACCTTTCCGTGCAGGTGGTTATATTCAAATTGAAGCACCAGCTCACCATGTAAAATATGCTGATTTTGATGTACCAGCAGAATACCGTGGCGATTGGGAACACTTTGGTTTCTTCAAGTTAGAGTCAAAAGTAGACGAAGAAACGATTCGTGCATACTCAATGGCTAACTACCCAGAAGAAGAAGGCATCATTATGTTGAACGTGCGTATTGCTACGCCGCCTCCACGTAATTTAAGTCTACCTTGTGGTAAAATGTCATCGTACATTTGGAGCCTAAAAGCGGGTGACAAAGTAACGATTTCAGGTCCATTTGGTGAATTCTTTGCGAAAGAAACTGATGCTGAGATGGTATTTGTTGGTGGTGGTGCAGGTATGGCGCCGATGCGTTCTCATATTTTCGACCAACTTAAACGTCTTAACTCAGATCGTAAGATGTCATTCTGGTACGGTGCACGTTCTAAGCGTGAAATGTTCTATGTTGAAGATTTCGATGGCTTAGCAGCGGATAACGATAACTTTGATTGGCACGTTGCGCTTTCAGATCCTCAACCAGAGGACAACTGGGACGGTTATACTGGCTTCATTCATAACGTTCTTTATGAAAACTACTTGAAAGATCATGAAGCTCCTGAAGATTGTGAGTTCTACATGTGTGGCCCTCCAATGATGAATGCGGCAGTAATTGGTCTACTTAAAGATCTAGGTGTAGAAGACGAAAACATTCTACTGGATGATTTCGGTGGCTAAACACCATTAGTCTGATTTTAAAAACCGTATGTTGAGTCAACATGCGGTTTTTTTGTTTCTATAGTTAAGGCAAAAATATTGATATTTAAATATAGAAAGTTCTAAGCGAAGTGTTCTGTTTTGATTAATTTTTGTTAATCTTTACGGCATTAATATGTCTTATAGTAAGGTAAGTGCTTACTGTCCCTAAGGAAGGTGACGTTTATCTTTTTGAGAGGCGACACAATGTCAAAAAAATCTGCAAGTCCAAAATCTATCAGTAGAAGAACATTACTTATTGCAACGTCTAGATTGAGTGTATTTACAGCACTTTTGTCTAATACGCTACAAGCAAAATCTTTATTAAACACAACTGAAAGTGAAACCCCTTCAGGTGTTGTTAATGAGTTAATTTATTACATTACAAGAAATGGATTACTTTGGGTAGCAGAGCATAAATTATTACTGTTTGAGAAGGTTTTGTTTTCACATCCAGATGCCTTAATTAATGTGCTGAAAGATACCTTGCTTACAGATATTGATTTAAAAACATTTAGACAGGTTTCTGCCTTAACAGATCGTAAGTTTAAATGGCTCGAAAGAAAAGATACAAAAAATGAGACATTTGAAAACTGGGGGAAATCGATTAGTAACACTCCAGTGAAACACACTATATAACTCAAGTTGCAGTCCTTAAGGAGCTCGTTCAAAAGGCCAAACAGAATAATTTAAGAATCAGAGTTGCACAATTCAGGCATTCATTTTCAGATGTTTTTTCTGAAAATAAACAACTCTTAGTTTGCTTGCAAAGTAAACGGTTTGCTATTCGTAAGCCTAGTTTGCACCCTCCAATTGACCCTGAAAATGAATTTCAACAGATAGAACTGATTGGCAAACCGTACTTAACCAAGCAGCGTCATCATTTGTGTAAAGTCGGCTCAGCAGTTCATAATAATCATATCCGGCTATGGAGTTATGAACAATGGCAGAGTAAAAAATCTGACCCTGAAATGGATGCTTGGGGGATGCCATATGATGTAGTTCTTGTTGAAAATGCGCTTGGATCTGTATGTTGCTCAGGATGTCACAGTGCAGGAATCAATACTCAATCACTTTCTGATTTAGTTGTAGCCATTGAGTTCATAAACACGAATGGCGAATTACAAACAGTTTGTGATTATGAAGAACTTAAATTAGCTCAATATACTATTCCTCAAGGTTGGCTTAATGACAAAGCAACACTTAAGAGCATAGTCGCCAATTTTGGCTTAATTGGTGTTGTTACTTCCTTAGTCCTTCGTTTAGATGAACTGTCTTATGCCTTGCTTCAGCCAAAGCGAGTTCCAATACTGAGTACTATTCCACCCAAAAAACTGGATGATGCTCCAGATTTTTTTGCATCCCAGAAATCCTCTTCGACTGATTTAATCAAAGCCAAGGATAACTTTATAAAAATATGTGAGAGCGATTACTATGCAGAGTTTTTTTACTTTCCCTATCAACAAGATGCAATTGTAAATACATGGGATAACAGTGGCAGTTTTAACGATAGCATTCCATCACCAATTCAAGCGCATGATTTAGAACAGAATGTCCTCACTTATTTTGTCTATTTAATCACTCCTGTTTTGAGTAAGCTCCTCTCACAAGAAGAAGTTGCTAAATTATTTGCTGAGCTAACAAACAAAGTTTTTTATCAACCAGAACAACCAGTGTGTATTCCTATCACTGAAGCTATGCATTTCCAAAGAGGTGTTCATAATATACCGGTGACTATTATGGAAATGAACATAGCAATACCGACCATGGATGATGGAAGTTTGGATTGGGCTGTGGCTTGGGACATTTGGTGGCGAGCAATGACCTTAATTTACTCTCAAGCAAAAGGCAAGCAGGCATTACAAACGACGATGGAAGTCCGAATCACTGGAGGATCGGAAGTTGCACTTTCTCCCTTATATGGAAGCAAGGCATGTTTTGCAATTGAAATTTTAGGCAATTTACAAGTACCCAAGAAACAATGGATTGAGTTTATGCAATCTGTTTTGAATCAATGGCTCAGTGTTCGAGACAGTCAAGGAAACCCTATCCAAGTGAGGCCCCATTGGAACAAGCAATGGCGTGAGCTTAAGTTTAACGGGCTGAGCGGCATCGATTATATGGCAAGTGTTTACTCTGAACAGATTCAGTTATTTTTAGCAGGGTTGGAGCGAATCGCCATGGAAGGTGGATACAGCACAGAAGAAACACAGCAGTTATTCAGTAATCCAACTTTTGATAAAATCATTTTTGGAAACTCATAAATTACTCAGATGACACTTGTTATTTATTAGACAGCTGTCCACTTTAAGTTAGGCAGCTGTATTATTTATGGTTTAAAATGAGGGGTAACTAGGAAGGCACTTGAACAATAGGAGTTCTGCCAATGGTTAAGTTAACATCTGCATTTAAATTGTTTTTCTTTATAGTTGTAGCCTCAGTCCTTTCAGGCTGTAGCAAACATGTCGATACTGTTTCTTTGCAGGGCAGTACTATGGGGACGACATACCACATTAAATATGTGCCGAACAATAAGACTCCTGACATTGATACCTTACATGCGGAAGTAGAACTGACACTTGAACAAGTAAATGACCAAATGTCGACCTATAGACCTGATTCTGAATTATCGACCTATAACAGGCTAAAAGAAGGTCAAGGTATCAAGGTATCTCCTGACTTATTAACTGTCATCAAAGAAGCAAAAAAGATAAATAAAATCTCTGATGGTGCGTTAGACATTACGGTTGGACCATTAGTTAACCTTTGGGGGTTTGGGCCGCGTAAGGGACAATTAGAAGCGCCAAAGACTGAACAAGTTGCTGCTGCAAGAAAACGTGTAAATATTAATGGTGTCGTTATCAATGGAGAGCGTTTAGAGAAAGGCAGTAAAGACTTGTACGCCGATTTATCTTCAATCGCTAAAGGATTTGGCGTTGATAAAGTATCAGCCATATTCGAAAAATATCATGTGTCAGGATACCTTGTTGAAATTGGCGGTGAGCTCCGCATAAAAGGTAAGAAAGCGGATGGTTCAGGTTGGAAAGTTGCGATTGAAAAACCCACTTCAGATGAGCGTAAAGTTCAGCAAGTCATTGCACCTGGAGATATGGCGATGGCAACCTCTGGTGATTACAGAAATTATTTTGAAGAAAACGGAAAACGCTATAATCATATCATTGACCCTAGAACTGGAATGCCAGTGCAGCACCGTTTAGCATCAGTGACCGTACTCAATAAAGAGTGTATGGTTGCAGATGGTTATGCTACAGCAATGATAGTTTTAGGCGTTAAAGATTCGTTAGCACTTGCTAAAAAACAAAACTTAGCGATAATGCTCATCGAAAAGCAAGATAATGGATTCAAAGTCCATTACAGTGATGCTTTCAAAAAATATGTAAAAGAGTAGTGGAGTCCTTATGAGCACCTTTATTGCCGCTTTTGTGGTGTTATTAACGTTTTTCTTGTTGATGTCTATTGGCTATATTGTAAAGAGAAAAGCCGTAGAGGGCAGTTGTGGTGGCCTAGGTGCATTAGGTATTGAAAAGGCCTGTGATTGCGATGATCCTTGTGATAGACGTAAACGTCGCATGGAAAAAGAAGCTGCTCGTAAAGAGATGTTAGAAAAAAACAGAATTATTTAACCATAACTCTGCACTCTCCAATAAAAGCGACATCATTTAATGTCGCTTTTTTGTTTTTTATTCATCGAGTTTCTGGTTTATTAAAAAGAAAACCGAGTCCTTTATAGGCGCCTAAATGAAGAACATCTCCATGATCTAATGTTGGATAAAACTCAAAACCTACCATATTTGACTTTAAGCCTGCTTGAAGCGTTTTTTTATACAGTGATTTTGCAACCCGTTTCATGATCTCTCCTTCTTCGCCCACGGTTATAAATACTTTTCCTTTAAAGGTGTTTAAATCCAGAGGCCGAGATAATAAAGACTCTTTATCCCACCATAAGCTTGGGCTAACAATCAGGTAGTTTGTGAACATGTTGGGTTGCTGATGGAGTATGGTGCTGGCTAACAACCCTCCCAAAGATTGACCAACTAAAGTTCTATTGTTTGTTGTGCGATAGTGAGCGTCGATTAAAGGGAGTAACTCATTACTTAGGTGGGAAATAAAATCATCGGATTTACCTGAGGTTGGAAGCTCTTTCTGATCCGTTAAATCTGAGCTTGGATAAGTGAAGTCACGACGCCTATCGACATTCTGAATACCTACAACAATCACTTCCGGCATCGAGTTTATCCAGGAGAAAGATAAGAATTGCGTTAATCCACTCATATGAACAAGATCTTCATCCACCCCGCCATCTAAGAGGTAAATCACAGGGTACTGTTTTGATTGAGCCTTGAAGTAACTGACGGGAAGATACACATTAAACTGGCGAGTTTCATTAAGCGCTTTTGATTTAAAGCTAATGGATTCTCCGATCACCAGGGGTGTTTTATCTATCACAATCGCATTAGCATTTAAATTAATCAATAAAGTCAAAATTAGCAGTAGTCTTTTCATTTTGCGCCTCAATCCGTTTGAATGTTAATCCTATTTATTCAATTACCCTTTTACTGCGCTTAGGGATTACTTAATTTAGCAAAATCACAAAAAAAAATAGCTATAAAATAACGTTTCACAACTATATACTGTTCATACATAAGGGCTATCCACTTAGCTGCACCTATGTCAATATATAGGAATGACAAAGCCTTCACAATTGTTGCAAGCAGGTATTGATTACCCGAGGGATTGGGAAGAATTTGTAACATGGTTTTATGATGAATCAGTCTGTTTAAGCTTCCTAATCAATCTCAGATGGCCTTCAGGGTTTATTTGCCCACATTGTGCTGCTCTTAAATGTTATCAAGTAGATAGCCAACTCTTTTTGTGTGCGAACTGTCGCAAGAAAACATCCGTTACTTCTGGCACTATTTTCGATAAAAGCAGGATATCACTACGAAGTTGGTTTGCTGCGGTATGGTATATCACTAATCAAAAGAATGGCGTTAGTGCTTTAGGAGTTAAACGGTTACTCGGGCTTGGTAGCTATCAAACGGCTTGGTCAATTCTTCATAAGATTCGTGCTGCTATGGTCAATCCTGAAAGAGATAAGCTAAGTGGAATAGTTGAAGTTGATGAAACTTTGGTAGGTGGTGTCAGTCACAAAAGCAAAAATATTGAACACCTTTATGAAAAGAAAGCCGTTGTTTTAGTTGCAGTGGAACTCATTGAGCCTAAAGGCTTTGGGCGAATCAGGTTAAAACAAGTCGATAGTGCCACAGCTGAAAATATTCAAAGATTTATACTTGATACAGTCGAGAAAGGCAGCTTGATTTGCAGTGATGGCTCTCTTGCTTACATTAAGCTTGGGAAACTTGGCTATAAACATAAAAAAATTGTTCACTCTGGCTCCAGTACGCCTGCTCATGTTTCAATGGCGGGAGTTCATCGAGTATCAGCTTTACTTAAAAGATGGCTCTTAGGTACATATCAAGGAGCTGTAAGGGTGAAACACTTAGATTACTACCGGCGTTTTTCAAGACAGGTGTCACCCTTTGATTAAAACTTAAGCTACATTATTTGTCGATTTTTCTGTTGTATTTTCATTATCTGGATTTAACATTACATCACCAACGGGTTCGCAGTTTCGAATCTCACCTGACCACCTCATTGGCTTTTTAGCTCTTGCTTCTTCGAGTACCTTTTTACGGTTCATGAGCAGCACATTATCTTGTTTTTTATGCCGTTCCTCAGGCGTCACGAAGTTAAGCCGACTGTGCTTATGTTCGTTGTTATACCAAGTCACAAAGTTCTCAACCCAGTCTTGGGTTTCTTCTAAACTTGAAAACCCTTTTTTAGGCCAGTCAGGTCGATACTTTAATGTCCTAAAAAGTGATTCAGAGTAAGGATTGTCATTACTCACACTTGGGCGGCTCAATGATGCCGTTACACCTAGCTCTTCCAACTTTGCTTTCATGGTGTAGGATTTCATTGGTGCACCATTATCAGAGTGTAAAACCAACGGCGAGTTGAAACACTGCTCTTTGAGCATGCAACGCTGGATTAACTCTGCGGCCTTTTGACCGCACTCTTGTTCATGGACTTCATAGCCAACAATTTTACGGCTATAAATATCTTCAAACAGATACAGATAGTAAAACTTCCCTTTGATGACCGAGGCGCAATATGTGATATCCCAAGACCAAACCTGATTAGGCGCTGAAGCCCTGTAACTCTTAGGTTTACTTCTCTTTTGTGGTGTTTTTTCTCGCCCACGACGATTAAGCTGACCGTGCCCCTTTAATACTCGATAAAAGCTCGACTCAGAGGCAATGTATATCCCTTTATCAAGTAATGACGGAACGATTTGCGTTGGTGGCAAGCTCGCATATTCATTTTGATTACACGTATCTAAAATTTGCTGCCGCTCCCTCTCAGTAAGCTTATTCGCTGGCTCTGGCCGTTTAATTTCGGGACGCAAATCGGCTTGTACTTGCCCATCTTTAAACCACCGTCGATAAGTTCGTTTACTTAACGGGACTTCATTACAGGCGTTATCTAACCTTGCACCACTATTGCAAGCTTCTTGGATTAACCCTATCAACTGTTGTCTTAAAGGCAGTGGTGTTAACTCTCCTGGTTTTCGTTCTCCCACAAGGCATTGAGCTTTTTTCTTAACACCAGTAAAGCCGTTGTTTCCGCCAACGCCTTTTCCTTTCTTCTTAAATCGGTTTTAAGTGACTTAATTTCTGCCTTATCGAGCCTAGCCTGCTTTTTAGCTTCTTTTTTTTGAGCGCCACTTGATTGAAAACCCGTAAGGCAATCTCGTTTCCATTGCTTAACTTGCTCTTTAAAGATACCTTTTTCACGACAATATTGATTGAGTTGAGACTCTGACATTGCTGCGGTTTCAATGATTACGGCTAACTTGGTTTCTGCTGACCAATTATAGGATGAAGCTTTACCGGGCACGACTTTTCCTGCTTGTTTTTGTTTATTGCGCCAACTATACAATGTTTGAACATGAATTCCTTCTTCTCTTGAAATAGCTGCGATACTCATATTTTGTGGCGGAAGCATTTTACTGAGTACAGCTTGTTTTCTTTCGTCTGAATAGTGTGTCATTAGGTTGCCTTTCCCGCCCCCTTAAGCGGTTAATAATTAGTTAAATATTAAGAGTGACAACCATCCTGACACAGGGGGCTACCTTGATGAATATACGTTCCGTTTTAATCGTAGGAAATCTAATTCGAGGGGGTTGTTATTTTATAGGCTGTTGGAACAAGCCATAGTAACAAAACCATTAACATATAGGGCTATCAAAGAAAGACGTTAAACCACAATATATAGTGGTTGGTGCAGCTAAATATAGTGGTTGGTGCAGCTAAGTGGATAGCCCTTTCATACATACAGTTATCGGTGTGCTTTATGAAAAAGATCATACATGTAGATATGGACTGCTATTTTGCAGCTGTAGAAATGCGTGATTTTCCTGAATATAGAGATAAGCCTCTTGCCGTTGGGGGCAGTCGGGAACGTAGAGGTGTGATATCAACCTGTAACTACGCAGCACGTGAATTTGGTGTCCGTTCTGCTATGCCTACTCAGCAAGCTTTAAAACTTTGCCCTGATTTGGTTCTAGTGCCGGGGCGTATGCAAGTTTATAAGCAAGTATCACAGCAGATAAGAGAGGTCTTTGCTCAATATACCGATTTAATTGAGCCACTTTCTCTCGATGAAGCTTACCTTGATGTGACGGATAGCCCGCATTGTCATGGTTCAGCGACTCTCATTGCAGAGGAGATCCGCAGCAAGATATTCGAATTGACGGGTTTGACAGCATCTGCGGGTATCGCACCGGTAAAATTTCTCGCTAAAGTAGCTTCAGACTTAAACAAACCTAATGGTCAATTTGTCATCACGCCTCCGCAAGTCACAGAGTTCGTTAAGACACTGTCTCTACGAAAAATCCCAGGAGTGGGTAAGGTTACAGAAGAAAAGTTAGCTCGACTGGGGTTATCAACATGCGAGGATGTTCAACAATTTGATGAAAACAGGTTGATTCAAAAATTTGGAAAGTTTGGACAGGTATTGATAGAACGAAGCTATGGCATTGATGAACGAGCCATAGTGTCCTCCCGAGAGCGTAAATCGGTCGGAGTGGAAACAACATTAGCTCAAGATATATTTCAATTAGAGCAGTGCGAGGGGGTGCTCGTAGGTTTAATCAAAGAGTTGTCTGCAAGAGTGCAACGCAGTGCTAAAGAGCGTCAGATTCAAAAGCAAGTGGTTAAATTGAAGTTTGCTGACTTTCAGCAAACCACAGTAGAGCAACGAAGTGATGACATTTCACCTAAGTTATTTAAGCAGTTGCTCGCTGAAGCTTATGCTCGAGGTCAAAAAAGAGGAATTCGGCTCGTGGGTATTTCAGTGGGTCTATGTGCTCAAGTTACTTCTGAACAAAGCGATCAACCAACACAGTTAGAACTAATACCATAGTGCTTTATTGTGTAGTTAAATTTTATACCTATCTACCTAATAGATGCTTATGCAGTGAAATGTTTCATCATTGCAGACTAATTGCAATATAAAAATTCTTTTAAAATAATGCCTGTTGCACTTTAGTATTACACAATCAAAAATAAACCATTCCAATATAATAAAATTAAAAAGGAAGTCGTAATGAGGGTGTTGAAGCGTTCTCTCAGCTTGCAATTAGTGATTATGATTGTAGGCCCTCTTGCCATTATGTTGGCAATCGTAGCAAGTATATTGGTGAGTCATGAGAGCGAGCGAGCACGTAATCAGATAGATTCAGATATTCATAGTTTGGTCGAGCTTAAAGCTACTGAAGTTAAAGATTACTTTCAAACCAAAGGCCAAATCATTCATACCTTATTTTCTCAGCCAGATGTATTGAATTGGTTTAGTCAATATCATACACGAGGCTCAGATTTATCAGATGACGCCCAATACGACAGAATTATTAAGCATTTCACGTATCTCACTGACAGCGATAAAGACATCAAAGCCGTGTTTTTCGGTTCAGCGAACACATACGAGTACTTTGATATTTTGGGGCGCTATGATGGCGACCCTAATTACTACACCAATAAACGACCTTGGTGGCAAAAGTCTATCGACAAAAATGGATTGTATGTAAGCGATCCTGCAGTGGATGCAAATGATGGTTCCATTTCAGCAACGGTTAAAACCATTGTTAGAAATCAGCAAGGAAAACTTATCGGTATCGGTGGTATGGATATCTTAGTTGATACCATTGGTCAGCATTTATTAGCACCCATTAAATATCAGCAGCAAGGCCAAGCCTTTTTGATGACAGATGAAGGGAAGTTGGTTTTTTTCAAGGGTTTTAATGACAGCTTTCCTCCTGGCTCAATGCTGAGTAAAGTTGATGCTCAATTCAGTGACAGTAGTGGCTTTTCTGCACTAGAAAGAGCAATAATCAACAATGACTCAGGTGTTGCCGAGGTTATTTTTGATGGCGTACCGCAGCGTGTGTCTTTTATGGATGTCTCAAGTGATTATCCTCAACAGCGCTGGCATCTCGGTTTCATGCTGCCTCAAACGGTGATCGATGCTCCTGTACAAAAAGTGGTATGGAATGCCTCATTAGTGGCTGTTGGCATCATTTTACTCGTGGCAGCAATGGTGTGGATGATGCTATTACCATTCAGAATTCAATTAAAAAAATTGGTTGATGCAATGGAAAATATCGCTCAAGGTGATGGTGATTTATCTCAACGTATTGAACTTGATAGAGAGGATCAACTTGGCAGACTTGGCAAAGCATTTAATTTGTTTGCTGAAAAAGTTCAGTCGATGTTAAAGCAAACCGGTCAGCTCACAGCAAACGTGAGTCATGGTGTTGTCGAAGCCAATAAAGAATGTGAAGTTGCTGTTGATATTGTGAAACAGCAAAAGCTACAAATTGACTCTGTAGCAGCGTCAGCCACAGAAATGGCACAGACAAGCCAAGCAATGGCTTCAACTACGCAAAATGCGATTGAGCTAGCAGATAATGCTCATATTCAGGCTGAAGACGGTGTCAAGATCGTTACGCTAGCCACAGACGGTATTCGCACTATGTCTCAGCAAGTGATTGAAGCAGCAGATGTGATACGAGAGCTACGTGGCAGCAGCGAGAAGATTGGCGAAGTGCTCAATGTCATCAGGGGAATTGCAGAACAAACCAACCTTTTAGCTTTGAATGCGGCTATTGAAGCCGCACGTGCTGGTGAACAAGGTCGTGGTTTTGCGGTTGTTGCGGATGAAGTAAGAACCTTGGCTTCTAGAACTCAGGATTCAACAACAAACATTCAACAAATTATTGAAACACTACAACAAAGTGCACTGCAAGCAGAGCAAGTGATGGAAACCAGTGTCGATCAAGCTAAGTCAGGTGAAGCATTGACTGGACAAGTCGAAATCGCATTAAAAGACATCACTCAAGCGATTAATGATATTCAGCAACAAACGACTGAAATTACTGTAGCGATCAGTCAACAAGCAGTCGCAGCGGAAGAAGTGGCCAGTAATATCGAAGCAGTAAGAGCGCTTTCAGACAACTCGTTAACGTCAGCTGGCCAATTGGCAAAGACCGTGAAAGAGTTTGATAATACTACGATGCAATTATCCAATAATATCAATCAATTTAAAGTGAAGTCGTAATGGCTATAGTGCGTAGCTCATGGTTTTCCATGAGCTACGATTATGACTACTTCAACTAAAGAGCCATTGATAGCCGTATCCTGCGAATATCGCCATTGATAATACGACAGCTACGAAGGCAATGATCATCTTATTCTTGAAAATCGACTTCAATAAGATTACCTCTGTTAAGCTGGCTCCAGCACTACCTATAATGAGTGACATCACCGCACCCATGCTCATTCCTTTCGCAACGAGTGCAGCACTCAATGGAATGACGGCTTCAGCTCTGATATACAGTGGTATTCCGATAACTGCTGAAACAGGTATTGCCCAAGGGTTATCGTCATTGGCTACCGAAGAAATAAATTCAGTCGGGATAAACCCGTAAACTAACGCACCAATACCTATACCAATCAATAAATAAGGAAGAATTTTTTTAAAATCTTTCCAAGTACTCTTCCATACTCTAACCCAAATATTACTCTGTGGTTTCACTGAGCAGCCAGAGCCACAACCTTTTACTTCTGGTTCTAGGTAAGCGTTAGGCTTTACGTATTCTTCAAAGCCCAAGTATTCAAGAATGAGCCCGGCTGCAATTGATACCCCCATAGCAATAACAAAGTAGAAGATGGCAACTTTGAAACTGAAAGTGACAATAAATAAGCCAATAATAATTGGGTTTAAAAGTGGGCTCGAAAACAAAAATACCAACATAGTGCCAAACCCTGCTTTTGCTCTTAGTAACCCCTTTAAAAAGGGGATCGTCGAACATGAGCAAAATGGTGTGATAGCCCCAAGCAGAGCTGCAATTAAATATCCTCGGCCATTTTTACTGCTCAAAATACTTTGGATTTTAGCTGGTGGTATTTTCTCTTGTAGCAAGCCAACAATATAACTGATGACAAGAAACAAGATTGTGAGCTCAGCTCCTAAAAAAAGGAACATATTAATCGTTTTTTCTATTGCTGAAATATCCATGATTTAATCTCTATGTTTCTGGAATAGTCGAAATATAGATTTGATTGTTGTCATGATCAAGTTATTTCTAGTAATATCGAATTAAAGATTTTTAAGGTTTGATTATAATGAACGTAGATATTGCTGCTAAGGCTTTGAAAGAGCTAGGGCATTCAACACGACTAACAATTTTTAAGTCGGTAGTGAAAGCGGGATATGCAGGGGTTGCCGTTGGTGAGATACAGGAAGTGTTAGCGATCCCGGGGTCGACATTATCTCATCATATTTCAGCACTGGCTTCGGCAGGGTTAATTTCGCAGCGACGAGAAGGGCGTACACTCTTTTGTGTTGCAGACTACGAAAAGTGGCAATCTGTCATCAATTTCATCCAAGATGAATGTTGTATCGATGAGCAAAGCAATGAAGATTAATATTTATCAGGTGGATGCGTTCACTTCTGCTGTTTTTAGGGGAAACCCTGCTGCAGTTTGTCCCTTGGATAGCTGGTTGTCGGATGAACTTTTACAAAATATAGCGACTGAAAATAATTTATCGGAGACAGCATTCTTTGTTAAAGAGGCCGAAGGTTATTGTTTAAGGTGGTTTACGCCCAATGGCGAAGTCGATTTGTGTGGTCACGCAACTCTAGCAACAGCGCATGTATTGTTTCAGCATTTGAATAACACCAGTTCAGAAATTGAATTTTATACTCGTAGTGGAATCTTATTGGTTAAACAGTGTGACGCTGGTTACCAAATGACATTTCCTGCGACGCAAATGGAAACAGTTGTTGCACCAGATGCACTTCTGCAAGGTCTAGGAGTAGAACCACTGGAAGTGTTACTAGGCTTTGATTATTGTGTTGTTTTGGAAAATGAAGCACAGGTTCATGCCTTACAACCTGATTATAGTTTGCTGTCTAAACTAGAATATCGAGGTGTTGTAGTGACGGCTATCGGCGACGATTGTGACTTTGTAAGCCGCTGCTTTTTTCCCAAACTTAATGTTAATGAAGATCCCGTAACAGGTTCTGCACATTGTGAGTTAGCACCTTATTGGGCTCAAAAGTTGTCTAAGATTAAATTAACAGCAAAACAGCTATCCAAACGAGTTGGAAAGCTTGAGTGCCGAGTTGAAGGCAATAACGTTATCTTAATCGGCAACGCAGCAGACTATATGAAAGGTGTAGTATCGATTAGATAGCTCGTGCATAAATGAACAGATCTGTCGTTGTTAGCTCATCCTCGGCAGGAAATTGCTTTCGATAGTGTTCAATTATTTTGAAGTTATTTAACATCAGCTGTGCCTTTATGTGTTCATACTGATGGTAATGAATATAAACTTGATCTCCACTGGCCGATGTTTGCATCCCCGATTTGTTATCGTCATCCTCCATTGTACTTAGGTAAAGTAGTCCGCCTAATTCGAGTTTATCTCTTATATTTTTAATCAGTTTTTCAATATCTGTTTTGGATAAATACGGTGTACAAAAACCGCAAACTATCGCATCAAATGTTTCGTCAACTTTATCAACACTTCGTCCATCAAGTTTCATCGTTCTAACGGATGGATTATTCAGTTTCGTGAGTTCGAGCATATTTGGAGCAAGATCAGTGGCCAGTATTCTCAAATCTGGTTTATTGGACAATAAATAGTGAGTAATATTTCCGGGACCACAGCCGAGTTCCAAAATTGATGCATTATCGTTGATAAGACTGAGGAATCTATCGTAGGTATCAAAATAAAAATCGAAGTTCATATACTTATCTTGGTAGCGCTTCGCTAAGCGGTTGAATGTATCGACCGTAACTTCGTATTTATTCACTTAAAGTCCTTTTCATAAACGATATTAAGAATCTACAGGTAAATAAGTGAAAAAAAAAGCCCCAACAAATATTGGAGCTTACTATACAAGAAAGTTGGTAAATTTAGTTCTTAGCTGGAATGCGTTCAAGAACCGCCAATAATAGCTCCCAGTATTGGCCAACTGTTTCAATCAATACTTTTTCATCTGGGCCGTGCGGATAACGAATGGTTGGGCCAATTGATACCATGTCCATTTCAGGATAAGGCTTTTTGAATAAACCGCACTCAAGACCAGCATGAATCACCATGATATCAGGCTCTCTTTTATAGATATCATGATAGGTTTCGTTGACGAGCGCCATAACGGCAGAGCTATTATCTGGTTTCCAGCCTGGGTATGCACCACTAAACTCTACTTCGGCGCCACCAAGTTGTGCTAATGCTGTTAGCATGCCTTCAACTTCGCTGCGGCCTGAATCAATCAGCGAGCGAATGAGACAAAGAACATTTACGCATTCATCTTCTGTGGTGATAACCCCGACATTTAATGAGGTTTCAACAACGCCTGCTACGTCATCACTCATACGAATTACACCATTAGGTGCCGCATTAAGTAATGCAATAAAGTCATTTTGAGTGTCCTCTGCCATGACTCTTTCAGGAGTAGTAACTTCCGTTAATGTAAACGATGTGCTTGGATCTGCTATGGCTAGTTCAGCTCGCACGATACCGTCAAATTGATCAACACGTTGATTCAATAGTTCAATTTTTTCGGCTGGAACGGTAAAAACGATATCAGCTTCACGTGGGATAGCATTTCTTAGCGAGCCACCGGTAAATGAGGCAAGCTCTAATGCAAGTTCATCGGCATGACCAAAAAGGAAGCGAGCTAAAAGCTTATTCGCATTACCACGACCCATGTGAATGTTTACGCCTGAGTGGCCGCCTTTCAAGCCTTTAGCTTCAAGCTTAAAGGCTTTCTGAGTTGACTCAACACCTTCCCAAGCCATTGGAACTTTAATTTCAGCATCAACACCGCCAGCGCAACCCATGTAGATTTCGCCTTCTTGCTCGGAGTCAGTATTAATGAGAATGTCAGCCTCAAGTACACCTGCCTGAAGTCCAAAAGCGCCAGTCATTCCCGCTTCTTCGTCAATGGTCAACAGTATTTCTAATGGACCATGCTTGATGTCTGTTGAACCCAAAATCGCAAGTGCACTCGACATACCAATACCGTTGTCGGCACCTAATGTTGTTCCGTCAGCTTTGACCCAATCACCATCAACGTAAGCTTGGATAGGATCTTTGGTAAAATCGTGTTCTTTATCGTTGTTCTTTTGAGGCACCATATCTAAGTGTGCTTGAATACATACTGTTTTACGATCCTCCATTCCAGCTGTTGCCGGCTTTTTGATGATCAAATTACCAACATGATCTTCTACAAACTCAAAACCTCTTTCGGATACCCAATCTTGAATATATTGACTAAGCATTTGTTCATGCTTTGAAGGGTGTGGGATTGAGCAAATAGTTTCAAACCATTGCCAAAGAGGTTGTGGATAAAGTTGATTCAATGCGGTCACGAGGGCTCCTTATAACCTAAAAAAAGCAGTTGGACGCTTCAAAACGTAATAACTGCATAATGTTTAATAGAAAAAGCAGACGATTCAATTTATCTATAGGGTGAATGCTTGGCACTCGTAAACTGGTTAAAACCACCGCTAACTGCGTTATAAACAACAGTAAGTAGATCAACTACTCACTGTCATTCAAGCCTTGTTAACGGCAATTTCATCTGCGTTTAAGATCGCCACCAACTGCTTTTTCTAGGTTAAACGCAATATCTATTTTGTGTGCAGTATATCATGTTACCAAAACCGAATAAGTTTTGAATATAAAGCAAAGAAGTATTCAAACAAACAGAAAAAGCGTTAAGTAATTTTAAAACATGAACTAAATGCTTTAAATATAGTTAGTTACTTTAAAGTGCGTGAGTAAGGCGCAAACCTAGATCACCTTTTTGTGTAGTAAAATTACAAAATTAGCGGTGTTTTTAGTTTATTTAGAAGGAATAGTTGTAATAAAACTACATTAATGTATAATGCACTCATCGATTCGGAAATGACACTGAATCGGATGTTGTTCTTCCAGGAAGGAAACGTGACTCCAAGGACCCGAGTAACAAGTTGTTTGTCTCCACGGATATGAGAATCTCTAGTTCCAAGGAACCGAGCCAAGCTTTACTAGAGTAATTTAATTTTTATAACAACTTAGAACTTTTTAGGAGTACTTAATATGTATACAGGTAACGAAAAACTATATTGGCAGAATACTTGGTTTAACGCTGAAGCGATGAAAGGTGGTTTGTTCAGCATAAAGCTGTAAGCGCTTTTTTATCTCTTAACTTTGGTCGATATAAGACGGCATAGTTAATATTAAGTAAATAATATAATTTTTTAAGGAATGTAATATGTATACTGGCAACGAAAATCTTTATTGGCAAAACACTTGGTTTAATGCAGATGCAATTAAAGGTGGTTTGTTCATCATGAAGCTGTAAGTTTTATTACTTAATTAGCTGACCAGTTATAGGGCTAACTGACCCTACTGTAAATAACTAACTTATTTCGATGATCAGTTACCATTCACCCTTTGTTTTTACCCGTTTGGGTCTATCAAATTCAAGTAGTGTGATTGGTGATGACATGCGTCATTACTGAACATATCAAGTTACTCTTTTGTGTTGAGAGAGTAACTTCCTCAAAGAGGCCGCTTGCAAGATGTCTTTGCCCGCTATTTAGCGGGTATTTTTTTGCAGAAATACTACCGTTTTCTTTCTAAATCTATTTTTAGTAACCTCAATGTTCGTCGGTTTTCTGCGGCCATTCCCCGCCTGAAAAGCGATGAGGTTCTAATGCTTCATCAATCATCGCTGGCTATTTTCGTATCATGTTGGCAATTGAGGCATTTTCATCAATGTAGCCATTAAATAAAATTTCTGATGAAAGCGCTTTTGCGAATTCACAGATTATTTTAAATTCAGGCACCTCAGTATTTAATTTCATTGTTTCTCGAAACACTGATTTATCTATATGCTTGAAATACTCGGAAGCGATGCCGGAGCACTCAGGTTGGGTGGGATTATTCATTTCTAATGATAATTCACCGTTGATTTTTATAAGAAAATCCCACAGTATCTTTTGGAGTTGAGTTAATGAAATCTTTTCTGGTTACTTTACATATTTTCCTACCCTCATCTGATTGTTCATTAACAAGCTGGGCGTGAAATTTTGAGAAACCATAATTAAAACTATGCTTTTTAATTAATACTAAAAACTGATTAGTGCCATCGGTTAAAACCACTTGTGTTGACTCGGAGGATCATTACTTCCTTCAGTGCGTTGTTCTGTTAAGTTTTTTCTAGACTTTTTACTGTTTTTACTTCGAAAGTATAGTGCTCACCATCAAGTGAGTATTTACACACCGAGCATCCACTTTGAGGGTTAGTGCTTTCCATAGTTCACTGCTCTACTAAGACTTTTATCTGATTATATCTTGCTGGTATTACTTAAAGATTAATATGAAATAAAACACTGTTCAGGTATGTAATCAATAAGCATTTTAAAAGTGAGATGAGAACTTGAGCTTAACACTTGGTTTTATGAAAGTAATTTTATCTTTACTTAATGTATTTTAAAACAATGTGTTAGTGGTTTTTGTTGGTAATTTTGAGAGCTAGGTCACTCAAAATTAATTGCTTAAACAGTTGTAAAGTTACATAAAAATGCCTTTTTGATCTTTTTTTATAAAAATAGTTGTAATAAAACTACATTTGTATATAATGCACTCATCGATTCGGAAATGATGTTTGAATCGATTGTTCTTCCAGGATGGAAATGTGACTCCAAGGATCCGAGTAACAAGTTGTTTGCCTCAATGGATATGAGAATCTCTAGTTCCAAGGACCCGAGCCCAAACGCTTTACTAGAGCTATTTTGATTTTATAACAACTTTGAACTTTTGTAGGAGTACGCATTATGTATACAGGAAATGAAACCCTTTATTGGCAAACCACTTGGTTTAGTGCTGAAGCGATTAGCGGCGGGTTGTATACACTTTCAGTTTAAAGTACTGAACCCAGTTTAATAGGGCTGACTGGACCCTTAATTCAGCTACCATCATTCATCACCCTTTGGTACCCATTTATTTTGGGTTGTTTAAACAGATTCAAGTAGCATAGCTGGCGACTGTTTTGTGCTGATTATGCCAAGAGTTTTCTGCTACTTTAAGTAGAAAAAGCTTCCTCGAAGAGGCCGCTTGCAAGATGTCTTACCCGCTCATTGAGCGGGTTTTTTTTGGGTTTTTTATGGCGATCTTGAACTTTCAATCCCTTTGAATATTATTCGAGGATATGTCTCTAAAGGTGGCTGATTTAAATTGAGGAAAGCCAGCGTCCTCAGTTGAAGATCGTAGTTTTAGCTCTTCTTCGTTTTGAAAGCTTAAGCTTTGTAGAGCCACGCATCGAGTCATTCAACGCTGAATAAGCGCGAAAGCCGCACATTCGAGTATTTCAATCACTTTACCTACTTGTTAAATAAGTGTCTCCAACTCTTGTGATAATTTATCTGAAAAACAAAACTATGAGTTTGATCACATTGTTCTATGCGGTTGTGATGGATGTCAGTATAATTCGCTCGTTTTCATTGTGGTTAAGTAGTTGACCATAAGTTTTCTTAGATTTTCTTACGCCCAATTTTAGCGCTCTACTGCGTTGTAACTCCTCGCCATAGCTACGGCTATGACTTGTCGCTACGCCTTGTATTGCTCTTAATTTGAACGCCATAATTATCAAAAAACTTATCGACAACTACTTAATATGAAAACATCCTCTGGATCTCAATAAAAATAACATAAAGTAGTTGATGATAAATTTGTTCAGAATTTTTATGTTCAAATTAAGTGCAGTACAAGACGTAACGTTGGGCGCATAGTATTAATTATGCAACCAAAGTGGCAACGCAGTAATGTGCTGAAAATGGAAATAAAAAATGTTAGAAAACTTATGATCAGCTACTTGCTTACCAAGGACACGCTTAAATGTTCGAAAAGCTTTTCAAGCTGAAACAGCATCACACCACAATAAAACGTGAAGTGCTTGCTGGGGTCACGACTTTCTTAACTATGGCATACATCATTTTCTTGAACCCAAATATCTTAGCGGATGCGGGAATGGATCATGGTGCGGTATTCGTTGCTACCTGTGTGGCAGCTGCGATTGGCTGTATGATAATGGGGTTTTACGCTAATTATCCAATTGCATTAGCGCCAGGTATGGGGTTAAACGCATTTTTTACCTACACCGTCGTAGGTGAAATGGGGTATACATGGCAAACAGCATTAGCAGCAGTATTTCTGTCAGGGATCTGTTTCTTATTTTTATCGCTGTTTAAAGTGCGCGAATGGATTATAAATTCAATTCCAATGGGATTGCGATTCGGTATTACAGCAGGTATCGGGATATTTTTAGCTTTAATCGGCTTGAAAAGTGCCGGAATTGTTGTTGCTAGCCCTGCAACATTGGTTACATTAGGTGATATCACAGCATTTCCTGCCATTATGGCTGGGCTTGGCTTTATATTGATTATTGCCATGGTGCAGCGCGGTATGCACTCGGCAGTATTCCTGAGCATCTTAATTATTACTTTAATCGGGTTGGCGTTTGGTGAAGTGAAATATCAAGGCATTGTTTCCATGCCACCAAGTGTAATGCCAACATTCATGCAAATGGATTTATCACATGTGTTTGAAGTGAGTATGATTTCTGTGGTCTTTGCATTTTTGTTCGTAGACTTGTTTGATACTTCAGGTACTTTAGTGGCAGTTTCACAACGTGCAGGACTGCTTGATGATCAAGGTAAGTTGCCACGTTTGAATCGTGCGCTAGTTGCTGACAGCGTTGCAACCATTGCAGGTTCAGCACTCGGAACATCGACCACGACGAGTTACATTGAAAGTACTGCGGGTGTGAGTGCTGGTGGACGAACAGGATTAACTGCCGTAGTTGCAGGCGTCATGTTCTTATTGGCATTATTTTTTGCTCCATTAGCAGGTATGGTTCCAGCGTTTGCGACAGCAGGAGCACTCTTTTATGTTGCTATGCTCATGATGGCAGGCTTAACACACGTAGAATGGGAAGACCTTACAGAAGCGGCACCCGTTGTCGTAGTTTGTATTCTTATGCCACTGAGCTTCTCGATTGCAACGGGCATTGCAATGGGCTTTGTGTCTTACGTATTGATTAAGCTGGTTTGTGGTCGTGCGAAAGAGTTGAATGTCGGCGTCGCAGTCATTGCCGCTTTATTTATGCTCAAGTTTATATTTATGTAAGATGACTTTTCTTGCGGTCGTTGGTGATAATATCAGCGATCGCAACATTTCTTAAATTTTTTTTACTCTCTCCCTTGTTTTCAATAAAGCCATCCCAATATATGTGGTTATACAAATTTTGATGAATTCATCTGTTATCCCATTAAACAAACTTTCATGATGGGAAAACTTGAAAAGGGCGAATTGAATCCCCACATCGAGTTTATAAACAGATTATTGCGTATTATTTTTTTGGAGGACCTCATGGGTAAAATTATTGGTATCGATTTGGGCACAACCAACTCTTGTGTTGCGGTATTAGACGGTGACAAAACTCGAGTGATTGAGAATGCTGAGGGCGATCGTACCACTCCATCAATCATCGCATACACAGACGACGAAACTTTAGTAGGTCAACCTGCTAAGCGTCAAGCGGTAACAAACCCAGCAAATACTATTTTTGCGATTAAACGTTTAATCGGCCGTCGTTTTAAAGATGATGAAGTTCAACGTGACGTAGACATTATGCCTTTCAAAATTGTAGGCGCTGATAACGGCGATGCATGGGTTGAAGCAAAAGGCGAAAAAATGGCGCCACCACAAGTTTCTGCTGAAATTCTTAAGAAAATGAAGAAAACAGCAGAAGACTTTTTAGGTGAAGAAGTTACTGCTGCCGTTATTACTGTGCCAGCGTACTTTAACGACTCACAACGTCAAGCAACAAAAGATGCTGGTCGTATCGCGGGTCTTGAAGTTAAGCGTATTATTAACGAGCCAACAGCAGCAGCGCTAGCGTACGGCATCGATAAGAAAGAAGGCGATAACATTGTCGCTGTATACGACTTAGGTGGTGGTACATTCGATATCTCTATTATCGAAATTGACAATCACGATGGTGACCAAACGTTTGAAGTACTAGCAACGAATGGTGACACTCACTTAGGTGGTGAAGACTTTGATACTCGCTTAATCAACTATCTAGCTGATGAGTTTAAGAAAGAGCAAGGTTTAGACCTACGTAAAGATCCTTTAGCGATGCAGCGTCTAAAAGAAGCGGCTGAAAAAGCGAAGATCGAATTATCAAGCACGACTCAAACAGAAGTGAACCTACCTTACATCACTGCTGATGCAACAGGTCCTAAGCACTTAGTCGTAAAAGTGACGCGTGCGAAACTAGAATCTTTAGTTGAAGATTTAATTAAGCGTTCTCTTGAACCATTAAAAGTAGCACTTGCTGATGCAGACCTATCGGTTTCAGACATCAATGAAGTGATTCTTGTTGGTGGTCAAACGCGTATGCCTAAAGTTCAAGAAGAAGTTGCAAACTTCTTCGGTAAAGAGCCTCGTAAAGACGTTAACCCTGATGAAGCGGTTGCTTCTGGTGCGGCTATCCAAGGTGGCGTTCTTGCAGGTGACGTTAAAGACGTACTTCTACTAGACGTTACGCCTCTGTCTCTAGGTATTGAGACTATGGGTAGCGTAATGACTAAGCTTATTGAGAAGAACACTACGATTCCAACTAAGGCATCACAAACGTTCTCAACAGCTGAAGACAACCAAAGTGCAGTAACGATTCATGTACTTCAAGGTGAGCGTAAGCAAGCGAGCGGCAACAAATCTCTAGGCCAATTTAATCTAGAAGGCATTGAAGCAGCACCACGTGGTATGCCACAAGTTGAAGTTGCATTCGACATCGATGCAGATGGTATCTTGCATGTATCTGCGACTGATAAGAAAACAGGTAAAGCACAAAACATCACTATTAAAGCATCTTCAGGTCTAAGTGACGATGAAGTTGAGCAAATGGTTCGTGATGCAGAAGCGCACGCTGATGAAGATGCGAAGTTTGAAGAACTGGTTCAAGCTCGTAACCAAGCTGATGGCATGGTTCACGCAACTAAGAAGCAAATCGAAGAAGCTGGTGAAGCACTTCCTGTAGATGAGAAAGAAAAAATCGAAGCTGCAATGGCTGACGTTGATGCAGCGACGAAAGGCAACGACAAAGAAGCTATCGATACTGCGACTCAAAAGCTAATGGAAGCTTCAGCAAAGTTGATGGAGATCGCTCAAGCCAAAGCACAAGCTGGCCAAGCACAAGGTGCTGATGCAGGCGGTGAAGAGCAAGCGAAAGATGCAGCGGCTGAAGATGTTGTAGATGCTGAATTCGAAGAAGTTAAAGACGAAGACAAAAAGTAATTTGTTGAACGCTATAACTCAATAACACATCTTAAATGGGCGTTCTGGGAAACCAGTAACGCCCTTTTGTCTAATTGAAGATTAATCTAAAAAGCAAAGATTATGTCAAAAAGAGATTATTACGAAGTACTGAGCGTTGGCCGTGATGCGAGCGAACGGGAAATTAAAAAGGCTTATAAACGCCTAGCAATGAAGTATCACCCAGATCGTAATCCCGGTGATAAAGAAGCTGAAAAGAACTTCAAAGAATGTAAAGAAGCATATGAAATTCTGACCGATAGCAGCAAGAAAGCGGCTTATGATCAGTTTGGTCATGCTGGAGTTGACCCAAACCAAGGTGCTGGTGGCTTTGGTGGCGGTGGTAATGCTGATTTCGGCGATATCTTCGGTGATGTATTTGGTGATATCTTCGGTGGTCGTCGTGGTGGCGGTGGTCAGCGTCAAGCCGCTCGTGGTTCAGACTTACGTTACAACCTTGAACTGTCACTTGAAGAAGCGGTTAAAGGTTTAACCAAAGAAATCCGAGTGCCAACTTTAGTCGGTTGTGACACCTGTGATGGCAGTGGTGCAAAGAAAGGTACATCAGCTTCAACCTGTGGAACTTGTAACGGTGCTGGTCAAGTTCAAATGCGCCAAGGTTTCTTTGCAGTCCAGCAGCCATGCCCAACGTGTCATGGTCGCGGTAAGGTAGTAAAAGATCCTTGTAATAAGTGTCACGGTGAAGGCCGTATTGAAAAAACTAAGACGCTTTCAGTCAAAATACCAGCCGGTGTTGATACGGGTGATCGTATTCGCTTATCAGGTGAAGGTGAAGCAGGTGAGTTTGGTGCTCCTCCAGGCGACTTATATGTTCAAGTTAGCGTTCGTGAGCATGGTATTTTCGTTCGTGACGGCAATAACTTGTATTGCGAAGTACCTATCTCATTCAGCAAAGCGGCACTCGGTGGCGAGATTGAAGTTCCAACCTTAGACGGTAAAGTGAACTTGAAGATCCCTTCAGAAACGCAAACTGGGCGTATGTTCCGTTTACGTGGTAAAGGCGTGAAATCGGTTCGTAGCCATGCCATCGGTGACTTGCTATGTAAAGTTGTGATGGAAACACCGGTTAATCTGAGTGAACGTCAGAAAGAATTACTGCGTGAATTTGAAGAAACCCTTGGTGGTGATTCAAAAACCATGAAGAAGCACAGCCCGAAAGCGGAAGGTTTCTTTGATGGTGTGAAGAAGTTTTTTCAGGATTTGAATAGCTAGATTTATTGTTTAGGGCGAACAATTTTTGTTTGCCCTAAATTAATATTTCTTTATCTTTAATATATTCAGTATTATATTTTTATTGGTTTATATATTTATTCTGAAAATCCTTTTTTGTTCTTACCTTTAAACAAAGCCATATATTTCCAACACCCGTCCCTGTTGCCTTCTTATTTTTATATACAGAGCTCAAGTTTTCTATGTCTAATTTCGAGCTTGTTTAGGTATTGAATTAACTCGATTTAACTTGAGTCATCGTTTTAAGAAAGATATTCTTTTAATAGTAGCGTATTGATACACATATCAATACGTCAATACGCTACGACTTCCCCTTCTTATTATTTTATTTACAAACTCGAGGTAAAGTCTTATGGCTGAAGCTCAATTAAGTACTACATTCTCTAAGCCGTTTAATCTTTCTCAAGTTAATTGGGATGGAAGGGAGTTTAAAACAACGATTGAGTTTGAAAATACTAATAAGGGTAGCTGGGAAGTCATGTGTGAGGTATCTGAATCAGTGCCTTTACATGCATCATTCTTCGAAATGAAAGAGGATGATTCCAATGAATTACCAGCCAACTATCGACAATGGCTTATGGCAAGTCGTTGTCATTATAACACTGAGTCTGAAATACGTGAAACATGGGAATTCTTGATTAATTTTGTAAAGGATGACTCACTCCATCAAACTAAAACAGCATTTTACGAGCTGAGAGGGCTAAAACCTCAAGACTTAGACATTGTAACAATGATCGTAACATTGCAATCAGCCTTAAAAGATGGTTTTTTCATGTCACTGGAGCCTGCTGATAGTAAAAATAATAATATAAAGTGTGGTGCTGGTGGACATCGATATGTTTTGACATTGAACGGAAAAGTAGGCTCTAGAGTCGCTATTTGTTATTTAAATTTATCAAATGATTATAGAGAAAATATTGCTACTTACTTAAAGATGAACCAACAAGAACAATTAGCATTGATGGCTAAAGTCTCTACCGATGCTGAAATGACACAACTCGAATTACAAGAAGATTTTGACGAGGACTTGCAAGAGTCTGACTCAGTTCATAATTCTCTAGATAGCTATGAAAACGGACATCGGAGAGGATTACCTAGAAACTCTAGTTTCAAGAAAAGTACAACTTCTTTGGTTGAAAACTATTTAGGAAATGAGCTAGAAGCGACAAGATTTGATATTTCACTTTCAACTCGTAAGCTAAACAATTCTCAGGCAGAGTTAAATGGTAGAGCTGAACGAAGCTTAGACAGAAATTGTTTTTCAACAAGTAATTTAGCTGAAGATGGCTTTGAATATGTTAGCTTAACAGAGCTAACAGCATTCGACCAAAGTAAAGCTGAAAGCCGCTATTCACTTGCTAAAAGATCAAATGATAATTTACCTCAAGATTGGTCGATTCGAGAAATCAATCGTTCTCAAACTACATTGTTTCATAGAAGTAATGATGGTAGTCAGATACTGATAGAAGGCGGTGCATTTGCTGCTGAAATACATCGGGAGAGTGAAGGTGTTATTGCTACGGTTGAAGGAGAAAAAATCGCTGTATCTGCAAGTGTAATAGTTAAAGCCCCTAGTAATGAATTACTTCAAATGAATTTTGAACTCCGATTTGAGAGGGTGAAGATGCGTTGTAAGCAACGTGTTGAGTCTTATCGAGAATTAATGCCAAATGATGATAATGTAACGGTCAATGTTCCCTTTTCACAATGCCGTGAAATGAGAATCTATAGCAAGCGCAATAACTATGAATTATCACAAGAACAGTATTCTGAAGTTAATCGAGAAAGGTACGAATTAGCCACACAATTTTACCAATACATTGGTCGTGGCGATAATTATGATCGATGCATACAGAAAAGTTTGGATTGCTTTTTACGTACCATATTTTTTGTTGAGCAACCGGTTATGAAACTTGCTTTAGTTAAGTTGCTTGAAAATCTTCAAGACTGGTATCAATTAGAAGTTCAATGCGACGAGATGTATTGCCGATCTGTTGATGATTATATTGTGGAATCTTGGATTAAGATAAATGGGGTTACGCTTAAATTAGCGATTCCAATTACCCCTAAAGAGAATCTTAAAGTTCAAGCTGTTCTGGAAAATGTTCTAGAGTGGGCCGATGTCATTGGAGAGCACGGCTTTGATAAGCTTGCACCTGAAGAAATCGATTTTGACAAAGCAACACAAAAAGAAATAGATGCATATCATGCAAAGTGGGGAAGGTTATTCTTAGAGTATTCTAACATTCTAAGTAGTCTGGCTATGGTATTAGCAAAAGATGAAAACGAGTCTGGAAAGGAAATGCTTGCAGAGCATTGTCGAATACGCTTTTTGTGGGCCTTTTTGAGTAATACGTTCTCTAAAACTTCAATTAAATTTGACTTTAAAGCTGTTAAAGAGGGATCGAAATTAACTTGTGTGGTTAAGTTTGCTGAAAAAGAAGAAACTGTGGTTTTATCTGATTGTGATGAAAGTATGTGTGATCTTTATTGTTCTATACTTGAAGATAGTCACGGGATAAAAGTCGAGGGCTTCGATTTAACTAAATACCAAACTCAGAACCCGAAAATAGACAAAGTGAAGACTGAAGAGTCATTCCAACAAATTGGCTCGTTAGATGAAGTAAAGGCCATTGCAGGTGTAGATGCAATAGCCTTGATGAAAGAAAGGGTTGCTCTTGACGCTAAAAAAATGAGAGCTATTGAGCAAGCTAAGATTAAAGAAAGAATCGCAATAATGCATAGTGCACAAAACCCGATGCCTGACTTTAATCCAAATGAAGAGCAGTTAAAACAAATGCAGAGTTGCATAGTTGGTTTCCTTGAAATGCTGGAAAGCAAGGCAACATTTATTCAATCTCGGAAGATTGTTTCACGCGTCGGTCTAAATGTTCTTCATAGAGCTAAAATTGCAAAAGAAGTAGGCGTAGAGCAGTTACTCATTGATTTCACTAGTACCGTTTTTTGTCTATATGGAAACTCTACAATTAGACAAAAACTAAACGCAGCAGTGACATTACTTTGTATAAAGGATGAAATAAATGCATTAAATGATCTTCATTCATTATCAAAAGGAGTTAAGGAAAGATTACACCGAAAGGTAGTCAATGAAGGTTCACCTTATACTGAAGAACAGCTTTTAGATTATTTAAACGATAATAAATCACGGCTTATGATTAAGGATGAGTCGAATTTTGATGATGCTAATGAATCAGTAGAAGATGCGATAAATGATGAAGTAAGATCTATAAGACAGAGGAAAAAAGTCAATGGTGAATACTGTCAAATTAAAGCTGTAGTTAATTGGGAACAACCTAAAAATTATGTACAAGCTTCAAACAAAAGAGACGCCACTTCAATCACATTTATTTTAAAAATGGGTGATCAAGTACAAACTGTTACATGCATGGTACCAGAATATACTCGAGGAGATATGACTCAACTTATGATTAGAGGTATATTTGATGTCTCACCATTATGTAAAGAACAAAGACAAAAAGAGCTATTTCCAAAAAATAGATTCCCTAATGGTATTGCAGGACTAGCGTAAAGCACTCTGACGATAAACTTAAAGAATTTATTATTAGAAGAGAAGTGAGCTTATGGCTCACTTCAAATGGAATACTACAGCTTATCGAGTACCGTAAACCACAATCGTTTTACCATGAGCTTGAATTAAATTCTGCTCTTCAAGCATCTTCAAAATTCGACCAACCGTTTCACGCGAACAACCAACGATTTGACCGATCTCTTGACGGGTGATCTTAATTTGCATACCGTCTGGATGCGTCATTGCATCTGGTTGTTTTGCAAGGTGCAATAAGGTTTGAGCAATTCTTCCTGCAACATCCAAGAACGCTAAATCACCGACTTTTTGGCTCGTTGTTTGTAAACGATAAGCCATTTGCTGAGACAGCTTCATTAGAATTTCAGGGTTTACTTGAATTAATTGCTTGAACTTTTTATAAGAAATTTCTGCAATTTCACAAGCTTGTTTAGCACGAACCCAAGCCGTTCTCTCAGCTTCTTCTTCAAAAAGGCCTAATTCACCGATAAAATCGCCTTGGTTAAGATAAGACAAGATCATTTCTTTGCCTTCTTCATCTTTAATCAATACAGCAACGCTGCCTTTAACGATGTAATACAATGTATCTGAAGTTTCACCTGCATGAATCAACGTACTTTTTGCTGGGTACTTGTGAATATGACAGTGTGATAAGAACCATTCTAGGGTTGGGTCTGGTTTTGGTTTACCAATTAGAGCCATGCGTAAATCCTCTATCGGTTGAAAGTTTAAAGTTTAAAGTTTGAAATTAAGTTACACGCAATCTACGTCATTCTTTTATAAGAAACTTTGATTTAGATCGTTTTTAATGGGTCTATTTTACTTGTGAATGCTAAATAAATTAATAGGTTTAATGAGATTTGTTGATGTATTTAATGTGTTGTTAGCTATGCGTAAATAAAAAACACTATGATTCACATTAGAAACAGTGCATATAATCTCAACAGCTTTTTATCTAATAGTTACAGTTTTAGTTGCTGTCAGAACGGCATATTAACCATTTATTCTGCAATATTGCAATGAAACTCGACATCTTAGTCAGGATATGGCTAACTAAAGGTTAAGGATTAATTGTTTAAAAGACACATGAAGTTTTCAGTATTAAAAATATTACTTTGTTCATCCATTATATTTTCGGGAAGCGCATCTGCTTATTTTCCTACGCCTCAGCCTAAAGAAGAAATATTGGCGAGTAGAATCGCTACGATTCAAGTCGGTGCGGAACAAGGAAACCAAGAGGCACAGTATTTATATGGTCTTTTATTGCTCTCAGGTCGAATCGTAGATAAAGATCCCGTGAATGGTTTTCTATGGCTGACAAGAGCGGCTACCGAAGGTCAAAAAAAAGCACAAAAAGCGGTAGCTGATCTCGCATTTGAAGGACAAATTGTCCCGAGAGATCTCGCATTAGCTGAAAAATGGTATCTTAAACTTGATAATTCTTGGGCACATTTTCGTTTAGGTTTTATTTATGCCGCAGGCGGTGACGGTATCAAATCAAACTGTGGTAAAGCCGTTAATGAATTTCTGAAAGCAGGTGATGTTGCATCAAAAAATAATGCAGTATGGATCTTATCGACCTGTCCTGAATCAAAATATCGCAATGCTAAGAAAGCCATTATGATAGCCGATCAGTTGAAACATCATGCACCAAATGATTTTGCTATTTTTGATAATTTAGCGGCAGCTTATGCCGAATACGGTAAGTTTGATAAAGCCATTCATTATCAGCAAAAAGCCATCACATTGTCTCGGCAACAAAGCAGCAAAGATACCCCTTCAATGATTAAGCGCTTGAAACTGTATGAAGAAGGTAAGCCATTTCGGGAAGTTATTTCTTTGCCATAAGGTCTATACTGATTAAGGGAAGCAAATTAACAGGTATCAAATATGAAGTTAGCCATAGCAGCATTGTTGTTGAGTGTTTCAAGTTTAGTCGTTGCCGCACCTCACAACGGTGAAGTTAAAGGAAGTGGTAACAAAATGCAGATGTGGGAGCAATCCAGTAATGGCTGGGTTGGGGTTGAAACCTTTTGGAATAATTTCGCTAAAGAAAATGGCGGGTTGACTTGGGGCGACACAAAGGTATGGCCTGAGTACGATAAACTTAAAGAGCGTGATTTAATGCTCATCGAAGTTAAACAAGGCAAGTGCTTGATGGAGTTTTTTCATGGCCGCTGGCGTAGAGCACAAGATGTTCAGCGTTGGGATGATAGAGTGAATGAGTATGGTGGTTGCCCATACGTATTTGATTAATACGCTACCATAAAGCCTCTCATGCAGAGGCTTTATTTATTCTTACCCGCCTCAATTGCTTTCGAGCGTTTATCCATCAGTTTACCTATCAATGGGGTTAAAATAATTTCCATTGCCAGTGACATTTTTCCTCCCGGAACGACCAAGGTATCAATTCGCGACATGAATGATCCCTGCAACATCTGTAAATAATACGGATAATCAACATCGGCCATGCCACGAAAACGAATCACAACAAAACTTTCATCAAGAGTCGGGATTCCTTTAGCACTAAAAGGGTTTGATGTGTCGACGGTGGGCACACGTTGAAAGTTAATATTTGTCCGAGAAAATTGCGGAGTAATGTGGTTTACGTAGTCGTCCATACTACGAACAATCGATCCCATCACTTTTTCACGGCTATGGCCTCTGTCTGAGGTGTCACGAACGATTTTTTGTATCCACTCTAGGTTAACAATAGGCACCATTCCAATGAGTAAATCAACATGTTTGGCTACGTCATGTTCTTCAGTAACCACGCCACCATGTAACCCCTCATAGTAAAGCATATCAGTATCGTCCGGCAGTGGACGCCACTGAGTAAAGGTTCCTGGCATTTGATTAAAGGGTACGGCTTCGTCAAAGGTGTGTAAGTATTCTCGAGTTTCGCCTAAACCTGCTGACGCGTAATCAGAAAAGCATTTTTCAAGTCGTTCAAAATCATTCGCTTCTTGGCCAAAGTAGCTGATATTCCTACCTTCTTCTTGAGCCTTGCGTATCATAACTTCCATTTCTGCACGAGTGTAACGGTGAAAACTATCACCCTCAACGGAAACAGCATTAATGCCAAGCTGACGAAAAATATGGCTAAATGCTTCTGTGCTTGTGGTCGTTCCTGCACCAGAAGAACCGGTAACGGCAATAATCGGATGTTTCTCTGACATTTTATTTACCTTATTATTTGGTCAACATGGCGGACACCAATGGATTCATCATTCTCACTATATTCAACGATAAGAGTGCCTTTTTTTAGCATATCATGACATTGCAACAGTGCTTTTTTAAGATGATCACCATCCATTGTAGTAAAGCTTCCATCTTCAACTTGAGAAAAAAGGTAATCTTTTATCAAATTATCGAGGGTTTCTTTCGGTAAACTTGTCAATGACTCATAGGGAATAATCATTTAACTTCCTATTCGCTTTCAGTAAAGAAATCGATAATTCTTGGCTCAAGATAATATGTCGGCTTCCAAGGTAATCCACCATTGATAAAGCCTACATGACCGCCTTGTTGATGCAACTCATAAGTTACGGATGACGATAACTGACTTGCATCAGGGATTACGGCCTCAGTCATAAAGGGATCGTCTTTAGCGTGAATGACTAGAGTGGGTGTATTAATCGATATTAAGTAAGGTAATCCGCTTGCTTGTTGATAATAATCGTGAACATCTTTAAAACCATGCAAAGGCGCAGTGACTTTATCATCAAATACATAAAAAGTATTGAGTTTTTCAACTTGATCCATTGCGACAGGCATGTGTTTGTTCAGTTTTGGGTGTTCAATTTTTACACGTAACTTGGCCTGTAATTGTTTGATTAAGTAGCTTTGATAAACTTTGGAAAAGCCGTTTTCTAATCGCTTCGCACAAGCACTTAACTGCAAGGGTGCTGACACGACAACGGCTCGTTCAATCAAGCTTTGACTTTGAGCTTCTCCTAAATACTTAGTGAGGACATTACCGCCAAGACTGTATCCTACAGCCAAGATAGGTGAACGTGGAAAGTGATGCTTCAATAAATCTAAAGTGACGCTAATATCTTGGGTATCGCCACTATGGTAACTTCTCGCTAGTCTATTTGATTCCCCAGAGCAACTGCGATGATGATGAACACAAACGCTTAAGCCTTGCTTGCCGCATTCTGCCAACATTCTACGAGCATAATGAGACTCAGAACTGCCCTCTAGCCCATGCAAAATAAGCACAATAGGCGCTTCAGGTTGGGGTTTTTGTGTCCAGTCTAAATCGATAAAATCCCCATCATCAAGCTCTATCCGTTGCCGCTGTAAATTAACTAAAGGCACTTTAGTCATGACAGGAAGGATGGTTTGAATATGAGTGTTTTTCAGCCACCATGGTGGGCAGAACTTATTGTTTTTCATTCGGTTATTGTCAAAAGTTCAAGAAATTGCTATCAAATGTTAGAAAAGAATAATAACACAAGGAATTCTGGCGATGGAGCGGCGTACATTTTTACTCGGAAGTTTTGCTGCCACGGCTGCGTTAGCCGTTGGAGCTGATTGGTATATCAATGCCTTTGATTCAACGTCTGAAGGCACAAAGCAAAAACATGCTTTACTTTTTACAGCTCTGCTGCCAGTTTTACTTGATGGTGCGTTGCCTGCAGATGAGGTTGAGCGTCAGCAACAGATTGAGCGTACGATTGAAAACATTCATATCACAATGAGTCTATTACCAGAACATGCACAGCAAAAACTTATGCAGCTATTAGAACTGCTTGAGACTCAGTTTGGTACACTGCTTTTAACCAGTAGCTTTACTTCCTTCCTCGAATTGAGTCCTAACGGGCTACAGCAATTACTGACGTATTGGCGAGAGCATTATCTTTCAATGATGAATGAAGCCTATCTGGGCTTACGTGAGCTGGTGATGAGTAGCTATTACGCCTCACCTGAACATTGGGGATTACTTAATTATCAAAAACCTGCTTTATCGGGAGTCAAATCATGATGGTTGATCCGATTGAAACTGGGCTTGAAAATGGCTGGAAACACATTGATGCCAGCCAGCTAAACAATGATCAATACCTTGAAACTGATGTTGTTATTGTAGGAACTGGGGCTGGTGGAGGTATCGCCGCTGAGCAATTAACTAAAGCGGGGCATAAAGTCATTATGCTCGAAGCTGGCAGCTTAAGGTCATCCTCTGAATTTGATATGGAAGAGCGCACAGCTTACCCAAACCTCTATCAACAAGCCGCCGCCATGAAGACCAATGATTCGACCATTGGTATCTTTCAAGGCCGAACCGTGGGTGGCTCAACGACCATTAACTGGACTACATCAATTAGAACACCTGAGCTTACGCTCAAGTACTGGGGTGAAAACTATGGTATTAAAGAGATTAGCCCATCAGAGCTAAAACCTTGGTTCGAAGAGGCAGAGCAAAGGCTTAACATAAAACAATGGCCTGTGCCGCCAAATCCGAATAATCAATCCCTATTAGATGGCTGTAATCAGCTCCAGTGGCAACACACTGTCATTAAGCGAAATGTGAAAGGTTGTTGGAACCTTGGTTATTGTGGGATGGGATGTCCAACCAATGCAAAGCAATCCATGTTAGTGACCACTGTTCCTAGTGCGCTAAATCGTGGTGCTACTTTGATAACTAATGCAAAAGCGATAAATTTACAACACAGTAAAAGAACCGTATTAGGTTTAGATGCTGTTGCGCTCAATCAAATGAAACAACCAACAGGTCACAAAATTCATATCGTTGCCAAACGTTATATCTTGGCTACGGGTGCGATTCACACTCCCGTCTTATTAATGCGATCTAATACACCCGATCCCTATCACTTACTCGGAAAAAGAACGTTTCTTCACCCTGTTTTGTTATCGGGAGCATTATTTGATAAAGCTATTAATGGTCACAGCGGGGCGCCACAATCGATTTATAGCGATGAGTTTTTATGGCGTGATGGCGTAGAAGGCGAACTGGGCTATAAGCTTGAAGTGCCGCCGATTCATCCACTCTTGGTTGCGAGTAAAACACTAGGGTTTGGAAAAAGTCATGCTGAATTGATGCGAGATTTGAATCAATTGCAAGTGACCATCGCACTGATCCGGGATGGGTTTAACTCAGAAAGTCAAGGTGGAGAGGTGAAGCTCACCCGCAATAGCTTCGAAATTGATTATCCGCTGACCGATACGTTTTGGCGAGCCGCAAGGGCGTCGTTTGTGTCTATGGCGGAATTACAATTTGCTGCTGGTGCTCAAAAAGTATTACCAATCAATGATGGTATGAGTTACTTAAATTCGTGGTCACAAGCAAAGTCTTCCATCGAAACCATGTCTCTAGCCAAATTAAAAACCGTCATTGCTTCAGCGCATGTGATGGGTGGTTGTCCAATGGGTGAAAAATTAGAAACATCTATGGTCAATTCATACGGGCAGCATCATTATTTGGATAATTTATCGGTGATGGATGGCTCCGTTTTCCCAACGAGTGTTGGTGCTAATCCGCAGCTTTCGATTTATGGAATGGCAATGAGGAATTGTAGTAGCTTAAGCCTTTAGTTCTATGATTGCCTCTAGGTTATTATCGTATAGGTTTAAGTAACCACTAAGGTTTGATCCCTCGTCGACAGGAGTTAAATTAATAAGCAGTTTACTGAGTGTTTGTTGAGACTTTCGTTCCATCATAAGCTCAACATTCAGCATTTGTTGATATTCGCTTTGTTCAATCATCGTTTTTGCATTACGTCTTAACTCACGGTAAGGCTTTAGAATGTTAAGCTCCCAGTCATGAATAATATCGAGCATAACTTTCCATTGAGTTGGCTGATACCTAAAAGTTGTCCGCTGATCGAGGTATAAAGCTAATAGGAGTAAGTTGACATTAACATCGTATTTGTCTTGAAGTTCCAAGCAAACGTCTTTATTCGCTGGATAGAGTGCTTCACATTCAGTCCATATGGTTTCTAAATTTAGTTTATCACTCATTAGTTGGCTCAATGTTTTCGTCTAGTTGTTTAAATAGTAACTGCGCTAATAATTAACATTTATATTTATATTGAGAGGATATAAGTCGTTAGTCAATACTAAAAAGTGGAGATAAAGTAAAAGCCCTGCATTACTGCAAGGCTTTAGTGCTTCTTTAATTTACCAGGTACGGCTAGCGCATTTTAATTCCTGATTCTAGCAGCACTGAACGGAAATCATCATCTAGTGCTACCATCTTCCTTTTACGAGCTAAACTCGCTTTTTTCTTTTCATCTTGTTTAAGTAAATTAATGGCAATTTTTCTCAGCACATTGAACTTTAAAGCGCCATTTCCTTTTCTAATTCTGGATTCATCTTCCCTAAAAGTCATATCTAAAATCCAGTGCATACTTTCAACCTGCCAGTGGCTTTGGAACTCTTATAAATTAATTGCAACCTTATTAAGTCATGCCTGAGAACAATATCAAATAATAAGTGGCCAAAAAAGATGAAGTTTAGCCAAGTAAGCCATACATCCTAGATATGTTCGGATTCAATTTCCTCAATTTGTTCCTGAAGTTCTAACCACTCCATTTCGCTTTCTTCCATATCCTGAGTAAGCTGAGTTCGCTCATCAATGATGGATTTAAGCACTTCTTTTTTGTCATCGTCATACAAGTTCATATCAGCTAAGCACTCTTCAAGCTCCGCAAGTCGAGAGCTCATTTTTTCTTGTTGTCTTTCAAGTTTAGTCTGTTGCTTCTTGAGTGGAGACAACTTATTACGTAATTCGGCTTGTTTACGTTTTTGTTCTTTTTTATCGATAACGTCGCCAGATGCTGACGGAGTATCGTTACGAGCATCAGCTTTGTTCGCCTCTAATATCCACTTATGATAATCATCTAAGTCACCATTAAATGATTGAACGCGGCCAGCATCGACGAGGTAGTAATCATTACAAGTGAGACGAAGTAAGTGTCTGTCATGCGAGACAATAACCATTGCACCTTCAAATGTTTGTAAAGCCACTGTTAAGGCATGACGCATATCGAGGTCTAAATGGTTCGTTGGTTCATCGAGTAGCAGCATATTAGGGCGTTGCCACACTAATAAGGCCAAAACGAGACGGGCCTTCTCTCCACCTGAAAAAGGACGTACAGGGTCGAGCGCCATATCACCAATAAAGCCAAAACCACCTAAAAAGTTACGTAATTCCATTTCTTTTGCATCTGTCGATAAGCGTTGTAAATGCATTAGTGCTGAATCGTCCAATGACAAAAATTCAATTTGATGCTGAGCAAAATAACCGATCTTTAAACCTTGGTTTGGTTGGTATTCACCTGACATTGGTTGCAGTTGACCAGAAAGCAATTTAATCAGTGTTGATTTACCTGCACCATTTCGTCCGAGCAAGCCAATACGAGCGCCCGGAACCAAATTCATTTTTACGGAATTTAAAATAGGTGTTTCACCATAACCCACTTTTACCTTTTCCATCGCAACGAGCGGATTTGGTAAGGCGTCAGGAGCTTTAAAGCTCATTTTAAATGGACTATCTGCATGTGATGGCATTAATTCAGCCATTCTTTCCAGTGCTTTTAATCGACTTTGAGCTTGCTTCGCTTTACTCGCTTTATAACGAAAGCGGTCAACAAACGACTGCATATGAGCACGTTCTTTTTGTTGTTTTTCATAAGATGCTTGCTGTTGTGCCATACGCTCGGCACGTACTCTTTCAAAGCTGGTGTAGTTGCCCTTGTAATAATTCAGTTTTTGATTTTCAACGTGTACGATTTCATCAACAATTCCATCAATAAAATCTCTGTCATGGCTAATTAAAATTAAGGTGCCTTGATAGCTTTTAATCCAGCTTTCTAACCAATAGGTCGTATCTAAATCTAAATGGTTGGTTGGCTCATCGAGTAATAACAGATCAGAGCGACACAATAAGGCTTGCGCTAAGTTTAAACGCATACGCCAACCACCAGAAAAGCTGCGAACAGGGTTTTGTTGTTCATTCTGGCTGAAGCCTAAGCCTGCAAGTAAGGTACTGGCTCTCGATTGAATACTGTAACCACCGATAGCATCAAGTTTTCCGTGGATATCAGCAATTTTGTTGCCATTATCATCAGCTTGAGCTTGATTCAGCAGTGCTTCTAATTGACGGTATTCTTGGTCACCATCGAGCACATATTCCAATGCAGATACATCCAAGGCTGGTGTTTCTTGGGCTACTGACGATACTTGCCAACCTGATGGCAATGAGAATTCACCTTTGTCGAGCTGTAATTTGCCTTGAATTAATGCCAATAACGATGACTTTCCACAACCATTTGCGCCAACTAAGCCGACCTTATGACCGGGATAAACGGTTAAGGAGGTTTCATCTAATAAGATTTTTGTACCACGAATAAGTTGCGCTTCTGAAATGGATATCATGTGTTTTCTGAAATATTTAATATTGGTGCAGATTCTAACCTACTTAAACACACAACAGTAACGGAATGCGGATTACTGTGTCAGAATATAAGAATACGCAGTATTGGAAGAACAATTAATGAGCAAGTTGAAAAAACGATTTGTTGCAGGTGCTACCTGTCCCAAATGTAGAGCAAAAGATAGCATTGTACTGTTTAAAGAAAATAACGTTGAAACAGTAGAATGTATAGAATGTGATTATCGTGAACAACAAACAGAACAAAAAGTTGAACCTAAGGTTGCAGGTAATGTTATTGGGGTGTTCAAACCTTAGCGCTTATCTCTCTAGCAACTCATTCAGTAAGTTGTCTTGAAAGTTTACATCACCTGTTAGCCCACGATGTGGATTACAGAGGAAAAAAGCGTAATCCAATGGAAAAAAGTTATCTTTCATTCGTGGAATATTGGGATTCAAATAATCCCTTGCCAATAAAGATGGCTTTGTTACTACTCCATCACCAGGTTCAAGCATGATCCGTTTATAATTTACATTTGATAAAGGACGTTCAATTTCGTCTTGTGTTAGGCGTGAAACTAGTTTTCCGTTTATGTTTTCAAATACAATTCTTGCTGGAGTCGGGTTACAGTTACCTCCAAATGCGATAATGGAGTACTCAGGGTTTTCAAAAGGTTTGGATAGGCTGAGGTGAAATGCCTTTGCTCGATGTAAGTGCATAGCAAAATAGGCTTTTAAAATTTGTAGGTGCTTCTTAGCTTCTGCTGGAGAGTCAGCATCGTCAAACAACTGTTGATTTAGTTCAGGACTGTAAATGCCCCACTGGAATCTTTCCCAAGTTTTAGGATCATATAAGTCAATGTTTAATGGCTTTCCATGAATGTCTGCAGCCCAGCTTACGGATGGGTGTGGTAATAACTCATAGATACTTGGTAAAGTGGCAATCGATAATGGAGAAAACTTACCGCTCAGAATTTGTAAACCACTAATAAAGTGAATCAAGCTCGATGTCGCACCTAGATTAGGGCTACCAAGTTGGATTAAACGCCTCACTTTTTTGGCACCGTCTTGGGTTACTACAGGTTCATCTTGCTTATGAACTTCTGTCACACCGTACTTTAGATAATACCGAGAAACCAACCCTCCTTGGCTGTGTGCTATCAAGTCTACTTCTAAGTTTGGATCGTCATAGTCTTCTCTTATTTGATCAATGAATTCGTCAAGCTTCTTAGCGGTGCGAAAAATATTTTGGCGCCAATCGTATGGAAATAGATAATAGCGTCGCCCTTGCCCTGAATATGTATCGCCAACTTCAGCGTGTTCAAAATCAGCATAATTTTCGAGGACATTCATTAAAGAGCCATAAACGTCTACTCCCAAAGCTTCTGAAATGAGTGAGTGCGGTTGTAATTTACTCATTCCAGAATGCAGCGTGTCATCATCAATCATTAACGCCAGATCATTATAATCACTGAAGATAATCGAAGTAGTAGAACCTGGCCATACAATTTGACCATCAGGGGTTTTAAGCGTGCTTCCACCGAGACCAGGAACGATGACCACGGGGGGCTGAATGTAGCCGTCTTCTGTAAACGGTAGCTTCATATCATCAATGTGATAAAGGGCTTTGAGGTTTGGCCTGTTATCAGAACACCCGAATAATACGACCAAAAATGTAAAAGTTACGAATATTTTTTTCATCTTGCTGACTCCAAATAGCATTTAAAGATTAGTTCAATTACATGGAGTTACAAGTGAGATTTTAAGGTATAGTTTAGAAAGACTTATTTACTGATTGTTATGATGTATGAATCCAGAAACAGAAAGAAAAACGAACGATCTCATTCAAAAATGGGGTAGGTCAGCACGAAGGCCTATTTCACTTTCTGTGTTCTTAGGTGTGCTGCAAGGTGTTATTATTGTGGTGCAATCGTTTTTTGTGGCTCAGACACTTCATGACATTATTATTTTAGACAACAATGAATTGTTAATTAAAAATTTGATCATCATTTTTTCTTTAACCTGCCTAAGGGCAATCGTGCACGTTACTAAAGAAAGAGTGAGTTTTAAAGCGGGTGAAATAATTCGAAAATATGCTCGTCAGTCAATGTTACAAAAGCTCGACCAACTCGGACCGATTTACTTAAAATCAAAACCTGAAGGTTATTGGAACAGTTTATTGCTTGAGCAAGTCGAACAACTTCAAGACTACTACAGTCGTTACCTACCTCAGCGAAGTTTAATTGCTTTTATCCCTCTCATTATATTGGTCGTGATATTTCCTCAAAGCTGGATTGCGGGTTTAATTTTATTAATCACAGCCCCTTTAATTCCTTTATTCATGATTCTTGTCGGTAAAAGTGCGACTAAGGCGAGCCAACAGCACAACCAAGCGCTGCAAAAACTAACCAGTTATTTTGCTGATCGTTTGTCTGGACTGTCGACATTGAAATTATTTTATCGATATCAAGCTGAACTGAAGGGCGTCTCTCAGGTGTCTGAAGACTTTCAAAACCGTACCATGTCGGTATTGAAACGTGCATTTTTAAGCTCTGCAGTATTGGAATTTTTTAGCTCGGTCTCAATCGCTTTACTGGCTGTCTACTTAGGCTTTAGCTTTTTAGAATACATTGATACAGGGTTTTACGGCGTAAAGGTTACCTTGTTCAGTGCCATGTTTATTTTATTGTTAGCGCCCGAATTTTACCAACCTCTAAGAGAACTCGGTACTTTCTATCATGCAAAATCGCAAGCGGTAGCATCAGCTGAGAGTATTCTTGAATTGCTCTCAACACCGACACCGAACAGAAGCATGCAAGCTGATTTTTCAAGCGGTATTTCAGTTGAAGCGACCAACTTGATAGTAAAAACGCACAGTGAGACGCAGTTACTGGGGCCAATTTCATTTCATTGGAGGTTAGGAGAATCTATTGCAATTGTTGGTCGCAGTGGTTGTGGAAAAAGTAGCCTTGTTAATGTGATTTTGGGTTTTCTCCCTTATGACGGCAGTTTAAAGGTCAATGGTGTTGAACTGAAGACATTGGATTTACGCCAATGGCACCAACAGTTAGCTTGGCTTGGACAAATGCCACACTTAGTTTCGGAAACACTGAAAGCAAACTTGATGCTGGGAAATGATCTCATAAAAGATGAAACATTAAAGCTCGTACTCGACGAGGTTGGTTTATCACATTTGAAAAGCGAGTTAACAAAAAAAATAGGTGAAAAAAATTATGGCGTTTCTGTTGGGCAAGCACAGCGAATTGCGCTTGCTAGAGTGTTACTCACACCCAAAAGGTTGTTAATACTTGATGAGCCAACTGCAGCACTTGATGGTGAATCTCAGTTTGTGGTCTGGCAGAATTTATCAAAACTGCTCAAAGCTTCTGGTGGGTTATTCGTAACTCATAAAATGGAAGAAATGCAAGTGGCAGATAAAATATGGCTCATTGAAAATAATACGTTAACCATTGGTGAATTTGCCGATCTCTATGCTGATATTATGCCCTTTACGGATAGGATTGAGACATGAAAAATGCTTTGAAGTTTGAATTGAAGGCACTCATTCCCTTTATTCGTATGTTTAAATCTCAATGGCAAGCAATTGCTTTAGGCATGCTGCTCGGTATGGTAACGATTGCTGCGAGTATTGGTTTATTGGGCCTTTCTGGTTGGTTTCTTTCTGCGACGGCAATTGCTGGGTTAACTGCGATAGGGATCAAAAGCTTTAACTTCTATACTCCCGCAGCAGGGGTTCGATTTTTAGCTGTACTGAGAACCGCCGGACGTTACGGAGAGAGAATTGTTACTCATGATGCGACATTAAAATTACTTTCCAATATTAGAATTTGGTTGTGGCAAAAGCTTCAGCCTTTAAGTTACTCGAAACTCGCACGCCTAAAGCGTGGTGATATTTTGTCTCGATTGTTGACCGACATTGATATTCTGGATCAACTGTACTTACGTTTGATCACACCTATCATTTCTTTTATCGTTCTTGTCATTGCGGGTGGCTTGGCTTTATCGATATGGCTCCCAGAATTTGCCGGTTATTTAGTGTCGAGCTTGCTCGTTTTAGGCTTGCTTTTGCCTTGTATTGGTTTTCTGCTTTCAAAGAGAGCGGCAATAATTGAGCTTTTGAGTAAAAAACAATATCGAAGTGGCCTCTTAGAATATTGCAGTCAAAATGTAGAGTTAACGATTTTTGCTGAGCGAGAAAAGCGTCAGCAACGTTTACATGAAATTGAGCAGAGCATTTATCAAACCCAAAGGCTTTTAGTTAGAAACCAAGCATTGATACAAGCGTTACTGTTTCTATTACACGGTGGCGTAGTTACGTTTGCATTATATTTTGCAGCCACTAGCTCACTAACAGGTGAGATTGCACCACCAATAGTCGCAATGATAGTTTTGGCAGTAATGGGAACATTTGAACTGTTAATGCCTATCGCAATGTCGAGTCAATACCTCTCTGCGTGTGCATTTGCCGCAGAACGAGTGACTCAGTTAACAGATAATACAGATAACGAAATATTTGGTCAGTATAAGCAGTTGGCGCATTCAGGGAAATTAACGATTGAAAAACTGAGAATTAATTTTGATGAAAAGCCGATTTTCTCTCAGTTGGACATCAGTATTTCTCATCAACAAAAAGTGGCCATTGTCGGGCGATCAGGTTGTGGTAAAACGAGCTTATTAGCAGCAATAACTCGTTTGATTAGCTATCGGGGTGTCATTAAGTTAGATGAGATTGATGTGTCAGAATACTCCGAATCTGCACTCAGGCAATCAATCACTTTTATCGAACAGCAACCACAGATATTCTCAGGCTCGTTAAAAGATAACTTAGCCATTGCTATTCCAAGTCATGACACCGTAGACGATGAAGAATTAAAGCGTGTACTCGATAAAGTACAGCTTACTTATTTGCTCGAAGAGTCAGGTCTCAATTTGTGGGTCGGCGATGGTGGGAGGTTGTTATCGGGTGGCGAGTTACGAAGGCTTGCTTTTGCAAGGGCGCTACTCAGAGAATCATCATTGCTATTGCTTGATGAACCTACCGAAGGTTTAGATTTTGAAACAGAGCAAAATCTAATGCAGTTAATACTCGACATATTCAATGAAAGTACTGTAATTATAGTAACCCATAGAATGAATCATCTTCATTACTTTGATGAAGTGATTAATATTGAACCTACGAGGGCGCAATGACTGAGCATTTATTGGATAGATCAACTTACCCTACAGTTGTGATTACTGGTGCTTCTAAAGGCGTCGGAGAAGCATGTGCTATTTTGTTTGCGCAGTCCTTTCCTGATGGCGTTAATATTGTCGTTGTTGCCAGAAATGTAGCTGGATTACATGAGATAAAAAATAAACTTCAAGCTTATCCTCAGTGTAACGTACTTATGGTTACTGGCGATGTCAGTATCAATAGCTGTTGTAGACACATGATTCAACAAGCTGTCTCTTATTTTGGAAAAATCGATGTGCTAGTCAATAATGCAGGCTTACATCATCGAGGGGATTTTGAAAAGCGTGAGCCAGATGAGTTAGCCAGTATGGTCGATGTAAATTTAAAAGCGCCAATTTATTTAACTGCACTTGCTTTGCCATATATGCCATCGAATAAGAAAAGTGCGATTATTATGGTCGGGTCTTTAGCTGGCCGTGCGCCATTGCAGGGCGCAGCGGTTTACAGTGCTACAAAATCAGGTTTACGGGCGTTCACTTATGCTCTTGCCGACGAGTTTATTGCTAGAAAGATCAAAGTGGCTGTCGTTTCCCCCGGTCCAATTCACACCAGTTTTATCATGGATGAAATTGATCATGTGGAAGACATTGTTTATTCACAGCCCATGAGCACTGCAGAGCAAGTTGCACAGGCTATTCTAGAGTTAACTCAAAATAATAAAACTGAAATTGCAATGCCTTGGCTGAGTGGTGTATTAACAACGGTGAGTTACTTATTTCCGAAAGTTCGTCGAGGCACTCGCCCTATGCTTTACAAAATTGGCGCAAAGAATAAGAATAAATATCGCCAATAATACCAATTACTGTAATTGGTATAAACGTTAAGACTCAATCAAGTTCTAGCTTTGTTTTCGCCAACTCTGTTAGTCGTTGAATTTCATTCGCAGTCATATTGAGCTTTTCTTTATTGAATGAGCAAACAAATTGGCAGCTATCAACAAGCTCTTTTAAATGTCCTTTACTGTGTCCGTTGGGTGCTTCTAGCGAAATTAAATCTAAAAGTAATACACATAGATTCGGATCATACTTAATGAATTTATAGGCTTTAATCGCTTTATCAAATGCTTCTTTTGGTCTGGCCGTAGCTTTAAGCGCTTCAGCCTCTTCAAGTGATTCTTGGGATTGCTCTATGACATTATTAACCCGCTTTTGAAAGCTATTGATGAGTTTAAGCATACTTAAATTTAAAATATCATCATCGCCATCATTGCACAGTTGTTTCGCTCTTAGTGTGCTGTTTTGTAAATTTTTGGTATTTCCACAAATAGCACTCAAACAAGCAATCATCATGGCTGAATAAAAGTTGTTAATTTGCTCTTTTTGAATTTTTTGTTCGAGGCGAATGCTTTCTTCAAACAGAAATGTTGATGCTGAATAAATGCCGAATAAAGCAGTCAATGAATTTAAACTATCAATACTTTTATTTTCACCCATTTCTACTTTTGACTTTAATGTTGCGATTAAGCTCAAAGCTTCTGCCAAGATACTCTCAACTTCGTCTTCGGTTTTTGATTCATTAAAAGCAGAAAGCATGAATGTTAAGCATGAAAATGCTTCTATGTGAAAGTCATAACGGCTTGTTCCTACGACTTTATCGCAGAACCGGAAGTAGCTATTTGCTGACGCAGTTTGATCTCCGATTGATGTGGAGAGATTCGCAATAATGAGTTCTCTGACTGGGTTGGATGAATTGATTTTATGTAAGGCTTTGAAGTGTTTTAACGCATCAGGAACTGAGTCTTGAACTAGCATGGAGCGTCCCAGTGCTGTTCTGGCTTCGACGTTATGAGGGTGTTTCTTTAAAATTGATTCAAAAATTTCATCGGATGCTTTTATTTCACCTAACTCAAAAAGTGAGTTCGCAAGACCTACTTTTGGCCATACGTGAGAGGTCATTTTAATCTCTTCTTCGTAAAGCGCTTTAGCACTGTGAAGCTTATTAAGCCTTAATAAACAATCGCCCTCAAGCCTTTTTATATAAGCTCTATATTCTGGGTAGGTTTTTATCGACCAATGGCATTCATTAATCGCATCTTGGTATTTTTTTGTTGAAACTAATCTAAGCAGAGAGGTCAAAGAGACTTTTCTTTTCATGACTCGGCTTAGTCGTTGATCAAAATCTTTTTGTGAGAAAGGTTTAATTAGATAATCGTCAGGTTCCATCTCTAAGATATGAGCAAATATTTTCGGGTTACCATCACCGGTAATTAGGATAAAAACGGCATTATCCGGCAATAGACCTTGATGTTTTATTTCATCAAAAATCATCCCACCATCAATGTGATGATCAAGATCATAGTCGCAGATGACGGCATCAAATTTATAAGAAGCCAGAAGCTGTAAGGCCTTAGTACTACTCGTCGTCGTTGTAACTTTTGATTTTGAAATGCCTATTTCATTGAGAATAGATTGCATTAAAGAGATGAAATTTGGTGAATCATCTATAATTAAGAATTTTTTATTGTTAAACAATGAATCAGCAGATTGCGTTCTATTTTCCGTAGCGCAGAGCATGAACTTCCTATTAAGACTCTATCTAATTGGTAATATAAGGCGGTATAAAAAGACGTTTATTGTAATAAAATTTTGGCTTTCTGACAGTGTTTTTTTATTGAATTGATAAGGCGGGCTGTAATGTCAATATTATTGAAAATACTAAGCCCATCCATGGACTTGCATCTATTATCGTATGGGACGAAAAACACCTTTTATTACTTTAAGTTACACTTGAATCCTTGTTGTCTCAGTATTGCGCAGGCCTTCTCGGCAATAACCTTATGAGTGGCTGTTGTCGGATGCACGCCATCCCAAAACATATATTCGCTTTGATTTTCACATATGCCACCGTTTGGAGTCGCCATTTCATTTATGGCTCTCAAACTCGGGTTGTTTTGTACAACCTCTGAGTCATCCAGTCCTGGTGAAGGAAGTGTTGAGCATGGTTGATCTAGCACATACATACCGTGGTCGTGTGCATTAGCAATGATGTCTTTAAAAATCTTATTTGCATCAACAAAGATAACATTAATGCCTTTGCTAATATATTTTGATTTTAGTTCGATGAATCTCATCATTAACAAAGCGTTGTGAGTGTTGATTAAACGTGTTGTTTCTTGGGCTTTATCCATACCTGAGCCATTTAAATAACGTGGGGTCTGGGCAATATTAGGCATATTCAACCAAGCAACACTTTTAGCGCCTTTTGCTATCGCATCTTCAATCACTTCAGCTTGTGCATTAACAGCTCTGGCAGGATCTTGATAGAGATTAAGGTAGTCATTACCTCCAAAAAACAGAATCGCAAGGTCATTTGGATGATAATTACCATATTTATAGTTCACCCCTTTCGCAATGAGCTTTAAACATGGAGGCACCAAACTACCATTTACCATGTTCATCGCAACCGTTTTTAGATCGCCCTTTAGATCTCTAATCCCTAAGGCTTTATCGCCTATACAGAGTGACCAACCACCGGCGTGAGAAACATTAATATAACGGCTGGTATCATTTAAGGGGATGCCCATCATTTGTGACAGATATTCTGGCCACATCGGTCCGTTACTCCAACGGCCATTATCGTAGTGAGGTGCTGGTGTTACAGGTACAGCGCCAGATTTTTCTAGAATTTTTGCTGTGGCCTTCAAGATCCCTTTTTCTACGGTACGGCATGGAACGTATTTCCAGCTACAAAACCAACCGTAACCCCATACTCTCTCTGAGAGCCAGGCTCTAACCCAAGGCTGCATATGATCAATACCTCGATCACCGGCCTGGCCATTAAGGGTTTTTGTAAGAAACCAAGTAGAGTTATCTCCACCGTCATCAGACAGACTATCTCCGAGAACGACGATTCGGTCGACTTGCTTTTCAGCTGCGTTAGCTGGAGCAGTGTTGGCGATTGTTACAAATCCTAACATCACCATAGCGATCAGTTTCGATATTGACATGTTGTTCACCCTTAGATTTTGTTGATTTTTTGTTCTTATTGTTATAGCGACAACATTAGCAGGTAAGATGAGTTCTTATCATAATTATTAGTTATTTAAAGTGCATAAAAAACCAATATAGAGCATAAGAACTAATTGAAGTATCTATAAGTTGTTAATATTTAGGTTTAAAAAATAAGTGGTGCTCTGCGCTTTAAGTCATTTAAAGAGATAGTATTTTGTTTATTTTGTGAGGTTAGTTAAAAAAGTGTAAATAATTGGGATGAGATAGATGTTTTCGATCATAAAAACATCTATTTCAGTAAGATTAGGGATCAACGATATACCCATGATACCTGAAACATGCATCTTCAAGTATCATGGGTATAGACATGCTTGAGGAAAGTGATCTTGATAACAAGTCAGGGCGTTTAAATAAGCAACTTTGGGCATTTGGGCCTGAAACAAGTTTAGGTGCTTATTCTAACGGTCGGACAGCGTCATTCTTAGGCAAAGGTGATCGCTTCATGAAAGTGGACTGGGATACACAACAAAAGTTTGCTTGTCGTGAACAAAATGGTGAATGGTAGGTTTCTCATCAGCAAGGGCGTATTGCACAGGGTAAAAGTATCTGCGAAGCCGGCTTTCCCAGTTCAACGTTTGATGTACCAATGAATCCAGTATAGGCACAAGCTCTAAGGGATAAAATGGCGCCAGATGAAGTAATCCATGTCAACTACGGTTACAAAGGTAATCATCTATGGGCACCAGGAAAGTGGGGGCGTTAGGTAGCCGTATGGGGGATCCCCCTTAGACTACCTGAATATCAATTTGATTTTTAGATGTCGTTTCAAATGGAATATCAACAATAGCGTAGAGTTCACGCATGTCATGGATGATAATATTGTGGCCGCTTTCAGAGATAAGCTCCTTAGCGGTCATTTTTTTCATTAAACGAGAAAAAGTCTCAGGCTGAATAGATAAACGTGAAGCAAGAACTCGTTTAGGAATATCCAATTTTACCCGCCCGGTATTTTCACTGGTTATTTGCATATGTCGCATAAAAAATAACAGCAAACGAGACTGCGCATTCTGTAATGAAAGCTCTTCAACTTCAGTGATGTTTTTTCGAAGACGAACACTCATGTTAGACATCACAGCCATGCAAGCTTCAGAATTATGCTTAAGCATTTTTCGATAACTGTCGTTATCAAAACTGATTAATTGACACTCGGAAACGGCTTGTGAAGAGACTGGGTAATTGGCTTGTTTATTAAACATCAGCGCTTCAGCAAATGTGTGGCCTTCGCGTACCACTTCAATGACTTTATCTTGACCTTGAGGATTACTTCTAAACAATTGAAGTTTGCCGTGCAGTAATAAATAGAACCGATTGGCAGGCTCCCCTTGAAAAAATAAATTTTCGTTGGGATTCAAGTGAACTAAAGCTGCTGAATTCATCACTCTCATTAACTCTGCTTCTTCTAAGCTTTTGAATAAGTGATGTTGATGAACAACTCTCTTGATGTAAGGTTCTTTAATCATGTTAATTAGTAGTATGTGACCCTACTGACGAATTTACCGCAATTGAATTTGAAAAACACCTGAGCAGATCAAAAACTGATTGAATTACTCAGGTATTTTTCTTGGCTCAAAAAATGTTATTGAGCCATCATCGCCTTATCAGATGTTAATCGTCTCTGAAATAATTCAGTAGCAAAGAGACGTTGTTGATAGGCTACGAGTTTAGGCCACCTTTCACTGTCGATTTTGTGACCGGCATACATGGTGTTGATTAAGTTTGAGCCTAATGCAAAATCAGCCGTTGTCAGCGAAGCTCCAACTATGAATCCTGCATCTGAAAGTTGTTCGTTTAAGTAATCGAATACAGGAGGAATGTCATTTTCAATCAGATTTTGAATACGTTGCTCGTCACTTTCTTGCTTCATAAGATGGACTTTTACAAATCGTTCAAAAAAGATTGGTCCGCAAGCGCTTAATAGTACGGTATCAGCGTACTCTTCAAACCAACGTACTTTAGCTCTGGCTACCAAGTCTTGGGGATAGATCGGGTTTTCAGGGTATCTTTGATCTAAATACTCGCAAATAACAGAAGAGTCAGCTGTAGAAATTAAATCATCTTCAAAAGCTGGGATTTTCTTTAGAGGGCTGAGTTTTTCAAAGCCTTCCGGTATTGCAACAGGAGTAATAGGGTTGATATCAAAATCAATGCCTTTGGTTTCTAGTGCAAAAATAACCTTACGAACGAATGGGGATAACGGAGCACCATGAAGGGTAGCCATAGAGAGTCCTACAAGAATAAGTAACCAATTGGTAAAATACACTTTATATGAGGAATAATTCCTAGGCAACAGATTTTTACCAATTGGTTCGTTATAATACTGGGACGTAATTTTTGGAGCGAACACGTGTCAAGACCTAAAAACTATCAGCGGCAAGACGTCATTGAGAAAGCGCTCGGTATTTTTTGGCGTAAGGGCTACGCAGCGACATCACTTAATGATTTGATTGAAATTACAGGACTAAACAAACGAAGCATTTATAATGAGTTTGGGAGTAAAGATAGCTTATTTATCGAAGTCTTAAGACGTTATAGTGAGTTGAGAGAACCTGTAATCCAAATTTTGAATCAACAACCTTTAGGTATGGACAACATTTTTCAGCTACTGAGAGAGATGGCTGCACAAATCGATGACAGGGGATGCATTTTAGTGCTGAGCTTAAATGAAAGAGAGTTATTGAGTGATCAAGCATTAACTTATGTACTGCAAAGTTCTCTTGGGTTGCATGATTTAGTAAAACTAAATATTCATGCTGGAAAGGAAAGTTTAAGTTTGGAAGCCAAAACGGCTTTAGTTGATTTGATTACAGCTCAAAGCTTTGCAATTGTGAATATGGCAAAATTGGGGCAACCTAAAAATCGCATTAAGTTAGCTGTTGAAGCATTTATAGGATTGATTGAAAGTCCAAACCACGCTCACTCTTAATAGAGTTAATGCGTGGTTCAAGCTTCAAGGCACAAAAATTACTTTTTAGCCTTAGGGATGGCAACCTTCATTTCTTCAGATTGACGGAATAAAACCACAATGTGGCCGATTTGCTGAACCTTAACAGCTTGAGTTTCACGAACGATAGCGTCGATCACTGCATTTTTCATTTCGCGGTCCGTAGACGGCACTTTTACTTTAATTAACTCATGATGAGTTAATGCTGCGTCAATTTCAGCCAGAACTCCTTCCGTTAAACCATTTGCACCAAGTAATACAACGGGTTTTAAGTCGTGAGCTAATCCCCTTAGGAACTGCTTTTGTTTAGTGTTTAAATTCATTGTTACACACTTTTTCTGAGTTACTGTTGAAAAGTGGGTATTCTACCCTTATATAGCAATTATGTAATCTAGATTTATTGTGGTTTCTTAATGACAACCAAAAAAAGAAGTGCGAGCTCTGCTCGTTGGATGCAGGAGCACTTTGACGATCACTACGTCAAGTTAGCGCAAAAACAAGGATTGAGATCGCGCGCAGCTTTTAAATTAGAAGAAATTCAACAAAAAGATAAACTCATCAAATCAGGTATGACGGTTGTAGATTTGGGGGCAGCACCTGGTGGTTGGTCACAAGTCGCAGTAAAACATATTGGTGAGCAAGGCAATGTTATCGGTTGTGATATTTTGCCCATGGATCCGATTGTTGGCGTAGACTTTCTTCAAGGTGATTTCCGCGAAGATAAAGTACTTGAAGCGTTATTAAGTCGAGTAGGCGATAATAAAGTGGATGTGGTGCTTTCTGACATGGCGCCGAATATGAGTGGTGCAGGTGCTGTTGACCAGCCGCGTGCGATGTATTTGGTTGAGCTAGCTTTAGATATGTGTCATCAAGTGCTCGCACCAAATGGCAGTTTTGCGGTTAAAGTTTTCCAAGGTGAAGGCTTTGACCAATATATGAAAGACGTAAAAAACGCTTTCAAAGTAGTAAAGACTCGTAAACCCGAATCGTCACGTGCACGTTCACGTGAAGTGTATTTGGTAGCGACAGGTTACAAGTTATAGTAATCTAAAAGGACGGCTGTAAAAGCCTTGAGTTAAAAATTTTTCACAAGACTTTAAACGAGGTCAGTTAATTTGAGTGACATGGCTAAAAATTTAATCCTTTGGGTTGTCATCGCTGTTGTATTGATGACGGTTTTCCAAGGGTATTCTCCATCTTCTTCATCGACGCAGAAGTTGGACTATACGACGTTTTTGAATGATGTTCGCAATGGAACTGTTGCGCAAGTCGAAGTAAAAAGCGATCAGCGTACTATCGTAGGGGTAAAAAGGTCGGGTGATAAATTTACTACCGTCATGCCTCTTTATGATACTGACTTAATCAACGATTTAGATCGCAAAGGTATCACCATGAAGGGGCAAGCGACGGAAGAATCCGGTTTCTTGACTCAAATCTTCATTTCTTGGTTCCCTATGCTATTGCTCATTGGTGTATGGATATTTTTCATGCGTCAGATGCAAGGCGGTGGCGGTAAAGGCGCAATGTCTTTCGGTAAAAGTAAAGCCAAGTTGATGAGTGAAGATCAGATCAATACTACTTTTGCAGATGTCGCAGGTTGTGACGAAGCTAAAGAAGAAGTGTCTGAGCTGGTGGATTACTTAAAAGATCCAACGAAATTCCAAAAGCTGGGTGGTCGTATTCCAACCGGTGTGCTGATGGTGGGCCCTCCAGGTACAGGTAAAACGCTTCTTGCAAAAGCCATTGCAGGCGAGTCTAAAGTACCTTTCTTTACGATATCTGGTTCAGACTTTGTTGAAATGTTCGTGGGTGTTGGTGCATCTCGTGTACGTGATATGTTCGAACAAGCTAAGAAGTCAGCGCCTTGTATTATCTTTATCGATGAAATCGATGCCGTGGGTCGTCAACGTGGCGCAGGTCTAGGTGGTGGTCATGATGAACGTGAGCAAACCTTGAACCAAATGCTGGTTGAAATGGATGGTTTTGAAGGTAACGAAGGTATTATTGTTATTGCTGCAACTAACCGTCCAGACGTACTAGACCAAGCATTACTTCGTCCAGGTCGTTTTGACCGTCAAGTAGTTGTAGGATTACCAGACGTGAAAGGTCGTGAGCAAATTCTTAAAGTTCACATGCGTAAAGTACCGTTAGCTGAAAATATTAAAGCCAGCATTATTGCTCGTGGTACGCCAGGCTTCTCAGGTGCCGACCTTGCCAACCTTGTTAACGAAGCTGCGTTGTTTGCTGCACGTAATAACAAACGTGTTGTTGGTATGGAAGAGTTTGAAAAAGCCAAAGATAAGATCATGATGGGTGCAGAACGTCGCTCAATGGTTATGTCTGAAGAAGAAAAAGAAATGACGGCTTATCATGAAGCTGGTCATGCGATTGTTGGTTGTTTAGTGCCGGATCATGATCCAGTTCATAAGGTAACTATCATTCCACGCGGTCGTGCGCTTGGTGTGACTTTCTTCTTACCTGAAGGTGATGCTATTAGCCAAAGCCGTCAGAAATTAGAGTCTCAAATTTCTGTAGCTTATGGTGGTCGCTTAGCGGAAGAAATGATTTACGGCGCAGAGAAAGTCTCTACTGGCGCTTCACAAGATATCAAATATGCGACGCAAATTGCGCGTAACATGGTAACTCAGTGGGGGTTCTCGGAGAAACTAGGGCCTCTGCTTTATGCTGAAGAAGAAGGTGAAGTATTCTTAGGTCGTAGTATGGCAAAATCAAGCCATATGTCTGATGAAACTCAATCAACAATTGATTCAGAAGTTAAAGTTATTATCGATGGAAACTATGTTCGTGCAGAACAATTATTGAAAGATAATGAGGACATTCTGCACTCAATGAAAGATGCATTGATGAAGTACGAAACTATCGGTGCGGATCAAATTGATGACTTAATGAATCGCCGTGAAGTTCGTGCTCCGGCTGATTGGGAAGAGTCTGACGACAGCGATAAAGGCAATGATAAAGGCGTAAAAGCTGAAACTAAGCCAGAAGCTGAGACAAAATCTGATGAGAAGCCTGATGCAGATATTAATGATGCAGAAGGTGATGCGGCGAAGTAATTCGTAGCGTTTAAATGAAAAGCCCCTTTCTAGGGGCTTTTTTGTTGAAGAATGATTTCAACTAAGTGCCTTTGTTTGGGAGTGTGTAATGAAGTTAAATAGCGGTAATAAAACGTTAGATCTTTCATGTCCAGTGGTAATGGGGATTCTTAATGCAACCCCGGACTCTTTTTCTGATGGCGGTAAGTTCAATACTTATGAAACAGCTTGTCTTCACGCAGATGAGATGATTGCCCAAGGGGCGAAAATTATTGATGTAGGCGGCGAATCTACGCGACCAGGTGCACCTGAAGTTTCGCTAGCAGATGAACTTGAGCGTGTGATTCCACTCATTCAGCATTTAAGCAAAAAAGACGTTTGGATTTCGATTGATACCAGCAAAGCTGAAGTGATGCGTCAAGCGATAGACGCTGGTGCGAACATCATCAATGATGTAAGAGCGCTGCAGGAACCTGGAGCATTAGACGTTGCTGCTGAAGCTGGACTACCTGTTTGTCTGATGCATATGCAAGGTACACCTAGAACGATGCAAACATCACCTGAATATCGAAATGTAATTGAAGATATTTGTGAGTTTTTCAAACTGCGAATCGATGCCTGCATTGCTGCGGGGGTTAAACGAGAAAATATCATTCTCGATCCAGGTTTTGGCTTTGGGAAAACGTTGGAACATAATTTACAGATTCTTGCGAATCAAATCGAATTCCATCGCTTTAACTTGCCCGTGCTCATTGGTTTATCACGCAAAAGTATGTTCGATAAACTTTGTGGTGGCAGAACCGTTGAACAGCGATTAGCAGGAAGTTTGGCAGGGGCAATGCTCTCTGCACAGAAAAGTGCGCATATTCTTCGAGTTCATGATGTTGAAGAAACTCAAGACGTGCTTGATGTGTTTTTTGCAACTCAAAAGTATTCAAAATAAAAAGGGCTCTTGAGAGCCCTTTTCGCTGTTATACTCGTGATACCTGAAGATGCAGGAATTCAGCGAGAACTAATTGCCATTTAGACAAGGCATTTACTAGCAGCAATAGTGGTTCTATTACAAGGGTAAATAACGCAGAATAAATGGCAATTAAACTCGCACTGCGTGGGCTTTTTAGCGTAAACTCTTCTGCGTTGTGAAAGCTTAAATTAGCCCGCTAACTCTTCACTTTCACGCCTTGAATAATGCTCCGCTGAAAAGCCCTGAAAGTTGCATCTTCAAGTATCACGAGTATATTACTGTCGAAATGTTAAAAACCTTGTGCGGGTTCAACTTTTAACATATCTAAATTCTTCGCAATATCTTCTGCTGCTGTTTCTGGATTTACATTTTTATCGACATGAAGAATACGACCATCTTTGCCGATATAAAAAGTGACACGACTGGCTACGCGTAACCAATTTAGAACATCATATGATTTAGTGACTTTCTTGGTGGGATCACTCAGCATCGGGAAGTCAGCTTTATTTTTCTTAGCAAATTCTCTATTTTCATCCAAATCGTCCACACTGGCCATCATATAAGCAGCGTTATACTTTTTGATCATGTGACCTTTTTTTGCAAGTGAACGACACTCAATCGTACAACCACGGGTATTGGCCATAGGATAAAAAGCCAAGACAACAGCTTGTTTTCCCATGTAGTCATCGAGCTTGTACATGTTGCCATCTGTTGCCATTAGCTCAAACTTGGGAGCCATATCACCGACTTTTAAGTCCGTAGCATAGGTACCAAACGAGAAAGTGAGGGTTATGATTAAACTGATAAATAAGTTTACGATGTAAGTTTTCACAATAGTCGTCCTTGAACAGGGTGTGTAACTTAGTTTAGTGCTTTGCACAGAATTTGAACATACGAATTTTTATTTTTTTAAAGGCTCATATCGGGTTCAAGACTGCTAGGTAACCAATAGTTGAATGAGTGGTTCAAGCAGCCCTTTACCTCGTAGGCCAGCATTATGTACAAACTCAAAAAAACCAAGATAAAGAGGGAGTTTTTCTTGTGATATCCCTCGATGTGGTCTCAACCATGGTCTAAGTAATGACCAGAAACCTTCCATCGTGTTAACGTGCACTTCATAGAATCCATCACCGTCTTCATCTCTAGCGTACTCATGTTTACTGTGGCACACACTTTTATGTTCATAACCCCAGTCTTCAAGTGAATGGTAAATGTTGTATTCATCG
>NZ_JAFEUN010000050.1 GCF_016900895.1 Parashewanella hymeniacidonis
TGGCTGCGTGTGCCTGGAACTTGAGAAAGTGGTTAGCCATTTTCTTTTTGCTCGAAAAAGATGGTGAGTTTTGGCTGTTTTGTAGTGAAATTGATGCAAAATCTAAGAAATCTTGCTTTTGGGATACGGCTCTGAATTTTGCGTAAATCAGATGCCGTACATTTTAACTCTTGAAATGGATTTTTTCAGAACCGACTAATTAGTATGAACAGTGTTCTAGCTTAACGCATTGCCAACAACATATCTTGTGGATGCTCTAAATACTGTTTCCATAAATTACAGAAACGAGCAATGGTTCCACCATCAATCACTCGGTGATCACCAGACCAACTCACTTGCATGATGTTACGTGCTTCAACTTCACCCTTGGAATTGAAACGTGGCAGTTTTTGCACTCGACCTAAAGCTACAATCGCCACTTCTGGCTTATTGATAATAGGCGTAGCAACTGTTCCACCCAACGCACCAATATTTGAAATCGAAATTGTGCCTTGTTTCAAGTCGCTTGGAGAAACACGACCATCACGTGCTGCTTTCGTTAATCGAGTAATGTCAGCCGCTACTTCAAGAATACTCTTATTTTGAACACCTTTCACATTTGGCACTAACAGACCCACTTTTGAATCTACCGCCATACCAATATTGTGATTAGCTAGATAAGTCAATTCTGTACAATCGTCATTCACACGACTGTTCACAATTGGGTACTCATTAATGGCCAATGACAATGCTTTCATAAAGAATGGCATCATGGTTAGCTTTAATTCGTCGCTAGAATACTTTTCTTTCATATCCTTACGCATTGCCATCAAATCAGTAACGTCAATCTCTTCACAGTAAGTAAAGTGAGGAATCGTCGATACCGACTCTTGCATCATCTTCGCCATTACCGCTTTTACGCCACGAATTGGCTCAACACGGTCACCTGCTTCAACAGCTGTATTTTCAACCACAACAGGCATAGATGGTTCAGGTGTTGTTGTCACTAATGACTTTGAACTGCTGCCTTGCATGTAGGCATCAATGTCGTGTTTATATACACGGCCATTTTTACCACTGCCTGGCACTTTACTGATATCAATGTCATGCATTCTCGCCATACGACGAACGGCAGGGCTTGCAATCGCTTTACCTTGACGCACAGGCTCATGGTTTTGTTCTACGACTGGCTCTGCATCAATCACGACTGCTTGTGTTGTCACTCTGCCAGCCTCGCTTTCTACTTCAATCGCAAACAAAGGCTTATGAACAATCGCTATCTCGCCTTTAGCGTAATAAAGCTTGGCAATTCTACCGTGTTTCATTGCTGGAATTTGCACTAACGCTTTGTCGGTCATGACATCAGCGATAGGCTGGTCTTCAACAACCTCATCGCCTTCTGCAACGAGCCAATCAACCAGTTCACACTCAACGATACCTTCACCAATATCAGGCAATAAGAAGTCTTCAATTTGAGTGCCTGCGGTAACTGTTTGAGTTTCTACCACTACTTTTTCAGTAACAGCAGGCTCACCTTCACCCTCCACTTCAACGGCGTAAAGCGGTTGATGTACGATCGCAATTTCACCTTTTGCGTAATACAGCTTGGTGATCTTACCAGCATTCGGCGCAGGAATTTGCACCAAAGCCTTGTCTGTCATCACGTCTGCGATAGGTTGGTCTTCAGCAACGATGTCACCTTCAGCAACCAGCCACTCAACCAGCTCACATTCAACTACGCCTTCACCAATGTCCGGCAAAATAAAATCTTTAATCATTGCGGGCTCCTAGAAGTTCATTGAAGCTTTAATCGCTTCGTAGTTTTTAAGTGCATCTGGCATGTATTCTTTTTCATGGATCAGCGGATAAGGCGTATCCAAACCACACACACGAGCGATTGGCGACTCTAAATACAAGAAGCACTCTTCTTGAATTGTCGCAGCGATTTCACCCGCAAAGCCACCCGTTAACGGCGCTTCATGACTGATCAACAAACGGCCAGTTTTCTTAACTGATCCAGCAACCGTATCTGCATCCCACGGAGAAAGGGTTCGTAAATCGATAATCTCACACGAGATACCGTCTTTTTCTGCCATTTCAGCAGCTTGCTCGATGATTTCCATCTGAGCACCCCAAGCAAGTAGCGTAATGTCTGAACCTTGTTTTACCACTTCAGCTTTACCTAACTCGTGCTCGTAATCACCTTCTGGTACATCACCAACAGAAGCACGATATAAGCGCTTTGGCTCAAAGAAGATAATTGGGTTTTTGTCGCGAATTGACGCTAACAATAAACCTTTGGCTTGCTCAGGGTTTCTTGGTACAACCACTTTCAAACCAGGCGTTTGAGTAAAGTATGCCTCTGGAGACTGAGAGTGATAATGACCACCAGCAATACCACCACCATAAGGTGTACGGTAGGTTAAACCGCCAACATTGAATTCATTACCACTACGGTATCGGAACTTAGCTGACTCATTCACGATTTGGTCAAATGCTGGGAAGATATAATCAGCAAACTGAATTTCAGCGACTGGAGTATGGCCATTTGCAGCCAGACCATTAGCAAAACCCGCAATACCTTGCTCAACAAGCGGAGTATTGAAACAACGATCTGGGCCAAACTTTTCTTTTAAACCAGAAGTTGCACGGAAAACACCACCAAAATGGCCAACGTCTTCACCGAAAACTAACATCTTATCGTCAGATTCCATCGCAATAGACAGAGCATCATTGATGGCTTGTAGCATGTTCATATGTGCCATTATTTGATTCTCCCTGCTGTTTTCGGATACGATTCTGGATACTTTTTAATGTGCGCTTTAAGATCAGCCATTTGCTTTTTAAGAATTGGCGTTGGCTCATCATAAACATCATTAAACAGTTCTTCGAGCTCAGGTGCTGCGACTTTTTCAGACACTTTAACTTGAGCTAGAACTTCTTCACGATATTTAGTATAAAGTGCTTGGTCTTCTTCTTCGGTTAACCATCCTTGAGCGAGCATCCATGTTTTGAAACGCGCTACAGGATCTTGTTCACGCCATTCATTTTCTTCTTCTTTTGAACGATAGCCTGAAGGATCATCGGATGAAGAATGCGCACCAACACGGTAAGTCATTGCTTCAAGTAATACTGGAACACTGTTTTCAATCGCAAATTCACGTGCTGCTTGTGTAGCTAGTAGCACTGCAAGCATGTCATTGCCGTCGAAACGAATCGTGTGCATGCCATAACCAACACCACGACTTGCAATACCATTACCTTTAAACTGCTCTTCTGCAGGTGTAGAAATAGCATAACCATTGTTACGACAGAAGAAGAGTGTCGGAGACTTTAACGTCGCTGCCATGTTAAGGCCTGCATGGAAATCACCTTCTGATGCAGCGCCTTCACCGAAATAACAAATCGCCACGTTTTTATGGCCATTCATTTTCATGCTATAGCCAACACCTGTTGCTTGAGGAATTTGCGTCCCAAGCGGTGAAGAAACCGTATGATAGTTCAACTCAGAGCTACCATAGTGAATTGGCATTTGACGACCTTTACCTAGGTCTTTTTCATTACTGAACATTTGATCCATGAACTGCTCAGTAGTAAAACCACGAAAGCGTAGTGCTGCGTGTTCACGATATTGAGCAAGAATAACGTCTTGCGAATCTAACGCCGCTGCACTTCCGATAATGGCAGCTTCTTCACCAATACACGTCATATAAAAACTAATACGGCCTTGACGTTGAGCGCCTAACATACGCTCGTCAAGGACTTGAGTGAATACGCATGTGTCGTACATGCGCTTAGCCAAAGTTTCATCAATCTTTGGTAAGGTTGCACCTTCAATCACAGTGCCGTCAGCATTGGTAACTCTCAGTTTAGGGATTGTTAATGAATCTCTATCTAGAAAGCTTACGCTGTGCACAATCTGTTCGTTTTGTGTTGCGTTGCTCATAGTGTGCTCTTGTTATGTAGAGAACTTGACGAGAAACCCATCAAGTTCAAAATGTTCTAATACGCAGAGTGAAATTTACGTTAACGTAAAAATACAGGCAACTTTTCAGCCCCCTTGCCCACCAAGTAATGGTTTAAGCTGATGTATTGTTTGGTTTACAAACCTATTTTGCTACTTAACATTAAGGCTCTCTGGCTTGATCAACATTAGTACGGCTCGGTTACCGACAGGGATATTTGTAATCGGGAAAACAATGGCTTCTTCATCATGTTCGATCTTAATTTCATCACCGTTTTCTTTTGCCAGAACGTAGCCTTTTGGGAAAGATCGAAAATTTTCCACATCATTTGCAAAGGTAAACTCGAAATCTTCATAGTTCTTATTAATCACACGACAAACTTGATATAAATTCAATTTATCTTCATTAAAAGCATCAAGCTCAAGTTCACGACCAGTAATTAAACGTGAAAGCATTTCATGGGTTGCGATAAAACGAGTCATATCGTTTTGACCAAACGGTCTAACTTTGCCCAGCTCAACGGTAAATGCATCTGCCCCATAGTTGCTTGATGAGAAGTAACTGAACGTCGTAGTTGGTTCGTGATGAAATAGCATGGTATCGACACCACAAGCAGCCAGAAACATGATTTGCTCGGCACTATAAGCTTTATCATCACGGTAAGGATAAATAGCAAACTTTTCATGCTTAGATGCACGAATTGCAGTGTGTAAATCGTAATGAATACGATGACGACCATCAGCTTGTGAAGTATAAAAACGATCAACATACTCTTCTAAACGTTTTGCACGAATTCGCTCTTGATTAACTAAACCTTTACCACTTGAGTGAGCACCATTGAATAATCGATTCATATTTTCTTCGACAAAACGGGTGCCATTATGAATCGAGTCAGGGTTACCGATCAGGAACATTGTTCTGTGATGAACTTCAATGCTTTCTTCAAGCAGTTCTTTAATTAATCGGTTACAAATTTCAATTGGTGCAGTCTCATTACCGTGAACCGCTGAAGATAGAACAATATCTTTGCTACCCGCTTTTTGGGGTTCAAATACAATCACTCCGGTATCCCATACATGAACTTGGGTTTGATTATTTAAAGTGAATGAAAATGTTTCAGAAATCGATTTGGGATTGGCAAGAGTCAAAGCTAGAAAGTCTTTGGATTCCATTAACGTATGCTGCACGTAGGGCTCCTTTATTTTTTAGATACATTTAACACATCTAAAAATATTGATGTGATTCAGTTCTCATTTTTGAATGTTGCAAATTCTATCATATTTCAGTTGTAGTAGCTTACTAACAACTCGTCTTAGCAAATACTCAAAAAATTAACAAAAAATGCTTGCGTTAAAAAAGCCCATATAGCAATATAGACGTCCAGATGGTTTTACGTTTAGATAGTTTGAGGTTTATATGGCTGTAGCGACTTTTGGAGCCGGGTGCTTTTGGGGTGTAGAGTATTTTTTTAGGCAAATTGAAGGTGTCATAAACGCTACGAGTGGTTATATGGGTGGAAGCTCAAATCAAACAACCTATGAAGAAGTAAAACTCGGTGAGACAGGTCACGCTGAAGTCGTTCAAGTAGAGTATGATGAGTCCATCGTTTCATATGATGATTTACTTGCCATCTTTTGGGCTAATCACAATCCAACGACTCTAAATCAACAAGGCGATGATTTCGGTCATCAGTATCGAAGTGTGATTTTTTTCTACGATCAATTTCAAAAAGAATCCGCTGCAGCATCTCTTCATGAGTTAGCCAAGAGTGCTAAATGGGGTAATCGTCAAATCGTTACTGAAATTGTTCCGGCCCAAGAGTTTTTTCCTGCTGAAGAATTTCATCAAAATTATATTCAAAAAAATGACCTACCGAGCTGCCATATCAGTTTTTAACACCTTTGGCGGAAGCTATTTTAGGGGTTTTCGCCGTCTCTAAAGCCTTTTTATTCACTAGGGTCGCACGAATTTCTTTTTCTTTTTGGATAATCGACTCTCTTCTTGTAGGGAACAACATCAATAAAGACTGTCTAATAAGTGGTTTCATCTGAATTAATAACTCAGCAAATTCATGATCATTAATTGCTTCTGTCGCTATAAAAGCAGAATTTGGTGCTGCCCCTAATAAAAATATTAATCTATCAGATTGCTTTCCAATGGCCTCAACAAAATCGCAAGTAATATACCTTCCCACATCAGAAATAAATTCTTTTCTCTCATTCAGCCCAAGCAATTCAAATAATTTTGTTTTGTTACTGTCATTTGAACTTTCATAAAGAACAAAAAATAGAGCATGGCACTGATTCCAAATGTCACTCACCACTTCAATTGATAATTCATTATCTAGCTCTGAAGTAATGCATTCTTTAATGCCACTGTCGCTTCTAAAAATTGATGAAATATTTGATAAGCAAATCGCAAATACTCGCTTGCCTTCTCCGTTGAGCTTAAAAAGCTCAGTTTTAAAAATATTTTCCAGTAAACGTTGTTTTTCACGATCAAGTCCCATGCATAGTTTTTTGCAGAGAAGTGGTGAAAACTTTGTCATACTAGTAAAGTATTCAGGCTTTTCTTTTACCAAAACAAACAACAGCCTCGAAGCTATTTTCTCACCAAAAAGATCATCGACTCTTTTAATGAGTCTGATCTTGCTGCCCACTTTCAAAGAATCCATTAATGAACTCAGAAATTCAACTTCTTCATGGGTGTATCCACTGGAATCTTGAGCATTCGATTCGACTTCAAACAGTACCTCAGTTAATCTTGATTTATGCAGTTCATCTATTGAGTAAGCTTTGTTTTTCAACAAATAATTTAAGCAATAAACCAAAAATTCCAACTGTTTACTTGGTGTTACTTGTTTATATAAATCAAGGTAATGATTCAAAATATAATTTTTCAAATTTTGACCTGCATTTTGTAAAAAATGCTCTACTTTTTCTCCTTCGGTAATACGCTTAACTATCACTTCCCATGCTACTGAATTATCAAGATTACAACTCTCACAGTCCTCATAGAGTAACTTCAGTGGAATACTATTGAGATAAACTTTTTGTTCCATCTGTGTAAGGCTTTGGGCAACATGTCTTTTAAGAGCTTGAGAATCACACTTCATCAACTTTAGCTTTAGCAAGCTGCGTTTACTCAAGTTCATTTCATCAGATACAACTTCTTCATCAAAGTTTTCTAAGCAAATCAATTTTAATAAGTTTTCTACTTTTTCAGCAACATGCGCATTACGTTGACCAGTTCTATGATTCGCTAACAATTCAAACAATAAAATCACTTTATTCCATTCATGCTCAGTGACTGATTCATATTCGTTTAATACAAGGGAAGTTAATGTCTCTTGTGGTAACAAAGGGATTAATTTTGCAAACTCTTGATGGCCTAATTTAAGAAATAAATTTAATGATGGCGATCGTGATGAAAAGATAAGATTTGAATATACTGAAGTTTTAGCAAGATCATTATTAACGAGAATAGTGACTACTTCTAACCATTTTTTCTCTTGTAATTCTTCCGATAATCTATCCAAAACCTCAGAGGCTCTGTAGTCGCTCATTTGTAATAATAACGAAGCTATTAGTGCTGGTTGAGAACTTTTAATGTTACTTGCGACTATTTCAGGTTTGATTTCTGATTCTATCATCATAAAACATAACAATTTTGCTATCGGATTATCATTTACATGAATCTGATACTGAGTCCGCCAAAAACCTGATACTTTTAAAATCGAAATATCTGAGAAGTCGGCAAGCTTTTCATGTGGATCGTTGGCGTATGAACCTTGGCTAACTGAATATAAACCGCCCAAAAATACAATAAATAGTTGATGATGAGTTCTTTCAGGATGTGGTACAGAAAGCTCATACACCTTAAGCTCATCACGAGCTTCTGGGCAAAACTCCCAAGGTTGCAATGTGGTAATGTTTCGATAAGAATCACTCGCTCTCAGATCTTGAAGCTCGGCCTCAGAGAATTGCGGAATCTTTGGTAAAAAATGATTTTGGACAGCCATGCGATGATATAAAGTAACCTTAATGCTTTACTTCATATTTGACTTTATTCCAAAAGGAATCAACATAGATGAATTTAATTTAATCGTTAAACTAAAATAATTAATCAATATTCTGTCTAAAACAGTAGTATCTCAATTATTGTGTAATAAGAAGGAGAGATTTATTAAATTGTGGGAATATGAATTAAGTATCTCCCTTATTGGGAGATACTTAAAAGAAGCAAACTACTTTAAAGCATCAGCAATAATTTCTTTGGCACCCTCTAAAACGAGAGATAAATGCTCTTCCGATATAAAGCTCTCAGCATAAATCTTAAATAAAGCCTCAGTACCAGACGGTCTCGCTGCGAACCAAGCATTTTCAGTAACGATTTTAACACCGCCTATTGCAGCACCATTACCAGGGGCATTCGTCAATACATCAACAATTTTCTCTCCGGCTAATTCATCCACATTAAAGGACTCATTAGTAAGCTTCGAAAATTTTTGTTTTTTCTTCAAGCTGATTGGACTGTCGACACGTTGGTAATAACTATTACCAAACTCCTGTTCAAGCTCTGCGTATCTTTCTGCTGGAGATTGACCAGTAACGGCGTAAATTTCAGCAGCAAGTAAGCCGAGAATAAAACCATCTTTGTCGGTACACCATGTTGAAGCATCTTTTCTTAAAAATGCTGCACCCGCACTTTCTTCACCACCGAAAGCAATTGAAGAGTCAGCCAAACCATCAACAAACCATTTAAAACCTACAGGAACTTCAATGACTTTACGACCATGTTTTTGACAAATTTTGTCAATCATTGAACTAGAAACGAGTGTTTTGCCAATCGCTAAATTACCACTCCATTCAGGTCGATATTGAAGCAAGTAATCAATGGCTACAGCAAGATAATGATTTGGGTTCATCAAGCCAAAGCTTGGACACACAATACCATGACGATCATAGTCAGGATCATTGCCTATGCAAATATCAAAATTCTCTTTATGCTTCAGTAAACCTGCCATTGCTGATGGCGATGAACAATCCATACGAATTTTGCCATCGTTATCCAGCGTCATGAAACCAAAACTTGGATCGACATTGTCGTTAACCAGAGTTATATCGAGGCCGTATCTGTCAGCAATCGGCTTCCAAAAGTGAATACCTGAACCACCAAGTGGATCGACACCAATTTTCACGTTGGCTTTCTTTATCGCATCAAGGTCAACGACATTGTGTAAATCGTTAACGTATGGAGAAATTAAGTCCTGCCAATCAACTTGACCCAGCTTTGTCGCAATATCGTAGTTAACTTTACGAATGCCTTCCAATTGTTTAGTTAAATAATCGTTGGCACGATTTTGAACCCAGCTAGTAATTTCACCTTCTGCAGGCCCACCATGTGGTGGGTTATATTTAATACCGCCATCTTGTGGTGGATTATGAGAAGGGGTAATAATCAAACCATCAGCACATGCATCATTCACTCTGTTATAAGAAACAATCGCATGTGAAATCACTGGCGTAGGAGTAAAACTCTCATCTCGCTGAGCAATAATATGAACATTATTCGCCGCTAAAACTTCAACAGAAGTTACAAATGCTGCATGCGATAACGCATGAGTATCCATACCCAAATAAAGAGGGCCTGAGATACCGGCTTGATTACGATAATCAACAACCGCCTGTACAATCGCTAAGATATGGTTTTGATTAAAGCTAGATTTTAAAGAGGTGCCTCTATGACCAGAAGTACCAAAACTTACCTGTTGCTCAACATTATTTGAGTCAGGAATACTTCGATAATAATGAGTCATTAACTTCGGTAAGTTAATCAAATCCTTTTGTTGTGCAGGTTGCCCTGCTCTTTCATGTAACGCCACGACTAACCTCTGCGTTTAAATCTTTGCTGACAATTCAGCAGCTAATTCTACTTCACAACCAAGCAAATGAAGCACTTCATTAAGAATGGTCTGTTTCTTAGCGGTATTATTGTTTGTTGTCACCCAATAACCGCTTGTACCAATTTCTTTTGGATTCGCCGATTTACTGGCTTCAAGCAGTGCTTCTTTAGAGGTTGCAAAATACAGACGCCCACGCCCTTGAACTTGCAAGACTTGAGCAAAATTTTCGGGTGTAGACTTATATAAACAACCAAGTACAAACAAAAAACGGCCTACTGCGCCTTTTTGTGATTGAAGGGCTTCATCATTAAATAGATGAGCAAACTCAATCGATTCTGATTTTACTTTTTTCTTTATTTCTTTCGGTTTCTCTTCAGTTCGTTGAGCTTCAAGGCTTGGCTCATGAATAGACTCAGGTTTGCTATTTTCTTTATTTTCAATGACTAACCCCAGTAGACGGCGCAAAATATCGGAAGCACTTTCACCAATTCGTTCTGTTTTACCTGCGATAAAACGATACAGTTCCTCGTCTACTTCAATATATTTCATGAATCTAAATTCCTTTCGATGATTTCAATCTTATCAATATAAGATACCGATTTTATTGTGAGACGTCATCAGTACGATCCCAGTTTGATCATATTTATCACATTTTTTGATTGGCCACTACATTAGAACCTTCTAATTCATTGATTTAAATCACAGCTATTTTCGAGTAAAACTTGTAATAATGAGCCTTCATGAAGCACAATTGTAAAAAAGAATTGTTTACATAAAATTATGAATTATGTTGTTTCAGGACAGGGAGCACCTGTCGTCTTGCTTCATGGGCTATTTGGAAATCTCGATAACCTTAAATCGCTGGGTAATGAATTAGAACAAAAACACCAAGTGATCAGGATCGATTTACCGAATCATGGCCAAAGCTTACACATTAATGACCTGACTTTTGAAGTTATCATTGAGCAACTTATTAAAGTACTAGATAAATGCATCATAGAGCGAGCACACATAGTTGGTCATTCTATGGGCGGAAAAGTTGCTTTAGCTTTTTCATTGAAGCATCCAGAAAAATGTTTAAGTGTTGTGGCAGCGGATATCGCACCCGCCAAGTATACGAGAAGACATGACACTGTATTTCATGCTTTACAAAGTCTCCCTTTAGAAGGCAACTCTGATAGACGAGCAGCGTTACAACATTTAATTGATTCAAATATTGATAATGCAACATCACAATTTTTATTGAAGAACTTACAGCGCACTGAAACCGGGTTTAGCTGGAAAATGAATTTAGATGGTTTATATAACAGTTACAATAATTTAATTGATTGGCCTTATAGCCAACTACAGTACCGAGGCCCTTGTCTATTTTTACGGGGGGGTGATTCTGATTATGTAACCTCAGAACACAGAAATATTATTATTTCTCAGTTTCCAAATGCCTCTGCAAAAACAATACAAGGCACGGGACATTGGTTGCATGCACAAAAGCCAACGGTATTTAACCGAATTGTAAAAGAGTTTATTGAACAGAGTGTCAGTAGCGATTCATAATCTTGAGCTTATATGGTATATTCCCGCCTCATTTAGTTATGAGGCTCAGTTTAACAACTCAAGTTACTGGGAAATGCATTTAGGTAGAGTGGAAACGGCTTATCAAAGCAACTTCACTTGTGACCAGTGAGACAACAAGAGTTCGAGATTTATGTTGAATCAGTACATGGAACAAATTGAGACATTGGGGCTAAACTTCTTTTTTGCAGCGATATTCTTTTTTATCGGCATGGCGATACATGATGTATTAAAAGAGGGCAAAGTACCTAAATTTGGTCGTTATACTGTCTGGCTGGTGTTATTTCTTGGCTGTGCTGGGTTTATTTCAAAAGGGTTAATCCAATTTTTCTGGGAGTCCTCTGGGATTGGTTAACCATGGCAAAAGAACAAGCAGACAGAACAACATTTGACCTTTTTGCAGATGAAAAGCGCCGCGGTAGACCACGAAGCAATCCTCTACCCCGCTCTCAGCAATTAAAAGTCAATAAGAGGAATCAGATCCTCAGAGACAAAGCAAAAGGCCTTAAAAGAGTTGAGCTCAAGGTATCGCAAGAATTGTATGATATTTTGAATGAAAAGGCGTTAGAAGAAAATTTGAGCAGGGCACAGCTGATAGAATCAATGTTAATTGCTCAACTTGAAGATTGAAACAATTTCGGTTGTTCAAAGGTCTAACGTAGGCATAGTTAAAACGTTTTATACAAAGGAAAGAAAATGGCAACAGTAGGTTTATTTTTCGGCAGTGATACAGGTAACACTGAAGCAGTAGCCAAAATGATCCAAAAGAGATTAGGCAAGCAAATGGTCGGTGTAAAAGACATCGCTAAAAGCACCAAAGAAGAAATTGCCGATTTTGATCTTCTGCTATTTGGTATTCCAACTTGGTACTATGGTGAAGCACAATGTGATTGGGATGATTTCTTCCCTGAACTTGAGCAAATCAATTTTGAAGATAAACTTGTCGCTATTTTTGGTTGTGGTGACCAAGAAGATTATGCAGAGTACTTCCTTGATGCTATGGGAATGGTAGGTGATATCGTTTCTGAACGTGGCGGTATTATTGTTGGTCATTGGCCAACAGATGGCTACGATTTTGAAGCATCAAAAGGTATGGCCGACGATAATCACTTTATCGGGTTAGGCATTGATGAAGATCGTCAACCAGAGCTTACCGAAGAACGCGTTGATAAATGGGTTAAACAAATTCACGAAGAAATGTGTTTAGCTGAATTAGCATAACGTTATTTGCAAATTGCATAAAGCGGCCTTGAGCCGCTTTTTTATTAAATACTCTTTATGACAATAAAACATAACCATTGGGATATATTCTGTACCGTCATCGATAATTATGGCGATATTGGCGTTACATGGCGTCTCGCAAAACAGTTAGCTTCTGAATATCAACGCTCCATTAAACTATGGGTTGATGACTTAAACAGTTTTCATCATATTCTTCCAGGCTTAGATCCAACCACTGAACGCCAGAAGTTCAATAATATTGAAGTTATACATTGGAATGATAAAACACCAGCATCGTGGTTAGCTGGCGACACCATCATTGAAGCTTTCGCTTGCGAACTCCCAGATGCAGTTAAAAACAAACTAGAGAAATGTGGTAAGCAAGTACCCGTATGGCTCAACTTAGAGTATTTGTCTGCTGAATCTTGGATTGACGATATTCATGGACTCCCATCACTCCAAAACAATGGCATCAGCAAATCATTTTTTTTTCCAGGTTTCAGTGAAAAAAGTGGTGGGTTAATTTGTGAATCTGATTTATTTAAGCTTCAAGACACATTTCTCTCAACTGTAGACGTAAAAAAACAATTTTTGGCTCCATTTGGTATCCATTATCACGACCAACAAATCATCAGTGTTTTTAGCTATGAATCCCTTGCATTAGAGACAATAGTACAATCATTGGTAACATCAGAAAAGTCCACTATTTTACTCGTTCCGAACAGCCGCAGTGTGCATTCAATCTCTTCGGCTTTAGCAATAGATGAAAAAACACTTATTGTTGGAAAAAGTTACCCGTTTGGTAGCTTAACCTTGGTTATCACTCCTTTTACTGATCAAGAAGGTTTTGATAAATTATTATGGTTATCAGACATTAATATCATTCGTGGCGAGGATTCTTTCCTTCGAGCACAATGGGCTAGAAAGCCTTTTATTTGGCATATATACCCACAGGATGATCAAGCTCATATCAACAAGCTGAATGCTTTTTTGAAGAGATATTGCGAACATTTACCCACAGAGTTAGCAGAAATTCAAAAGCAGGTGAACCTAGATTTTAACCTAGACAAATTTGAAACTATCATTGAATCTTGGTCTTCTTTTAACACAAACCATTCGGCGTTATTAGAACATGCTTATGAATGGCCTAAAACAGCACTTAATGGCTCAGACTTAGCATCTCGACTGGTGGATTTTGTCGAAAACCGAACGGCTAAACAGATCAAATCACAACCTTAGAATAAACTTATTTTAAACCAGCCTATTTGGCCTTTTTGTATAGGCATATTTTTTGTTGCATCAACTTGAAAGGTTTCAACATTCCTTCATCGATGCGCTTCAAACTCTTCCTACACAGATAGCTCTGAGACTGTCATTTTATGCTGGTTTAGCTATAATGTCCGCCAAGAAATAAGAACTTAATAGGAACAAAGATAAATGAAAACCGCTCAGGAAATCCGTATTGGTAATGTCATCATGGTAGACAACCACCCGATGGTTGTTCTTAAAACTGAAACTCACCGTTCAGGTCGTGGTGCAGCAGTAGTTAAAATGAAACTAAAGAACTTACTACAAGGCACTGGTACTGAAACTGCGTTTAAAGCTGAAGATAAGGTTGAAGACATCATCCTAGATCGTCTTGATTGCACCTACTCTTATTTCGCTGATCCAATGTACGTTTTTATGGATGAAGAATATAACCAATACGACGTAGAAGCTGAGAATTTAGGTGAAGCAACACCTTATATTGTTGATGGCATGGAAGAAGTTTGCCAAGTCACGTTCTACGAAGGTAAAGCAATTTCTGTTGAACTGCCAAACACGGTAGTACGTGAAGTGACATACACTGAGCCAGCTGCTCGTGGCGATACTTCGGGTAAAGTGATGAAACCTGCTACGATTACAGGTGGTGCTACAATCACTGTTGCTGAATTCGTTAAGAATGGTGACTTTATTGAAATCGACCCACGTACTGGCGAATTCAAAAAACGCGTATAATTGCTCATACGTTGTATAAAAAAAGGAAGCTAATTAGCTTCCTTTTTTGTTGCTATACCCATGATACTTGAAGATGCATGTTTCAGGACTATCGAACGGGTAAATCTTTACCAGCAAACATATTATCAATAAGTTGTTGGTCACGAAGCGCTACGGCTTTTTCAACCACGTCTCTTGTTAAGTGCGGTGCAAAGTACTCAATAAAGTCATACATATAAGTACGTAAGAAATTGCCTCTTCTGAAACCAATCTTAGTTGTACTACTTTCAAATAGATGGCTTGCATCAATAGATACTAGATCTTTATCTAATTCAGGATCCATTGCCATAGAGGCGATAACACCTACCCCCAAACCTAAACGAACATATGTTTTTAAAACTTCAGCGCTCGTTGCAGTAAATACAACTCTAGGCTCTAATTCTGCTTTATTAAATGCTTTTTCAATAGCACTTGAACGATCAAAACCGAAAACATAAGTGACGAGTGGGTGTTTTGCTAAATCTTCTATCGTTATCCTAGACAGACTCGCTAATGGGTGATCTTTAGGAACAATAATAGAACGATTCCAATAATAACAAGGCAGCATTACTAAATCTGAATACAAATGCATTGCCTCAGTAGCAATGGCAAAATCAGCATTTCCATGAGCCGCTAACTCGCTAATTTGAGTTGGCGTACCTTGGTGCATATGCAAATTGACTTTAGGGTAACGTTTAATAAAGCCTTTAATTATAGTAGGCAGAGCATATCGAGCTTGTGTGTCAGTGGTTGCAATGTTGAGCTCACCTTGATCAGGTAAGGTATATTCCTCTGCAACTTTTTTGATGCCCTCGACTTTACTTAAAATATCATTTGCAATGTTGATCACTTGTTGACCAGCAGGTGTTACATGCGTTAAATGTTTGCCGCTTCGGCCGAAAATTTGTATGCCCAGCTCATCCTCGAGCATTCTAACTTGCTTGCTTATCCCTGGCTGCGATGTATACAGATTCTCTGCTGTGGCAGATACATTCAGATTATGGTTTACCACTTCTGCAATAAATCGTAGTTGCTGCAGCTTCATTTGTACTCCTCTATGTTCAACCGCAAAGAGTTAAATCTTATAAAATGGATATTAACTATAATCAAAGGTTATAGTTAATCCAATAATTGTTTTCTAAAAGTAATAAAGCAGTAAGTTTTCAGTCAACTTTGTTAAAAGTTGCTTGGATTCAATAAATTCTTACTAAAACAATAAAGCGACACTAGCACTGCAAGCTTAAATTGACGTAAAATCAGAAGCGCATAATTTCAGAACATCGTTTTTGAGTCGCCTGCTTATAAGAAAGTAGAATAGTTATTTTTATTTCACGGACTTAGAAAGATTTTGTAAAATTAAATAAGAACGGCCGATAGCATAGCTATATGGACTGTTGTTTAAAAATAATGGAAGAATTATGGTTTTCACGATTGCGCTCATCGTTATTAGTGCTTTATTACTTTTAATTATCGGCATTAACATATATCAACAACACAAAGAAAGAATTGACTCTGAACGCAGATTACAGCTTCAAAAACAGCGATCACTCATTGACGAAACTGAAAGCGTTTTAGACAACGTTGCGCTTTTCCCGTGCTCAAAAGATGTTGTTTTAGTGTTGTATAAAAGACTCGCTGAAGCACTCGAAGTTGCGGTAAGTTTCAGTAATGCTCAACAGCAACAAGATTATCAAAGAAGATTGATTGATTTAAGTAGCCAAATCGAACAATTACAAAACTCGTCCAATAAAGCTGCAAGCATTGATACGGTTCAAATTCCTGATAATGACAAGCAATTGATCATGCTTGTGCAATTACTCAAAAAGCTGAAAGCGATTTTACGTGCTGAACACACCAAAGGAAAAATTGATCCAACGATTTTTACTAACGAAGAAAATCGTATTAACAATATGCAATTACGTATCAATGTTGATGCTATGCTTACTCGGGCAAAATCAGCCAAAAACATGAAGCAATATGGCTCAGCGAAACAATTACTTCATAAAGCACTCTCAACCTTGAATGCCATAAAAATAAAGAATCCAGAAGATCGCTTTGTGTCTAAAAAGCTCGAAGAATCAAAAATATTGCTGGATGAGATTAATGGCCAAAGTGAACAAGAGGAAGTAAAAGCACCATCCAAGAAAAAAGATAATGACGATTTGGATATGTTGTTTCAGCCAAAGAAGAAGTGGTAGCGACTCTTCTCACTGCGATTGTCCAATAAAGGTTATTGGGCAATCTTTTAACTTAGATTTATATACCCATGATACCTGAAGATGCTCGATTTCAGCGAGAATGCACAACTTGTTAATCAAGGCGACAGTGTGCGGCAATAGTGAGCTATTGTTAGCACTGGCAACGAAGAGTAGCAAGCTGTGCAACTCGCACTACGTGGACTTCTCAGCGCCAATTCTTCTTTGTTACATTAGCTCGAAAGAATCCCGATATTCCTTCGCTAATGCGCCTCAAAGAATTGGCGCTGAAAAAGTTCTGAAACATGCATCTTCAAGTATCATGGGTATATCGCCTTTATGAGTCAGTCTAGATTCAGATAAATTGATTACTCTCTGAAAGTCGCAGTCTATCTAAAGGTATCTTTATGAACCAAAGAGGTCTTTATTTTAAATTTTTACTTCCAATTTTTGCTTCAGTTTTAACGATATGCAGCTCCCAAGTTTATGCTGCAACACAAAACTGTAGTAATTCATTTCTTTCCACACACCCTCATAATGTTCTGAACTGTTATATAACAAGTAGTCAAAAGCCCAGCTGGAACTTAGTGTCATCCGATAAAAATAAAGACGAAACCATTTATCACTACGATCTAACCAGCCAATTTTGGCCTCCTCAAGACGTCAGTAACTTTGGTACTGAGTGGCATCATCAACTCGATGTTATCGTGCCTAAACAGATTAAAAATAAACAAAGCTTATTGTTTATTACAGGTGGTAAAAATCGGGATAAAAACGAAAGTTTATTAACTGCACGAACTATTTCCAGTAGTGGAAGTAGTACTATTACTGAAACCCAAGTTGCTGCGGCCGTTTCTGAAGAATTTGGTTCAATAGTCGCAGTACTCAAACAAGTACCAAATCAATTTATTTCGTTTGAAGACGGTGTTCCACGTCAAGAAGATGGAATCATTGCCTACAGTTGGAATCGATTTATGGATGATCCCACCCATGGTAAGTACTGGCCTGCGCATATAGCAATGACAAAAGCAGCAGTAAGTGCAATGAATCTAATTCAATCTGAAGCCGCTCGACAAGGATATATTCAACCGCAACACTTTATTGTTTCAGGTGCAAGCAAACGGGGTTGGATTACATGGTTAACTGCGCTTGCAGATCAACGTGTCAATGCCATTATTCCTATGGTAATTGATATTTTCAATGTAAAGCATAACCTTGAGCATATCTATAAAGCCTATAATGATTGGCCTGATGCTTTTAATGACTTCGTTGAACAAGGTGTAACCAATAGACTCCAAACGCCTGAGTTCACTCAATTAATGAATATTGAAGATCCAGTATCTTATATGAATGTCACAAAGTATCGGAAAAGGTTATCGATTCCGAAACTCATCATTAATGCATCGTCCGATGAGTTCTTTCCACCCGACTCGTTACAACAATACATACGTTTTATCCCGGGTGACAACCTGTTCCATACTGAGGCTAACCAGTCTCACCATATTCAAGGATCACTCAACTTATTTGCATTAATCTCTAATTTCTATCAAATGGTTTTAGATAAAGCTAATTTCCCTAAAGTGTCATGGGAACCTGATTATCAACACCATATTATCAAAATTAAAACTGACTTTATTCCGGTAGGTAGTGTCACTTTGTGGAAAGCGTTTAATCCCCAAAAAAGAGATTTCAGAAAAAAAACTACTGGTGCAAAATATATAGACGCAACGTTTGAAGGTGGACAATGTGATAAACAAACACACTCCTGCGTGTTTACATTGAACCAAGATAGCCTAAAAACGGGATTTACAGCTCGTTATTTAGATTTTACATTTAACGACACTAAAGGACATGCGCTCGACCTTACGTCGCCAGTATTTATAAATCAAAAGTAAGCCATTGGCATAAAAGCATCCTGTATACCCATCAGGATGCTTTAACCTAGAAAACTCAGTTGGGTACGTTTCAAGCGCAGAGTATTCACCCAACAGGTGATAATATTAAATCAGGTTATTAATTTACTTTCATGGGCATAAAAAGTCATTTAGCGTTCAACTGAGTTTTTTTAGATTGAATTAAAATCTACTCACCTTTCAAGCGTCTATCCAACTGCTCTTTGAGGTTAGCTGGCACACCTTTAATCATAATCGTGTCAGAAATGGGATCGTAAATCACACGTTCGCCTAGGTGTTTACCGTCAAAACTTAAACTTACGCCACCACCTGTACCAGAAAACTTTTTCAATTGACGAAGCGTCGCTTTATCGGCAGGAAAAGACTCATCCAGTTCGTATTCACCAGTATTGGCAAAATCATAAAACGAATCCATTCCGCCCTCTTCTAACTCTGAAGCTAAGGATTTCAGATCGATATCATCTCCGACGTCAGACTGTTCAGTGCAATAATTGAAAACTTTTTCACGTACGTCTTGTTTTTCATCCTTTGTGAGCTCATTAGAGGAGACGAAATCTTCCAATGCAACCATTAAGTTTTTATTTTGTACTTTAGTATTAACACCTTCAACACAGCCCATAAAATCTAAGAAAAAGTCAGCCACTTTCCGCCCTGCTCGACCTCGCACAAATGAAATGTATTTTTTAGACTCAGGATCAGCTTGCAGCTCAGTTAAATCTATTCTGGCTGCTAACTGCAGGTTATTTAAATCCAAATGATTATTTTGTGAAAGCTCCATGTCATCTAATACAGTCATTGACTGTTTAGCATTTAACAATGCAACGAACAAAAACTCACTGGTTAAGTTGGTATAGCTTGCCATCAACAGGAAACCACCTTGGCTGAAGTCATACTTTGCTAACTCTTGCTGTAATAACTGACTCGCTTTGCTTGTAAATTCAACAAAACCTAATTCGCCTTGACGATATTGAGTTAATTGGTCTGAAAACACAGTACTGGCTTCACCATCTTCTTCAGGTACACCAAAATAGCCAAAGCCTTTGCCTGCTTTACTGGTATAAGTTTGATGAAGCTCTTCAAGCATTACTTCAACTGCGGAGCCATTAAGTAAAGGCTGTGGACGGAGCCGGCATGTTAATTTACCTTCAGCGGCTTGCGTGATTTCGTGAATAATTGCTTGGTCAATTGAAATAGTCATATGGCGTTAGTGATAGTCATTTAAATTTTCGGTATTATATGCCGCTAATTCTATTCTTTGTGAATCATTTTTTTTATGGCTGTACAATCTAAATACAAAAACGAACAAATCGAATCAATCATCAATGAAGTTCTTGCTGTGCTAGACAAGCACCAAGCGCCGATAGACCTAAGCTTAATGGTACTAGGAAATAGCATTACGCATATTATCGAAAGTAAAATTTCAGAAGAGTCTAGAGAAGCCATTGTTGAGCAGTTTGCAACGGCACTTAAACAATCGACTAAAGTTAAGAAGTAATTGACGCCTGTGATAGCGCAAGTTGCATCTTGAAGTATCACGGGTATAAGATAGTCACACTTAATCTTTTTTCTTAAAAAGCAGAAACTTGAGCTAATAATGCAAGATAATATCTTTGAAGCAAAAAAACGACTTGGAAGAGATAAAGTATCAAACTTAATCAACTGGGGACATTGGTTTGCTTTTTATAATGGCTTACTCGCCATTCTTATTGGCTCAAAATACATTTTAGCTTTAGGTTTACCTGAATCCATTGCGGGTTGGGGGTATTTGACTCTATACACCGTCGGCCAGTTTTGCTTTTTATCCTTTATTGTTTATTTGGTCTGTTTATTTCCAACAACTCTATTACTTCCCTATTCTAGAATCTTAAGAGGTTTTGCTGCCATCGTTGCTACAATAGGTTTAACGACACTGTTGTATGACACTAAGATTTTTGAGGTTTATGGAATTCACCTAAGTCCTTTCGCTGTTGACCTTGCATGGACTGATCTCAACGCATTGTTCCACGGCTATTCGTATTTTATTACCCCGATTATCATCCTTGTCATCGAGCTCACACTTGCCAACTACCTGTGGAAGCGAATTAATAAAATCCAAAAACGCAACAATGGCCCAAAAGTGTTAGCGGTTTTAGGTACGTGCTTCATAGGAAGCCACTTAATTCATATTTGGGCTGATGCTGCTAATGTCATTGATATTACTCGATTCGATGAAGCTTATCCGCTTTCTTACCCTGCGACTGCTAAAAGTTTTATGGAAAGACACGGGATAGAGAGAAGGCAAAGTTCACTGTCAAAAGTTGGAAGCGAAACAACTCTTGAATATCCACAAGTCGCCATGCAGTGCACTGCTGAGACGAAGCCAAATGTTCTTTTCATCTCAGTGACCAGTTTGCGCAAAGATATGCTCAATAAAGAGACGATGCCATTTTTATCTCAATATGCGCAAAATAACTTAGATTTCACTCATCATTTTTCTGGTGGTAACGGTTATAACAGCAGTATGTTTTCAATGTTATACTCGCTCCAAACCTCGTACATGGACTCTGATTTGTTTGCCTTTAAAACGCCTGTGCTAACGCAGGAATTTAAACATCAGGGTTATAAGTTAGGTCTGTTTAACTCAGAGAACTTTAATCGTGATGTTGAGCCACTCGCCATATTTAATGATTTCGATAAACATTTGGTTAAACCACATCATAACAATGCCATCGCAGATGCCAGTATTATTGAAAGCTTTAAAGCATGGAAAACAAAGCAACATCAACCTTGGTTCGCTTTAGTTAATTTAAATGCAACGGAAACTTACGACACGCCTGTAGGCTATCTTGGCATCAAAACCGTAAAAACGCCTGCAGACTACAAACCCGCACAGCGGGTGTTATTTAATCAATACCGTCAATCAGCAAGCTACGTTGATAAACAGCTAAAAAACCTCATCGATAATATTTCTCAAGATACGATCGTAGTGGTTACAGGTGCAAACGGTGCTGTTTTTGATCTCAAGAACGATTACAAAGATTCTTTGTCACCGCAAAATGTAGAAGTGCCGCTCGTTATACATTGGCCTGGTAAAGGCAAACAGGTAATTAACTACCGTACCACACACTACAATATTGCTCCGACTCTATTAAAGCGTGTGTTAGGTTGCTCAAACCCAGATACTGATTACAGCTCTGGTCATAATTTGCTTGAACCTAACCCGAATGATTGGGTTTATGTTGGAGACCAACGAGTCTTTGCTATCTATCAACAAAATGAAATTACTGTAATTGATAGGCATGGCAAGTATCGTATTTATGATATTAATTTCGAAAATCGCCTTCATAAAAAGCTGAGCGCTCCAGAACTTATTCAAGTCATGCGTGAAGGTCGCCGCCTTTATAACAATTAATGGTAAAACTTAGATTAATATGTGGTATCAAACTGAAATTCGATTATCAGCTAAAACTCGTGGCTTTCATTTAATTACTGACGAAGTGATAAATAAACTGCCTGAGATACAAAATCTTAATATAGGTTTGTTGCACTTATTCATTAAGCATACTTCAGCCTCGTTAACCCTTAACGAAAACGCAGATCCTACTGTTCGTCAAGATTTTGAAAGTTACTTTAATCACTCAGTAAAAGAGAACGAACCATACTATAAACACACTTATGAAGGCAGTGACGACATGCCTGCCCACTTAAAGGCAAGCTTACTAGGAAGTAGTGTCACTATTCCAATTACTAATGGCAGTTTAAATACAGGGATTTGGCAAGGAATTTACCTAGGTGAACACCGAGACTATGGAGGCTCAAGAACTTTAGTCGTAACCATTCATGGGGAGTAATTCATCTTCAGTAAAAAGAAATTAACTTTATACAACCACTCATTTTAAGTTACTTATACCAACTACAGTAATTAAATTCACAACTCAGAGCTCTGTACGCCATCAAAGTACAAGCAAAATTGGCGAAAACATAGCTATTCTACGTTGAGATAATTTTGAGTAGTAATTTGGTGGCGTACAAGCTCCCAATGGGCAAGGCTAAAGCTTTCCAATACAGCGTTACAAGTTTTTGCATTATCCCGATAGTGCTGCAGACTTGCGTCTTGTACTGAAAATCTTTAGCTATTGCTGAGTGGGAAGTTAATTAATGTAATTGGTATTACTTGCACTATCCTCCTCCGTTTTACTCCACAGACTCAGCTCTGAATAAACAGACTCTTACTACCCTCCTATTCGTTTAATATTTCATCAATAGCATTTTTTTGTTAACACTAAAGTGTTAACATTACATTTACAAAAAATCAGTCTTCACAAACGAATCAGGGGAAGATTCATGTTTACTCGCCATAATTATAAGCATTTAAGCGCTACAATTGGTTCCATATTACTTCTTTCAGCCTGTGGCGGAGGTTCATCAGATAAAGATGACGCTACCAAACCCACTCCACCACCATCAGGAAATACGGCACCAACATTAATTGTGAGCCAATTTACTGTTGATGAAGATGATATGTTAACCTCAAAAATTAATTTTAGTGATGCAGATGGCGATAGTGTAACTTTAACCGTTGTATCTCAACCCGAAAACGGAACTTTATCAGTCAGCAATAACGGTAACTTTGATTATCTACCAAAACAAAATTTCAATGGTAGCGATACATTTACTGTAAAAGCCAGTGATGGTACTGACGAATCTGCTGCAGTTGCATTCAATATCGAAGTGAACCCAGTTAACGATGCACCGACAGTTTCAGTTGAACAGTTTTCAATCGATGAAGATGAAGACAAAGCCTTAACTTCAACTATCAACTTTACTGATGTTGATAGTGACTCTGTTACTATAGAACTCGTGAGTGAAACGCAAAATGGTGAATTAACCCTTTCAGCAGACGGTATGTTCAGCTATTCACCAAACATCAACTTCAACGGAAATGATAGCTTTTCTGTGAAGGCCAGTGATGGTGATGCTCAATCTTCAGTAACTGTATTTAATATTGAAATTGCACCCGTCAATGATGCACCAACAATCGATGATATCGAACCATTGTCATCCAAAAATACTGTAATTGAATTCACCATTCCAGCGACTGACGTTGATGGTGATGCATTGTCATACTCCACTAGCGCTGAACCTAAATATGGCACCCTATCTATCTCTGAAGCAGGCATAGCCACATACACCCCTATCGAAGGCGCTGCAGGAGAAGAATCATTTCAAATTACCGCTTCAGATAATCACGAATCGGCATCTACAACGGTAACTATTGAAAATAATCTCGCTTATGAAGGACAAGTTAATGTCGACGACTTGGCGGATGTTCAAGTATTTTTAACATCTCCGTCGTTATTACTTCAAACAACACCAGCTTCTGATGGTAGTTTTAAGTTCTACACAGCTTCCGAGCAAGCTTTCGCTGTCAAAGCCCAAAAGGCAGGTTATCAGGCTGCCCCTGCAAAATTTATTGACCCAAACGCCCAACAAGCTAATAGTGCTTCTTTTTCTGCTCAAACAGAATCTAACGATGACAACGTTTTTGAGCTAACAAAAATTGAAGGTGATACCTTCACTTATCATTGGGCTGAAGATCAATCTACAGCGGGCACCGAATACTCTGCTAATGTCAATCAAGCTATTGCTATCGAATTTCTAGATGAAGAGATTACGCCTATTGATCAAGCTGCTGCCGACAAGTTACGTCATGATTATAATGTAGTACTTGTTGATTCAGAAAGCGGCACATGGTCCCAAGAGCATGCATACCGCATTCTCGAAACAATGAAATCAATTCCCCAAATACAACGTAATTCGTATAAAACACAGACATTAAAAGCAAGTAAATGGCAACTTACTCAAGATTTCCTGCAAGACGACATCAGAATTTCTGAATCAAATGGCTTCAAATCAGTAACGATTTCAATCGCCGCTTTTGTAAATGCAACACCGAAAGTAGCTTTAGCTGATGGTCGACGTGGTGTGTTCTACTCACAACGACTACATCATGCACTGGTTCGTTACGTTACTAATAATGGACAGGATAAGACAGCTGTTGAAAAAATCCTTAATGACCGCTTCGGTATCAGTTCGAAAATTTCAAGTTACCCAACATTAACGCAAAACACGACAAATGAAGGTGCAGGTCGTTTCCAACAGTTCCATTCTGATGAGATTGTACGAATCATCAATATGTTTGAAGAAATGCCAAAAGGCATGCACAAACTGGCTGACCTAAAATATCTCGCTCGTCGTCTCAACGGTACACCACACCCACTTTATCCGACTGCAGCTGCAGTAGCTTGGCCTTCCGAAACCTACATTGAGTTTATGGAAACGGCCTTCACTGCAAGTACCGTAGCTCATGTACATCGATTGATTATTCATGAAAAAGCACACTTTTTGTGGGCTAACCATTTCGACCAAGCTCTAAAGGACGATTGGATTGAGCTCGGTGGTTGGTACTTTGAAAATAATGAATGGTTTACGACCAAACAAACTGAATTTGTATCAGCTTACTCTCATTCTGAAAACCCGAATGAAGACATGGCCGAAACTGTCGCCTATTTCATTGTTAATCCAGACAAATTACGTAGCCGCTCATTAGCAAAATATGAATTTGTGCGTGACCGCATAATGCAGGGTAGCTTCTATCTTTCACAAATTCGTGATGACTTAACATTCCAAGTTTATAACCTATTTCCTGACTACGTATTCCCTGGGAAAATCAACCAAATCGACATCAGTGTTGAAGGCGCTGCTGACGAAGATAAAACGGTCACCGTAGAGCTAAAGCTACACGCACTTGATAATCAACTTGAAGGTGCCAAACATGCATACACTCGGATATTCAGTGAAACAGGCACCTATGTTGATTTATACCTATATCCGACTAATGGTCAGAACTTAGGAACAACACTCAAAGGGAGTTTCACTCTAAGCAAAAGAGCTAAAAATGGTTTCTGGCGTCCTGATCAAATCGTAATTTCTGACGAAGTTGGCAATGAGAGATATGCAGGCGCAAATGACTTTGGATGGAAGTTATTTGTAAACAATAGCTTAGAAGACATCATTCCACCTCAATATATTGCTAATACCGCATCATTATCAAAAGTCACTACTACCCGTGAAGGTAATGAGGTCCAAATCATTACTGCAGAATGGGAAGTTGATGAAAATGCTGAAATGGCAAATAATGGTGCATGCTATGCATCGATGAATGATCAGATCCCCGATACTTATCGAGTTGAAGAGCATGGAGCATACAATGCATCCACGGCAACATGTACGATTCAATTTATCATGCCTCATTACATGCCTTCTTCAACGTACTCGATGAATTACATCAAGATGAAAGACAAGGCTCTTAATACCCAAGGGGTTTACTTTACTCACCCAGGGCATGGTCTTAGAGATAGTGATGTTGTTACTGATGAGCAACCTCAATCAATTGAACTAACGACAAATAATCCTGACCTTGAATCACCTGAGCTTGACCTTACTAATATTCAAGTGACCGCAGCGCCAATAAACCCTGCTGCACCTAATGGTGAAACAGAAGTAACCATCACCTTTAAAGTGCGAGACAATATTTCAGGTTATAATATTGCTTCACTGCAACTGAGAGATCCACAAGGCGTTGAACATCATGAGTGGGCATACAATGAAGGTACATGGGCTCTATTTCCAACGTCTGATCCTACTCAATGGAAAACATATACTCGTACAATTATACTTCCAGCAGGTTCTGCTCCAGGTACTTGGGGAGTGAGTGAAATGACCATATATGATCGAGCCGGAAACTTCCAACGAAATGACTTTACAGAAATTGTCCATTTTGATGTTCTTGACGATTAATTCCTTCAAAACAGCCTAAAATGAACATCCGAACTCAGCAATGACTCGGATGTTTTTTTATTCAACACAAAAAATTCACAAATAATTACATATTGCAAAATGATTAAGTGGGCTGTTACTGATAGCATTTAACACTTTTACAACAATATGGATTTGTTAAGATGCTAAAAATCACAGGGCTAACTAAAACCTACGACAATGGGGTTAAGGCGCTTGATGGCGTAAACCTTAATATAGACAAAGGCATGTTTGGTTTACTTGGACCAAACGGCGCCGGGAAGTCATCATTAATGAGAACGATCGCTGGACTGCAAGATGCGGATGCTGGTTCAATCAACTTTAACGGTATTGACGTTCTCTCAGACCCACAATCTCTGCGTAAAACGTTAGGTTATTTACCGCAAGATTTTAATGTCTATCCAAGAATCAGTGCATTCGATTTATTAGATCACTTAGCCATACTTAAAGGCTTAAATAACAAGAAAGAGCGTAAAGAAGTTGTCGAAAACTTACTGGCTCACACCAACCTCTTCCAGCATAAGAATAAAGCTGTTAGTGGATTCTCAGGTGGTATGCGTCAACGCTTTGGTATTGCTCAGGCTTTATTGGGTGATCCTCAATTATTGATTGTCGATGAGCCAACAGCAGGGCTTGATCCTGAAGAGCGTAACCGTTTCCATAATTTACTTGTTAGCTTAGGCGAAGAAAAAGTCATTATCCTTTCTACACATATCGTGGAAGATGTATCTGAACTTTGCTCAAATATGGCTGTACTGGCATCCGGTAAAATCTTGTTAGAAGGCCACCCTCAGCAGTTAGTTCATTCATTGAATGATCAAATTTGGACCAAAACTTGTAGCCAACAAGAGGCACAGGAGTTGGAATCTCAACTTTCGGTGATCTCAAAGCGCTTATTTGCGGGTAAAACCATCATTAATGTATTGGAATCAGAATGCCCTGATGGATTCACTCCTGCACAAGCTGACTTAGAAGATTTGTATTTCTCTACCTTACACAACCACCGCAATCCAACAGCGGCATAAGGGAAGCGACATGTTTCTATCAAGTTTAACATTTGAATGGCGGTATTATATCCGTCAACCTTCTTTCTATGTCGTTGCTACACTTTTTTTCCTGCTGAGTTTTTTATCTGTCGCATCTAATAACGTGGTTATTGGCGGTGGTGGGGAAGTAATGAAAAATAGTGCTTACAATGTCGCTTTAGCCGTAACGGTAATGACTTTCATTGCTATGTTCGCTGTGGTTAACTTCATTGGTAGCACTGCAATTCGTAACCACCAGCACCAAATGGAAGAGTTAGTCTACAGTAAACCTTTAAACCCTCTTTCTTACCAATTGGGAAGGTTGCTTGGCAGTTATGCCGTTGTTCTAACGACGTTTGCTTTTATTCCACTCGGCTTATTACTTGGCACGTTCATGCCTTGGCTTGACCAAACTCGCCTAGGTCCGGTTGAACTGTATTATTACATTCAGCCTTTCTTTGTAATCGCCGTTCCAAGCTTATTTCTGATCTCTGTAATGTTCTATGCAATGGCGAATCGTTTTCGTTCGTTAATGGCGTTATATCTAACTGCCGTCGCCATGTTAGTACTCTACAACATCGCAGGTGAGCTCTTTAGCCAACCTCAGTATCGTGAAATGGCAGCAATGCTCGACCCATTTGGTCGTTTTACTTTTGCTGAGATCACTCGATATTGGACGATTGCTGAAAAGAACACTCAAGTATTACCTCTTGAAGGTTTATTGCTTCAAAATCGCTTAATTTGGTTAGCATTAGCTCTCGTCATTCTTTTTGTATCAGGTATTGCAAAACAACCGACCCTAAGCAAAAAGAAGGATAAAAAAGCAGGTAAAGTTGAAACAGCACCAGAATTAAAGCCACTGGCAGAACTTGCACGTTCAACTTCGCCAAATAATCTGGCGCAGTTTGTAACTCGAGTAAAGTTTGAAGTTCGACAAGTCATCTTTAGTGCGCCTTTCCTTGTGCTTGGTTTGCTCACTGTCTTCAACCTTGTTGGACCAATGTTCGACGATTTCGGTTGGTACGGAACTTCAAATTGGCCGCTAACTGCTGCAATGGTCAGCGACATCACGGGTGCAACAAGTTTGCTGATGGTCATCATCTTAATCTATTACAGTGGTGAAATTGTATGGCGTGAGCGTACCTCTGGTATGGGTGACATCATTGACAGCTTACCGGTAAAAAACATCAGTTTTTGGACGTCTAAGTTACTTGCTGTTGCTATGGTCATGGCGTCACTGTATGTCATTTCAATGGTCACGACCATTTTGTTCCAGTTGCTTAAAGGCCAAGGACATTTGGAGCTATCGCAATATGCGATTCGATTGAGTTACTTCTATTTACTGCCGCTACTCATGAGCGCAGTAATGGCGTTCTTTCTGCAAGTTTTATCGCCAAATAAATACATGGGAATGGCACTGTTTGTCGCCTACTTCTTAACCACGTTTATTATGGCGAATTGGGGCTTAGGTCATAGCTTGTATAACTTTTCAGCATCTCCTACCACTTCATATTCAGACTTAAACCAGTACGGGATCAGTCTGGCATCGCACAGTTGGTATATGCTGTATTGGGGCGCATTCAGTACCATACTCTTTGTTATCGGCTTTGGGTTATATCATCGTGGTCCCAAGCAACCGCTAAAAGCACGTTTTAAATCACTTGGCTATCAAATTGGGTTTACTGGTAAAGCAACGATAGCAGCCAGTTTAATCGTGTTTATCTCAACCGGTAGCTTTTTGTATTACCAAACTAATGTGGTGAACAGCTATCAAACAAGAGATGAAAGCTTAGATTCACGTGCTGACTATGAAAAAGACTTTAAACAGTTCCAATCACTGCCTTTGCTGACCACAACTAAAGTCAATGCAAACGTTAATATTTTTCCTCAAGAGAGAATGATAGAAGCAGACTTTGATATCACGTGGCAGAATCGATCAGGTCATGCGATTGATAAAATCCTTGTCAGCCTACCTTCTCATACACGAATTGAAGATTTAGCCATTTCGATTCCAAATGCATCTTTGGGTGAATTTGAATCAAAATACGACACAGCATGGTTGACCTTTAGTAAGCCTGTTAAACCCGCTGAGACGGTACAAGGTACTATTCAACTGACACGTAAAACAGTCGGTATTGAAGAATCCGGTATTGATTATGCGGTACTGCAGAATGGTACCTTCATTAATAACGCAAGTTTACTGCCGAGTTTTGGCTATAACGAAAATGCCGAGCTTTCCGACCGCCATGAACGTACCAAGCGTGGTCTAGAAGAAAAGGCTCGCAGTAACAAACTTGAAGATGAAAACTTCCATCACCAAAACTTCTTTGGCGTTGACGGTAACTTCATTAAGTTTGAAACTACGGTTTCGACTTCTGGTAATCAAATTGCACTTGCACCAGGGTATTTGCAAAGAGAGTGGCAACAAGATGGCCGTAACTATTTCCATTACAAAATGGATAAACCTATGGTTAACTTTTATGCTTTTATCTCCGCAAAGTATGAAGTGAAAAAAGAGCAATACAAAGGCATCAATATTGAGGTGTATCACCACCCTACCCATAAGTGGAATGTTGATCGCATGATTGAGTCGGTTAAAGATTCAATAGACTATTTTTCTGAGAGCTTTGGTCCATATCAGCATAAGCAAATGCGTATTATGGAGTTCCCTGCCTATCGCTCATTTGCACAGAGTTTTGCGAATACGGTGCCTTACTCAGAAAGTATTGGTTTCATCACCGACTTACGTGATCCTGACAATATCGACCCTGTGTATTACGTCACAGCGCATGAAGTCGCTCACCAATGGTGGGGACATCAAGTCGGTGCCGCTAACGTTCAAGGTAGTGCTGTAATTTCAGAGTCACTTTCTCAATATGCGGCATTAATGGTGCTTGAGAAAAAGTATGGGAAGAACATGCTCCGTAAATTTATGAAGCATGAACTGGATAGATACCTGCGTGGTCGCTCAAATGAACGCATTAAAGAGATGCCACTGCTGCGTAGTGAAAATCAAAGTTATATTCACTACCAAAAGGGATCTGTCATTATGATGGCGCTGAAAGACGCATTAGGTGAAGCACGCTTAAATGCGAACTTAAAAGCCTTCTTAGAGCGTTATAAATATCGTAATGATCCATATCCAACAACGCTCGACTTAGTCAGCTACATCAAAAGTGGATTAAACGAAGAGCAAGCACGGCTAGTAGATAATTCGTTTAATGAAATCTCCATTTACGACTTACGAGTACAGGACGCTCAAATTGCCAAGTTAGACAATGGTAATTATCAAGTGGATATGACGGTATTTGCATCTCGTAAATCAGCATCAGGAAAAGGTGAAGAAACAGAACAGCAATTAGATAATCTTATCGATATTGGTATCTTCAGCCATGACCCTGAAAAGTTGACTGATGATGCTCAAGTTTTACTTTTAGAGAAACATCACATTATGTCTGGTGAGAATAAACTGAGCTTTGAGGTTAAAGCGGATTCAGAGCCTAAATTCTTAGGTGTTGATCCATTTATTAAGCTCGTTGATAGAGATTCTAAAGATAATATCTATAAGCTTTAAGCATTTCTTAAAACTTTAATAAAAAGCAGCCTAAATTGGCTGCTTTTTTATCAATTTTTCTGCTAAGATCCCCCGCTTTGAATTTTTCATCCTAATCACATTTAACTTTAATTAGAGGTCAGATGTTCGACTTAATTCGTCACAAAACTGCTAGCTCTAAAGCCGATATTTTATCGGGGCTTACCGTGGCCTTAGCTTTAGTGCCTGAAGCTGTTGCTTTTGCATTCGTTGCGGGTGTAGAGCCAATGGTTGGCTTATATGCGGCTTTCATCATGGGTTTAGTTACCGCTGTTATTGGCGGTCGTCCTGGTATGATTTCAGGTGCAACGGGCGCTATGGCTGTTGTAATGGTTGCTCTAGTAGCGCAGCATGGTGTTCAATACCTTTTTGCTGCCGTCGTGCTTGCAGGTATTATTCAAGTTCTGGCCGGTGTATTTAAACTCGGTAAATTCATTCGCATTGTTCCCTACCCTGTAATGATAGGTTTTGTGAACGGTCTTGCGATTGTGATTTTCCTTGCTCAGCTTGGCCAGTTCCAAGTCCCTGACGCAGCTGGCATTATGCAATGGCTACCTGCGAACCAACTAATGGTCATGCTTGGACTGGTTGCATTAACCATGTTCATCATTCACTTTTTACCGAAAGTGACTACTGCAATCCCATCTTCACTTGCTGCCATCTTAACGGTAACCGCAATTGTGGTTGGTATGGATTTAGATACACGTAATGTATTGGACTTCCTTCGCTCAATGAGTGGTGATGTAAATGCAACCATTGCTGGTTCGTTACCAACATTTTCTATCCCATCTGTTCCATTTAATATGGAAACACTGATGGTCATCCTGCCTTACTCTGCAATTCTTGCAGCGGTTGGTTTGATTGAGTCGCTTCTAACACTGACTGTTGTTGATGAAATGACTCAAACTCGTGGTAAAGGTAACAAAGAGTGTGTGGGCCAAGGTATCGGTAACATTACCAGTGGTTTCTTCGGTGCTATGGGTGGTTGTGCGATGATTGGTCAATCTATGATCAACATTAACTCTGGCGGTCGTGGTCGTTTATCAGGTATCACTGCAGCATTAGCCTTATTAGCATTCATCCTATTCGGGGCAGCTTTTATTGAAATGATCCCATTAGCTGCATTGGTTGGTGTGATGTTTATGGTTGTGCTTGGTACATTCGAATGGGCCAGCTTCAAAGTCATGCGTAAAGTGCCTAAGCACGATGCTTTCGTCATCATTTTAGTAACAGTAGTTACGGTATTTACTGACTTAGCCTTTGCTGTATTTGTTGGTGTGATTGTATCTGCATTGGTTTTCGCTTGGGAACACGCAAAGCACATTAACGTGCAAACCGATACTGATGCTAACGGCTGGAAAGTTTATCGCCTTAATGGTCCATTATTCTTTGGATCAATCTCTAACTTCTTAGAGTTATTTGATGCAAAGAGCGACCCAGACGATGTGATTGTTGACTTTCAAAACTCTCGTGTAGCCGACCATTCAGCTCTTGATGCCATTGATACACTGGCAGAAAGATACATGAATGAAGGCAAGCGTTTGCACTTACGTCACTTGAGTGGCGATTGTAAACAGCTACTGAGTAAAGCTGGCGACTTAGTTGAGGTGAACTTAATTGAAGATCCGCATTACCACATTGCTGATGATAAACTAGATTCATAACAATAAATGCTCTCATGATTATGGGAGCTGAATGACAATGATACAACAGCCGAGTTAGTTAAATACCGACTCGGCTTTTTTGTATGTATTTTTAGAAAATTTACTTTTAGTTTACAGCAACAAACGCCTCAAACTCAGACTGCAATTCCTCAGCTGTTGAGACTATACCTTTAGCTTTCAGCAACTCAATAACACATTCAGCAGTACATAAACCATTCGGTTTTTGATTGCGCCTCAATTGATAAATGGATTTTGTAGAGGTTTCAATTTTCACTTTGGGAAGATCTTTTAGATATGCACTTTTATTGTATATTTTCTGCGCTTCTTGCCATGTACCATCCAGCACAATATAGCTATCAAAATCAGTTTCAGCGGAGACGACTTCACTGTATTCTGTAGGATAAAGCAGCGCAACTTTACCATTTTCAATTTGTGCTAGTAACTCAGGATCAGGATTCTTCCTTTCCCAAACCACAACACGAGCATTTTCGCCCAAAACATCAGAAACCAAAACACCAGTATTGGTCTTTTTTGAAACTTCACGTTCATGAGTTAAGAGGATTATATTCATGTTTAAAATTAATAAGATGTCCATCTATACCCATGATACTTGAAGATGCATGTTTCAGGACTTTTTCAGCGCCAATTCTTTGAGGCGCATTAGCGAAGGAATATCGGGATTCTTTCGAGCTAATGTAACAAAGAAGAATTGTCGC